>PWSY01000106.1 GCA_003563055.1 Anaerolineaceae bacterium | reverse complement strand
TTGGGCATGCCGCGCACGCTGATCGCGGTATTGGAAAATTACCAGCAGGCAGATGGCTCTGTGGCCATCCCGGAGGTATTGCAGCCTTTGATGGGGGGTGAAAGGGTGATTCGGCCTTCAGACTAGTTCTGATTTACCATGCCTGTTCGATTGGCCTGGTGATAAGATGTGGCAAGTGACTTAGAAAAAAAAGACGGCCAGATGGTCGTCTTTTTGTGTGTTAACGGTTGTGTTTGGGCAGGGTTCTATTTTTGGGGGATGAAGGCTTCCAGGTGGAGGATGGATCGGTCGCCGAGGCCTTCTGCAAGGGTTAGCAGGTGCGACATGTTTGCCTCTTCTTCGACCTGTTCGGTCACAAACCAGCGCAGAAAATCCTGGGTGGCGTAGTCTTTTTCCTCAATAGCCATATCCATCAGACGGTTAATCCTGCCGGTGACGTCTTTTTCCCAGGTTAGGGCTGCTTGAAAAGCGGCTTTGACGCTGGTAAAGGTGGGCGGCGCTGCGGAGACAGCGGGGATGGCCACATCGCCTTCGACTTCCAGCAGGTAGTGCAGGAATTTCATGGCGTGTTCACGCTCTTCTTCGGATTGTTCAAAGAACATGGCTGTGAGCCGTTTCAGGCCCAGTCCGTCAAAATAGGCGGCCATATTGGCATAGCCGTTGGATGCGAACAGCTCCTCGCCAATTTGGGTATTGATAGCATCGTTTAATGTTTTACTGATTTTCATGAATACTCCTCTAGTTATTTGTTAATTATCACTGATTATATCACTGAATTATATAAAATAAATAAAAATTATCGTTTTAGTCCGAATAAAGGTCACAAGAAAATTGGTTTTCTTTGCACACGACTGGGTTTGAGGCCATTCAGAGGGGGGATGGTACCTATCATCCACGCGCCTGGCGCACGAGGAACAGGGCAATTGAACCGGCTACGGCGGCGTTGAGCGAATCGATATGCCCCTGCATGGGGATCTGCATCAGCAGGTCGCATTTTTCTCTGACCAGCCGGCGTAAGCCCTGTGACTCGCTGCCGATCACCAGGCCAATGCCCCCTGTGAGGTTGATCTGATGGGGGGTCTGAGCCTGGGGACTGCTTTCCAGGCCGATGACCCACCCGTCAGCTTCTTTGAGCCGGTCTATGGCCTGGGAAAGGTTGTGCTGGGCGATATGCAGCATTTCTGTGGCACCGGATGAGGCATTGACCACGGCGGGAGTCACTGCTGCGGCCCGGGCCAGGGGCAGGATGATGCCATGGACACCGAAGGCTTCAGCAGAGCGGATCAGGGTGCCTAAGTTTTGCGGGTCCTGGATCAGGTCGAGGAGCAGGACGAAAATGGGTTCATCCCTGGCCTCGGCCCGACGGATGATCGCCTCCAGGTCAACATAGGGGTAGCCATCTGTGGCCAGGGCCACCGATTGATGCTGCCGATCAATGCCATCCAGGTCGGAAGGGCTGACCAACTGGATGGCCACCTGGTGTGCCCGGGCTAACTGGAGGATCTCCGCCAGGCGCCCCTTTTGTTTGGCGTTTTGCGCTACCCACAGGCGTTTACACCGGCGGCGGTTGGCGCGTAATATCTCAAAAACCGGGTTGCGCCCTGTGATCCATTCGCTCACAGGTCACTCCCAGCGCCAGGTTGAGCCCTGGGCCGTGTCTTCGATCACCACACCCAATTCTATCAGCTCATCCCGAATTCGATCGGACAGGGCATAATTTTTCTGGTTGCGCAGCTCCTGGCGTAGATCGAGCAGCAGATCAATGAAGGCATCGGCCCGTGTGGCGGTTTTTTCAGAGGCTGTTAGTGTCAGGCCCAGCACATCGGCCAGTTTTGTGAGCGTTTTCTGGGCATCGGCCAACTCATCATCGCTGGCATGCTCAGCCCGGGCTTGGTTGATCATCCGGACCAGGTCGAAGAGATGGGCCAGCGCGCCGGCCGTGTTGAAGTCCTCGTCCATCGATTCAACAAAACCCTGCCGGGTGGTTTCTACCTGCTGCGCTAACTGTTCAAGGATTTCACCTGGCGCGCCTTCCGTCCCTGGCAGGGCCGGGCGGGTGGCAGACAGCAGCCGTTCTAGCGCACGTTCATTTGCTTCGATCACCTCGTTATTGAAGGTGAGGGGGCTGCGGTAGTGCGAGCTGATGACCATCAGGCGAATCACATCACCAGGGTGTTGTTCGAGGAACTCGTTGATCGGCACCAGGTTGCCCGTGCTTTTGGCCATTTTTTCGCCCTTGAATTGGAGCATGCCATTGTGCATCCAGTAGCGCGCAAAGGGTTTGCCGGTGATGGCTTCCGTTTGGGCGATCTCATTCTCGTGGTGGGGGAAGATCAGGTCGTTGCCGCCGCCGTGGATGTCAATTTGAGGGCCCAGGTGGTCGAGGTTCATCGCTGAACATTCAATATGCCAGCCTGGCCGACCGGGTCCCCAGGGGCTGTCCCAGGCTGGTTCACCTGGCTTTGCCGCTTTCCAGACCGCAAAGTCCATCGGGTTTTCTTTGCGGTCATCCACGCGGATGCGGCTGCCGGCGTTCATTTCTTCGAGTTTCCGGCCCGAGAGCTTGCCATAGTTCTTGGCCTTTTCAACCCGGAAATAGACGTCCCCATCCGCTTGATAGGCAGCGCCTTTTTTAATCAGTGTTTTTACCATTTCAATAATGGCGTCAATTTCATCGGTGGCTCGCGGGTGTTCTGTGGCCGGTAGGATGTTCAAGTCCTGGAGGTTTTGTTTAAATTCCGTGATATATTTTTCTGCCAGCTCGATGGGTTCAATACCCAGCCTGTTGGCGCGGTCGATGATTTTATCATCCACATCGGTAAAATTCATCACGTATTGGACGTCATATCCCCGGAAGGTTAAATACCGACGGATGACATCGAAGACCAGGGCCGACATCGCATGGCCAACATGGGCGCTGTCATAGACGGTGGGTCCACATACGTACATGCGGACTTTTCCCTCTTCAATGGTCGTGAACTCAGATTTTTGGCGTGCCAGGGTATTATAGACTCTCAAAGACATCGTTTGATTACTCCAATAGTATTATCGTTTGCAATTATTTGCCGTTGTCAGGTTTTGCGAAGATCATTCTGCCAGCCGCAGTTTGTAAGACCTTGGTGACTGTTATTGAGATGGTTTTGCCTATTAATTTGTGACCATCTTCGACAACGACCATTGTGCCGTCCTCCATATAGCCGACACCCTGGCCATATTCTTTTCCCTCCTGGATGATCTTCATCTCTAGTGATTCGCCGGGCAACAGAATGGCTTTAACCGCGTTGGCTAGCTCGTTGATATTGAGAACAGAGACACCCTGCAATTCAGCCACACGGTTGAGGTTGTAGTCGTTGGTCAAGATTGGGCAGCTCAACTGCCGGGCCAGGACGATCAAACGTTCATCCACTTCCCTGACGCCTTCAACGTCGATGTCTGTGATGGTCACCGGTATGGTGGAATCCTTTTGCAGCTCTGACAGCACCTCCATCCCGCGCCGGCCACGTTGGCGCCGCAGGTTATCAGCGGAATCACTGACATATTGTAATTCATTGAGCACAAAGCGCGGGATCAACAGCCGGCCAGGGACAAAACCCGTGCGGGCGATATCGGCAATGCGTCCATCAATGATGGCGCTGGTGTCAACCAGTATCCGGCGGCTGTCTTGCAGGCCGCTGGCCTCGACCTTATCGTCTTTTGAATTGTCGCTTCTTGAGAACGGGCGAAAAATATTCTCCAGGTCTTTCTGCCGGGTGACGAACAGCACGCTCCCCAAATAACCGAACAGCAAAACAGCAATAAAGGGCAGGATGCTGCCCAGGGGGTATGGCAGGAGCGAAATCGGATAGGCCAGCAGCACTGCCGCGATCAGCCCAAATATCAAACCGATTAACCCATAAATGAGCGTTTGTGCTGAGATGTTACTCAAACGCTTGCGAATAGCGCTCACTGGGCGAATTGAAATCCAAGGTGCAATTACGAATCCCAAAATACCGATGAGCAGTGTGGTGATAATTTGGTAGACAAAGATGGAGAGTGGGCTGGCGCTCCAGATTTGATCAATCAAGAGCCCCACCGGTTCACCTAAAAAAATGCCGATAATTCCAAAAATAACAAAGCCAATAATGCGAACAATCAGGTCTAATGACATATGAAATAACTCCTTTTAAGGTACAAAAATAAAATGAAATAATGACACTATTATCATAGCATGTTGACCATAAATAGTCAATTTTATTGAGGGCTAAAATAATTATATTGAGCGTTAAATTACAGCCTTGGTGAGCATCCCACCATTGCAAGGCGAAAGACAGGTTACCATGATTACAAGTGGTAATAATTTTCTCAATAGTTCAGGCCAGTTATTAATGAAAATCCCAGTGGTTATGTCACCGCTGGGATCAGGTAAAAGCTCGGTTGAAATCTGTTTTTAGGGAGCGTTTAGTATTACGCCGGTGGGGGAGCGTTTGCCGGTCGATTCTTCTTCTGGATGGCGAGAGGGGTCTGGATGGGTGTACCCGCGTCCGGGTTTAGAAGCATACTTAATTGGGCCAGGGCATGGGCATCATAGGTTCGATCGCCACAGATATCGCAGACCCAGGCGGGAAAATTGGGCACTGTGATCAGGTCATCGCCAAGCCAGGTCATCAATGTTGCCGAGTGCATACTCTTTCTGCCACCCTGGCATTTTAAGCACAGTTGGGTTGCGAGGGGGTCCTTCATCGTTTTCCTTTTTGTTGTTGTTAGGCCGGTTTTTCACGCATACGTAGGTGGGAATGGAGTCCTTATTGAATCGCCTGAACGATATCGGGGTTGTTAAGCAGTGCCAGGTTATCCAACGGCCAGTAAATAAATAAGGCGCGGCCGACAATATCATCAAAGGGTACAAAACCCCACAGGTGAGAGTCACTGGAATTGTTGCGGTTGTCTCCCAAGACAAAATATTCATCCGGAGGCACCAACCAGGTGCCGTTATATCTTGGCGACTCGGAAATATAGGTCTCATAAAGTGGGTGGTCATTGACATACACCACACCATCCGAAATGTTGATCTGATCGCCTGGCAAGCCAATCACACGCTTAATATAATCAAGACCCGACGGGCCTGGTGCATGAAAAACAATAATATCACCGATGGAGGGCTGCCCAAGTTTGTAAGCAACCCGGTTAACCAAGAGAAACTCCCCCGGATTCAGCGTTGGCTGCATGCTGACATTTTCAACCCGGACCCGAGCCGAAAGCGCATTGATTGCCAGGAATAAAACCAGGGCAAGCAGGATGGTTTCAATGGTGTCGATCATCAGACCAAGACAGCTCGAGCGTTTAGAACTGGGCCTGGGCTGGTTGTTTTCGATGGCAGATGCTAGGTCACTGTGTTGATTGTTAAGCATATTATTTCAATGGTACCACTTCAAACCGTTTAAGGGTTGCTGTTCTGAGTTATTGACTCACTAATTATATCTTATTTTGGGCTAAAATGTGTTTAATCTCTCCTTTTTTTGAGGACCAACCGGATTGGGGTGCCAAGAAATGGATAATCTTTCCGGAATTGATTTTCGATATAGCGAAGATAGGTGAAATGGGCTAATTCCGGGTTATTGACATACAGCATGAAAGTTGGCGGGTCGCTGCGCACCTGGGTGCCGTAATAGATCCTTAAGGACCGACCGGTCTTTGATGGGGCGGGGTGCATGTCCTGGGCACGCTGGATGATGCGGTTAATTTGTGATGTGGACAGCCGCACCAGGCGTTCTTCCTGCACACGTAATGCGAGCGGGAGTACCTGGTTGACCCGCTTGCCTGTCAGGGCACTGATGAACACCATTGGAACATAGTCCATGAAGTTCAGCTCATTCCGAATGTGGGTGGTGTAATCATTGATGGTGAAGGCATCTGTTTCAACCAGGTCCCATTTATTGACGGCCACCACGGTGCTCTTCCAGGCATCTTTAATGTAACCGGCGATGTGGGTGTCTTGGGCGGTGATGCTGCTGGTGGCATCGATCATTAAAATAGCCACATCCGCGCGTTCGATGGCATTCATGCTGCGGATGACGCTGTACTTTTCAACACCGGGTGCAACTTTTCCCCGGCGTCGGATTCCGGCTGTGTCGATCAGTGTCACCGGGATACCATCGTAATCCAATTTTGTGTCGACTGCATCTCGGGTTGTACCCGGGATTTCGCTGACGATGGCCCGCTCTTCGCCAACGATCTTATTCAGCAAGCTGGACTTGCCGGCGTTGGGCTTGCCAACGATGGCGATTTTTGCCGATATGTCTTCCTCGGTCTCTTCATCGAAAGCATCGATGTGGTCAACCACGGCATCCAGTAAATCACCGGTACCGGTACCATGTAAGGCGGAGATGGCGAAGGGGTCTCCCAGGCCCAATTCATAGAACTCGCCTACCAATTGACGGATTTTGGCGCTTTCAGCCTTGTTGACGACCAGCAAAATTGGCGGGTAGAAACGGCCATCAACAGATTTTTGCTTCCGCCGTAGAATTTCAGCGATTTCTTGGTCGGCAGGTGTGATGCCAGCTTGCCCGTCTACGATGAACAGGATCAGATCGGATTCGGCCATGGCCAACTCAGCCTGCCAGCGAATTTGTCGAATGTAGTCTTTGGACCCAATGGACAGGGGTGACTGGTTTTTTCTCTTGGTTGGATCGATCCCACCTGTGTCCATCACATAGAAGAAATACCCGTTCCAATCAGCTTCAGCCAGCAGACGGTCGCGGGTGGTGCCAGGGACATCGTCCACGATCGCAAACCGTTCACCGGTCAGGCGATTGAAGAGGGTGCTTTTACCAACGTTTGGTCTGCCCACCAGGGCAATGATTGGTTTCGCCATAGGGGATGATTATACCTCGTAGCCATCAGAAAAAAACAAGGTTGTAAGCCAGGCCTGTCCACTGATCAGGGCAGAATCAATAAGGGGAATGATGTCTCCGTAAACCTCAAGGTAAAAGCGTTCGACCGGTGTGGGCAGGCCTTCTGATAGAAGAATGGTGGTAAGGTCTCCATTGCCCTGTGTAAAAGGTTAAAAGGAGCAGGTTTAATATGCAGTCCCAACCAGACCGAACACGGATGCCAGGATGATGAGCAGAGTTCCCATCTATTCTCCAATCAGGTAAGCACTCACAAGTAAAAATCCTCTTCCGATAAACTTTCCTGGGAAACGTCCTACGGTGCTCCGAACGATTTTAATTCCATCCTGCTGCCTGATAATAGCGTTTCACCATTTCCCTGTCGGGTACATCCTCCCGGAAGGTTTCGGGCAAACGGTCTTCGTCAGATGTCAGCCCCAGGCGGATATTGAGCCGCCGTTCAAGCGCATAGGCGTCACGGCCGATGGCAAGCAGTCTGCCCAGGGACATAGGCATGCCGGTCGCCAGGGCGACAGCCTTCGAATAGGGGATCAGGTCTAGGTTGGTTTTCATGATCTCAGGGTGCTTTAGAAATGGCCGCAAAAGGGGGCCACTCAGCCCTAGAACGCTCGAGGCAATCCTTTTGAGGAAGGCGTTGGTTAATAATGCTGGTGGAAAAGCTGTAAAGGAGGTGAAAAGGCAGCAGCCTGCCGCTGATATGGCTTCCATCAGCCACTGAAACATCACAGCCAGTTCCGGTTTCGAGGTGGTTGAGCACTGGTTCATCGCCAACCCCAGCCCTTCCAAAAAGACCAGGTAGCCCCCATTGAGGTGACAGCCGCCTCGGTTGGCGGTGGCGTAACTGAGGCCCTGTCCAACTGCCCACCTTGGGTTATAGGCTGCTATCTCCAGTCCCTTGACATGGATGGCTTTATCGTGGGCGTCATACTTTTGGGCCATTTTACGGGTGCCCTGGGCCAGGATGTCGCCTACGCCCTCTCGGAAGGCAATCTTGCGTACCATCTCAACCAGGCCGGCTTGCTGACCAAACATTAAGCCCAATTCTGCGATTCCCTCTTCTGCAAGATGCATGGCATAGCCCAGGGTGACACCGGCTGACATTGTGTCGATGCCATATTCATCCATCCAGTAATTTAAGTGGATGATCAGTTCCAGGTCATCGTTCATTAGGTTGGAACCCAGCAGCACCAGGGTTTCCAGCTCAGGCCCTTTGACTTCCTGATCTCCCATTCTCACCACTCGTGAACAGCGGATGGGGCAGGCGATGCAGCCACTGTTTTTGAGGACAAATTTTTCCTTGAGGGTTTCGCCGCTGAAGGATTCGTATCCATCAAAGCGGCCCAAATCGAAGTTGCGGGTTGCCAACATGCCGGTTTTTTGCATTGGTCTGACCAGGTAAGTGGTGCCAAGGTCGGGCCAGATTTGCCCGGTGTAGGGATGAGAACGCAGCAGTTTGTTCCAGCGCTGGATATAAGCTCGTAGGGCTTCAGGCTGGGCTACAGGCGTTTTTTGGAGTCCCCTGGCACACAGGGCTTTGAGGTTTTTGTCACCAAAAACCGCCCCTACACCACCTCGCCCAAAGGCACGGTCACCATTCATCACATTGGCATAAAGCACTTTATGCTCACCTGCTGGGCCAATAACTAGGGCTGGTTTTCCCAGGGCGGCACGAGTCTCACCGGTGGTCATACCCTGTAGGTGGGCGGCATCATGGAAGAGGACCTCACCCTCCGGTGTCAGCTCGATGTAGGTAGGTGTCGCAGCTCGCCCAGTCACCACCAGGCCGTCATAACCGCATTTTTTCATATGGAAGCCGAAATCACCCCCACTGTTTGAACTGACGCATAAGCCGGTTAGGGGCGAGACAGTGGAGATATTGAATCGTCCAGAAGTTGGTGCACCGGTGCCTGAAAGCGGACCGGTGGTGATTACGATCAGGTTCTCAGGGGAAAAAGCTGTCACATCCGCTGGAAGGTTGTCAAATAAGATCTTGGCTGCGATTCCCTTGCCGCCCAGGTAACGACGCCGTTCCTCGTCACGAAGCTGGTATTCGCCCACTTTCTGATTTGTCAAATCAATCCAGGCAATCCTCCCAGTGTAGCTCTTTAACGCTGAAGGGGTTTCGTCTTTCACCATCAAGCCTTCGATGAAATGGGCCAAGGCCTCTTTATCCATCAATTTTGGGACGGGATAGAGCGGGTTGGCCTCGCTGTCGGCATAGGCAGCCATAAGAGGGATGTCCTCCTGCTGGATTTCTACAAACCTGCGGGGGATTTCCAATTTGTCGCCAAGGTCTTTAATCGCTTCTGTCAGGCGCACGGCCTTCTCCATAGCATTGCCCCCCGGGATTCCAGCGGCATCAGCCAACTCTGCCAGGGGTTGGTAGACATGATGCCCGTAATGTTCCAGCATTTGGGGCAGGATGGCGGCGTTCGCCAGACCATGGGGGATGTCATAAAAACCACCCAGTGTGTGGGCAATGGCATGCACATAGCCCACATAAGCACGTGTAAAGGCTGCCCCGGCCAGGAAGGCGGCTTTGAGCATATTTTCCCGGGCTTTCAGGTTATTGCCAACCTGGCAAGCTGGATACAGGTTTTCCAGGACAAGTCGGACCGCTTCGCGAGCCATCTGCTTTGTCTGACGGGTATTACTGCGGTTCAGGTACGCTTCGATGGCATGGCAGAGGGCATCAAACCCGGTGGTCGCGGTCAGGTGCGGTGGCAGACCGACCGTCAACAATGGATCCAGAATAGCGTAATGCGGCATCAACGGGATATCATTGATGGTGATTTTATGCTGGTGCTCACTGTCGGTGATCACAGCGGTGATGGTGGTCTCTGACCCTGTTCCGGCGGTGGTAGGCACCACGAATAATGGGGGCAGCCTGCGCATCACTTTGAAGAGGCCTCGCATTTTGGTGACAGGTTTCCGGGGGCGGACAACCCGGGCACCACAGGCTTTGGCGCAGTCAATGGGTGAACCGCCGCCGAAGGCGATGATCCCACCGCAGTCATTTTGGTGATAAGCTGCCAGAGCCTGCTCCACGTTATCGATGGTCGGGTTGGGCTGTACTCCGTCATAAATGGTGAAGCGGATTCCCTGAGCTATGAGACCCTCCATGAGTGGGTCCAGCAATCCCAGCTCACGCATGTGGTTATCGGTGACAATCAGCACGGAAAGCAGCTTTTTACTGGCCACCAGTTCTGGCAGTTGGTTGAGCGATCCCCGGCCTTCAATCAAAACAGGCTGTCGCCAGGGTACCAGGTAGGCAGCAGCGCGCATGATCAACTGGTAGGTTCGGGCGTAAATAGCTCTGGAAAGTTTCATCAAAAAGACCTCCTTAACTTGGCTTATTATAGCAATAAATAAGGCGTTGTGGAAAAATGCTTTACCGAAGAATGACATTGATCTTGTAAACAAACCAGTTTTTCTTGAACCGATAATTTTTAACGGCAGATCGTGCTCATAATGAATTTGTCTGGATCGGTTTTTTCATTCCGCTAAATTATTGCTTCGTCACTTAATTAAAGTGGTAGCCTGAATGTCCTTCGACAATATCCAATAAGGATTCCCCCTAATTATGAAGTCAGAGCTGTATTCGCCGCTGAAGCTGAGAAACTTAACAAGATCCTGTTCTGGGGGCGCGTGAGGTTTCATCCTGTGAACAAAAGAAAAAAAATGGAAATGCTAAGGGCTAACCGTGGGCGTGGCGGTTGGTGCGGGCAAGTCGCCATTATTTTGGTTGGTATTTTCTGAATTGATGATGACCTCGATTGTGCTGGGAAGGATTGCATCCACGTTTACATCTTCAAATTCTAACCTGACGATCGGTGTGAGTTGGTAGGTGCCTGGGGTGCGGTCGCTCAGATCAATCACGACGAAAATATTTTCCAGGCTCAGCCCTTCCAGCAGGTGAACAGGTCCCGAAAGGAAGACATCCACATTCTTCGGGGATATCGTTGCATCCAGACCCTCTTGCAGGCCTTCAATTTGAATGGGCACATTGATGAAACTGATGCTGCTCTGGATCGGGTCAATGCCAATTTGGACAGTTACATTTTGACTGCCCACGACACTGATTCCCTCTGGCAAATTGAGCGAAACCCTGATCTCAATGTCTTCAAATGCGCCATTAAGATTAATAGGTGCAGTTTCGATAAACCCGGGTATGGCTTCAACCAGGCTGGGGTCTGTTGAAAAAATGGTAACTGTTGGCGGAATCGAAAAGATGTTGGTTAATCGGTATCCTGTTGCGATTTGCCCAGTTGTGACGATCTTGACGACGACGGTACGGAAACCGCCGCGCTGTGTGACGGGGACGGTGACCTGGATGCTGCTGGGGCTGATGGTGATGCCCTCAACGGCGATACCTTCTTCATCGATGGGCGTGATTGGGATTGTTCGTAGAATGTCTTCAGAGGTCTCTTCAATGTTGACCTCTGCCACCACCTGGTCAATTGTTTCGATAATGGACAGCGGGCCAGAAATGACCACATTTTCCTCGCTGAGCTCGGGTGTTTGAGCTTCAAATCCTATAGCAGGATTACCCATCATTTGAATCTGGATGGGGAAGATTTCTGTTACGACAGCGTCTAATTTCACAAACACAGAGGCAGGGTTTAAACGAACGACTTCTGCTGGAGAGAGGGCCAGGTTGACTTGTGGCGTCAGCGTATGAACACCTGCATCCAATCCAGACAGGTCCAGCATGACATTAAGCAAGTTGATATCATTTTCCAATTGGTTGAGAATTGTTGAGGGGGCTCGAATGGTCAGTGAGACCTGTTCTGAGATGTCATTGACGATCATCAGGCTGGGGTCTAACCCGATAACTTCCATATTGAGCGGTCTTGGATATGCCCGTGTGATGGTCGGATCTGCTTGTGTGACAGCAAAGATCCACACTGCGACGGCGAAAATCACAGCGGTTATAAACGTGGGCAGGTTTTTGAGAATTTTTCGAATAAGCTTCATCATTCACCCTCTTCTTTCAGCAAATCTTCATCACTCGGGGTGAAAATAGATAATAACCTTGAGAACAGGCTTTTACCTTCAGCGAATGCGGCTGGTTGGAAAAAGGCATGCAGTGTATTCTGTAATCGTTCCATGTTTAACCGGCGGATCATTTTGCCTCTGTGGGAAACAGAGATACTGCCGGTCTCTTCTGAAACGACCACAGCGATGGCATCGCTGACCTCAGAGATACCCAAAGCAGCCCGGTGTCTCAAGCCCATTGTGCGGTCAGGTGAGCGGTTGAGGACGCCGATGGCAGAAAGGGGCAGGACACAGGATGCCGCAACAAGTCTGTTGTCGACGATAATCACTGCGCCATCATGGAGGGGGGTGTTGGGGTAAAAAATCTGAAGGAGGAGTTCAGGTGTCACCTCAGCATTCATGGGCACGCCAGTTTGAATGTATTCGCCCAGCCCCTGACCCCGCTGAATCACAATCAGGGCACCATGGTGACGTTCTGAAAGACGTCCACTGGCACTGATGATGGCTTGCAGGGTTTGTTTGAGCTGTTTTTTGTTGACATCTTGGGTTCTGGTCATGAAATCCACATTACCGGCTCTGCCCACCCTTTCCAGGGCACGGCGGATTTCCGGTGCAAATATAACAGGGATGGCAAAGGCCAAAGCGGGCAGGATGGTGCTGATTAACCATGAAAATGCGGGCAGGTCTACCACGCTGGTGAACACGACCAGCAAAACGATGATGAAGAACACACCGCGTAAAAGGACCAGGGCTTCTGTATCTCGCAGGAGCATCAGCAAGAGATAAAAGATCGATGTCACCAGGATGATGTCCAGGATATCGGTCCAACCGAACCTTTGAAATAGAAAAAGGATGTCGTTATAAATGTCAATCATGGATATATGGCTCTATCTGTACAGGAGGTAAGGTTCTTTCCAGTGGTTGGCTGATTATTTTTCGCCAACAGCTTTTTGATTGACCTGGAAGGAGTCTATGCCTTGCTCGCTGCCATCCAGGGTACGGCAATTCCTGTGAGGGTTGATGGTCATACCCATAGGTTGTGGGGTTCAGTTGGTTGTCTTGGACGATCTCGTCTGTAATGAAGACGAGCTCGTATTGTGCCATTTTGCAATATGTATGAATGGCCTGAAAGATTTGAGCTGAAAATGGTTGTAAATAACCGGCTGGAACAATCGTGTTGATGTTTGCTGTAAAATTCCAGCTATCCAAGATAACCATGGGAGACAGCAGTCCTTCTTTGGTGATGGGAAGCAATATTTTACTACCCAATAGTTCGTATAAGGTTGCCACTGTATGACCGGAATGTGCCCGCCAAAAGGATTCTAATCTGTCAGGGGCCAGGCTTCCGGGCGTTACGATATGGCAATTTTCAAGTGCATTAACCTTTAACCGGGTCGCTTTTCTATTTATCTGAATTGTATCATTAAGCGCTGTTTGTATTTGCTGCCAGGTTTGTTGGTATGATCCTGCTGTATTGATAATCACATCAGCCTGGGCCAATTTCTCAGATTGGGGTGGTTGGCACGCTATCCTTTCTGCTGCGGCTTGTTGATCCATGTTCCGTGTCTGCATAAGCCGCGCGATTTGGTTTGGCTTTGGAACGTGACTGACCCAAACTGAATCGCAAAGACCCCCCAACCCTGCTTCAAGAAGTTTGATGGCTTCGATAGCTGTTAGGGGAAGCTGGGAACCTTGTAACCTCGATATGATTGATTGGGTCACCCAGGGATGAACCAGGGATTCGAGTTGGGATAGTTTATCAGCGTCGTTGAAGACGATCTGGCCTAATTTACTGTGCAAGATCTCCCCTTGATTTGATAATATTTGCACACCAAATGCATCCAACACAGGTTGATAGGCTGGTCCATCAGGGTACAGCATTCGGTGGGCAATTACATCGGCATCAATCTCCAGTGCACCCGAATTTGCCAGCATACGACGCAGTACGCTTTTCCCTGTGGCAATATTGCCAGTTATTCCGATGGTCTTTTTTACCATTAACATAGTCTGCCTGAACCCACCGTGAAGTATACCCTATTTCAATTAGGACGATTGAGCAGCGGTGCTATAATGTGAATATGTTCCTGGAGAAATTATCCCAAGCAGCGATCAATAAATGTGGGTTGATAAAAGATAGCCCGCTCCTTTTAGGTGTCTCAGGCGGGGCGGACAGCCTGGCACTGATGGACGGGCTGATTGTGCTTGAATTTAACTTAGTGATTGCACACCTGGATCATGCGATCCGACCCGAATCTGAGCAAGACGCCGATTTTATCGAGGCTCTGGCTGCCAAGAATTGTTTGCCGTTTGTGCGAAAGCGCGTTGATGTACCGGCGTTGGCTGAAGACGAAGGCTTGTCACTGGAGGAGGCTGCCCGGGTGGTGCGCTACCGGTTTTTATTTGATCAAGCCCAACAACATGCTGCCCAGGCAGTTGCTGTAGCGCATCATGCCGATGACCAGGTTGAAACGGTATTAATGCACTTCATCCGTGGCGCAGGCTTGGATGGTTTAAGTGGGATGTCTTATCGACGCTTGATGCCTCAATGGACGCAGGCAATTCCCCTAGTCCGTCCGCTCTTGGGTGTCTGGCGGGAGGAAATCGACTTTTATCTATTAACTACCGGCCTTTCCCCGCGGGTGGATGAGACCAATCAAGATAGGACCTATTTTAGAAACCATTTGCGTCATGAGCTGATTCCAAAGTTAGAGACACTGAATCCGCAATTTCGTAAAATTGTCTGTCGTACAGCAGATGTGCTGGCAGAAGAAAACCAGTATCTGGGAACATTAGCTTCGTCTGCCTGGGAGGATTGTTATGTCTCTCATACAGCAGAATGGGTTGTCTTTCAGCAGAGAAAGTTTATTACTTTACCAACAGCCTTGAAAAGGCGGGTGTTACGCCGGGCTATCTTATTGCTCCGGCCCGGGTTGAGGGATATTGGGTTCGATGCAATTGAGCGGGGTGTGACGGTAATTAACCGGGAGGATGTAAGCAGTGAAGTTGACCTGGCTGCGAAATTAAGCCTGGTTGTGGTTGGTGGACAGGTGATTGTGAAAACGCAGGTATCTGCACTGCCAGATGGGGGAAAGTCGCTGTTGCCCTCAGCAGATTTTCGAATCGAACTCTTCCCAGACGACAGTGTTGCCCTTAAGAATGGTTGGATCCTGAAAATGGATGTGATAGATGCGACCTTCGAGAAGGTCAGCCAAGAAGTGCAGACCCTGCCTCATGATGAGGCCTGGTTGGACTTTGACAAGTTAAAACTGCCTTTGGTCTTGCGTGGCCGTGAACCAGGTGAACGCTGGCTGCCTTTGGGCATGCACGGGCATTCCCAAAAAGTAAAGGACTTTTTCATCAATGAAAAAATCCCAGCGCATCTGCGGGATTGCTGGCCGTTGATAGTCTCGGGAAGTGAGGTTGCCTGGGTGGTTGGGGTGAGACCGTCTGAATCGTTTAAGGTGGCGCATAAGACTCGAAGAATTTTGCGTCTTTATTTATCTCAACAGTAAAACTGGATTTGTAAGCTTTTTATTAACCCAATGTGGCCGATTGGCATTAATGACTTGGGGGACTGTTTTTGTCCTGGCTTATTCTTCGCTCGGGTTGTTAATCGTAAAGCCTTGCTGCACGGCCAGCTTGCGCAATTTGGCGCGCACTTCGCGGAACTGCACCTTGGAGACGCCAAGTTTTTGACGGATTTCATCCGGTGGCACGCCTTCAATTAGATCTGTCAGCACACTGGTCCAACGGCACATATCAAAGGAAATACGTTTCTCGAAGCCTGCTTCTTCAGTAATATCTTCCAAGATGTATTCAAGCCGACGGGCTGTCCATGGGAATAAACGTTCCTCTGGTTGATACTGCTCGGCATATTCATCAAAAGCTTTGCACCATGCCTCGGATACTGGCAGCTTACGTTCTTTATTACGATAACGCTGGTTGGCATAACGGATGAAAACGTGAGCATTTTGAGGATCTTCCAGGGAGAGGTGATTGAGGCCGATACTCTGGCATTCACCTTTCTTAATGCCGGTTTCGAGTAATAATTTTAATAATGTATAGGGACGCGCATCCGGTGTGTCGTCATTGCGAAAGGCATTGGCTGTGTCAAGCGCAGCTCTCACTTCTTGATATGTCAATACGGTGGGCAGGGGGCTGGTGACGGGATGTTGAACAAGTTTATCTGCCGGGTCAGTCTGAATGACACCATAATTATGGGCCCATCTAAAAAAGCTTTTGACCGATGTGATTCGGCGTGACAGGCTCTTGGGACTGCAAGGTACACCGCGTTCATTTTCAAGCCAGTCGGTAAATTTTTCCAGGTCTTTGAGGGTGATTTCACCGATGGTGATTTCTGGAACCAGGTAGGTATCGAGCAAGTTCAGGTCAGCGATGAAGGCTTTCACCGTGTGAGGAGAACGTGCCTGGTCTTTTAAATAATATTTCCAGGCCTGGATAGCTGGTTGAAGGTGAGACTTATCAGTTAAATGGGCGGAGGTATCTTGATGATTTGCTTGGTTTGTCATGAATCACCTCTTGAATCAAGAAATTCGTGTAGCCTATATAAGCTAAGTTTATATTAAACTGGGAGACCTGTCAATCGCCTTATCTTAAATCCAGGACTTCGATCATTAATTCTCGGATCAATAATTTGTCGGGAACAAGCACCTGGGCACCCTGAGGCGTTATCCAACTGTAAAAGTAGTCAAAATCTAAGACGTTATTGCGGATGTCACCATTCTCATATATTTCGCTTGCTAATGGTACTAATGGCATGATATCAGATAAATTGAGGTCGGTCTGGACATAATTTCGGTAAATGGTAAATAATTCAGGCACCTTCAGGATGGTGTCTAACCGCATCAAGCGTTCAAAAATGGCTTCCACGACCTCTTGGGCTCGTCGTGCACGATCAATATCGTTGGTGGAATACCGGGAGCGTACATACCACAGCGCTACATCACCGTTCATGTGTACCAACCCCGGTCCTACGCTGCAGTATCCACTCGGGTTGATCCACCTGGCGCAGGTATCACTCAGGTTTTTGGATGCCTGCACATTGATGCCACCCAGATTCTCGATTAACGAAGTGAAACCGTTAAAATCAATCAGAATATAATAATCCGGACGAACGCCAAAGTTTAACTCCAGGGTGTCTGCCAGTAAATCAAATCCACCTCTGGGAAAAGCAACATTGATGCGGTTGCTGGCCATCCCCGGGATATCGACAAAAAGGTCCCTTGGGAAGGAAACCGCGCTGACGAAACCATCTTTGGGGTTTAATGAAACCCAGGTGATGCTGTCGGTCCGAAAACCGCCGCCGCCAGGCCGGGCATCAGATCCTAATAATAAGATATTGACCTGACCCTCTGGTTTTTGCAGAGTTTTTTCTGTTGGTGTAGGTTCTGGGGTGATGGTCGGTTCTGGTGTGGTCTGGATAATATTACCTACCTGATCGAGCTCGATGGTGGTGGGTGTTGGCATTGCGTTTAAAGTTTGCAGTGCATACATTTTTGCAGAATCATTGGGCGGCGGATTGTCGTAAAGTAGCACTGCTCCGAAAATGAAACTGACGATAAACAACAGGAACAGGAATACGAGAAGTGTTATGATCTCGTAAACCTTTGGGTTGGGTCTTTCTTGTCTGTTAATGATTAAACCTGTGTTTGTATTCATTTTTACCTGTTGGGATGATTGTGCTGAAAACATCATAATGAATTTGCTCCATTAATTATAGTCTATCTTGTCTAGATATCAATCGATGATTCGCACTGGCAATTGCACGCGAAATGTTGTAAAGTCCTCTTTTTTGCTTCTCAGCCAAATTTTGCCATTAAGTACCCGGATATCACGAATTGCCTCCCGGAGAGATTGGACGCTGCCGATACCTGGTATGGTCTCATATGCGGCACTGAAGAAAGCGTTTTGTTCGGCGGGGGTCAGTCCTTCCCCGAAATCTGTAACCTGGATGATGAGCATGCCAGTCTCAAAGGTTAATTTTTGACTGAACTGGATTATGCCTTTCCGTTTGGATGCTTTCAGGGCATTCTGGAGCAAGTTGAGGGATATGGACTGCAAGCGCTCGGGATCTGTTTTGATCATCTGGCGGCCATCCGGATTATTGATTTCTAAGGTTATTTCCTTTTTTTGCAGTTGAGATGCGAATTTCAGCTTGATATTGGCCGCTATGGAATCAAGACTGATGATCTGGTTCCCCATGGTCAGACGGATTGGGCCGGTTTGACCGGTTTGGTCCTCAATATTCCTGATCCTGGCTGTTGTTCGCGAAAGCAATGTTTTAAGTTCATCTCTTTCAATACGCAATTGACGTATTTCATTGGTTAACTGTTCCAGTTTATCGGAAATATTTCTCAGCAGTGTGTCTTGAGAAGCCTGGTTTTTGAGTTTGTTGCTTAATCGCTCAATGGTTTTAACAGAGTCAAACTTTTCTATCTGATATTTTGCTTTGAATTGCTGTAATTCTTCAACTTTAGCTTGGAGCAATGAATTTTTCTCTGTGAGGGCTTGGTCATAGCTCTCTTTTTCTTTGCGCAGGCCCTCAATCTCGATTTGAGCTTGGGCTAATTTTGCGCTTAGTAATTCCTGGGGGTCCGGTGTAAAAAGGACCTTTGCTAAGGTATCTTTTATTTCACTGAGCAGAATTATTGCCTTTTCCTGCCAATATTTACCCGTATAAGGTGTAAGAAAAAAGACTCCGCCCATCAGAGTTTCAGTCTCTGATGATAAGGGGTAAGCTAGCAGGTTTCCGATATGGGCGCACTTTATCAATTGGGATAAGACCGTAGCATCTCGGGTAATCGGGTCATTTTGGGTGAGTATCAATGTTTGATTCTGCTGCCAGGCTTGTAAGATATGATGAAGATCCGTTCGTGTCAAAGTGGCTGGTGGCAAATATTCTTCTCGGATCAGGTCATAACCGATTATCATTTGAACAGTGTTATGATCTTCCGGGATATAGACCAAATAACAGATGTCTGCAACCAGGCTCAAGCTGAGGGCCTTTACAATCGTTTTATGTTTTTCTTGTTTGCTCCCCTGTAAGTTTATTTTTAATAGCAGGTCCATCAGCTTGGGTTTTGTGTCTACCAGGGCAGGGCTGCTTTTCACTTCTGAGGCAGCATCGGATTCACCAGGTGATGGCCTTTTTCTTTCTCCAACGAAACGTTGGGTTAACACAAGCACCCAGGGCAGACAAAGTGTTTGCGCGAAGCGGATGGCACCCAGGTGCGATAATGGTGGGTCTGAGATCAAAATCTGGGTGAAATGGCCTATCCCGAGGACGATGAGTATGGCCAACCCAAGCGCCCAATGATGCCGCCTTTTGAATATAAGAAGGGTTGCACCCATTGCAAGCAGTAATAATGAGCCAGTTTGCCAAATGATATCGATTGCGCGGGCGTTGACGGTGGCTTCTAAGGGTAGGTTGATTATTATGATAATTATGCCTGCACCGATAATCAATACCAAGGATAAAAAGAGTGTGATTCCAGTATAAATTTTAGATTTAATACCATTCAGGAAAGTCCAGGTAAGCCAAATAATGGTCAATGCACTGGCTAAATGCTCAATATTGTTGTTGAAGAAGGGGATGTTGAAAAAGGTTTCCAAATCCCAAGTGAATATCCAGATCAACACAAACTGAATCAACAACAGGATGGCGCACCCAATTAGTACATGTTTCGCCTTTTGCCTGTTGGTGATTGGTCTAAGATGTAAAAACGCCAGCAGCCCAGTCAGGAATAATGCGCATCCGGTAACCAGGTGATAGACCAGGCTGCCAGGCGGATTACTCAGAAAGTTGAAAATGGCTGTCAAAGCAGTTCCCATAACGCAGAGGTTTCTGTTGGTGATAGATGACTTAGTTCTGTATGGGTAATTGCAAGTTGTATTCCAAAGTGAGGTTTTGGATTGATCTTTTCTATGGAATCATGAACTTCAGCAAACAACACGCTTCTGGGACGTTAATATTTTGGCGGATTTAGCCTCTCATGGGCTTGTCGATTTATTTTGGATGTGGAAGGGGTACTACTTGGTGATTTCAACCACCACACCTGGATCTGCCCAATGGTAGATATCTTCAGCTTCATCCAGTGCCATGATGATGCAACCATAAGAGACTGGTGTACCGAGGTTGCCAGCCCAAAGCCGCTGCCCGCTGGAAAGGAGTGGCAGGCCGTGAAGGCCATTCATGAAGCCAGGCCAGGCTTCATAAATGCCGATGAAGTGGGGCATATACAAATCCCAATTTGAGGCATAGGCGTTGAGTTTGTGGGTTCTAACCTGGAAGACACCGGCAAAGGTAGGTGAATCTTCAACCCCCGTGCTGATGATGTGTGTGCTGCGGACCTGGCCGTTTTCATAGGTTGTCATGCGCTGTGTGCTGATATCGATCACGATTCTTTTGTTTGGTACCACAGGCAATGGCAGCAGGATATTTTTTGACGGGATGGTCAGGGCCATCCCGGCTTCGAGATTGTGAATGGTCAATCCTGGATTGGCTTCCAGGATGTACCACATTGGCATGCCAAACCTGAGGGAAATACCCCACAAGCTGTCACCAGCTTGGACGGTATAGGTGATCGGGTCGTGGTAGAGGATCGTTTGAAAGGTTTGGGCGTTCTCCCAGCTTTCTATTAGCCCATCGAAATTGAATTCGGGTTTAAAGGAGCGTCCATCACCCAGGTCTGTTTCCCATTGGTTCAGTAACAACTCAAGATTATGCCTGGTGTAGGCCATATGGATATCATAAGTCTCTTCGTTTACTTGAACCCAACCACGTTTGGTTTCCAGTGGGACAGACCATTTAAAGCTCTCATCGCTAATCGGGTCATAGGCTTCGAGAAGAAGGTCTTGGGCTACGACTGAATCGATATCCGCCAGCACATGAGTCAGGTCGTCAACAGCAGGAGGAACAGACCGCATATGTAAGGTGGCGGTTTGCGTCAACAGATTTATGAAGGCGTTTTCCATGTGGTCTTCAATTGTGGCTTCAATAGCCACTTCGCGCCCTTCAATTCCTGGCAAAGCAATCCAGGTGTTATCCTGGTAAGCGACTGTGGCATTTTCGGGATGGATGATCAGGCCTGCCGATATTTTCTCAAGATTTTGGTAAGCGGATTCTTCATCGAAATATAGAACCGGCAGGACAATTTGTGACTGTCCACTGGCAGCAGCAATGACATCCGCAAAGGGGTCTGCCCTTCGGCCAATGCTGTATGCTGCCTGGGCGGTCCCTTCAGGGTCAACCCAATAGCCCAGCTCACCAGGGTTGAGCCAGTAACTGATGTCTTCATTGGTTGATGAAGAGAGTTTGATTTGGCGGGTTCTGTTCCAATAATTATCGACCCATGCCGCTGTTTCCTGCGGGTTGAGGAGCCCTACTTCTTTATCAAGCACATAAACACCGGGCAGGTTTAAATGGTTGGATTGAAATATTATGATTGTCAGGCTGACCAAACTAATGGGAATGATGATTATCAACGAGATTAACGCAACCAAAAGAGCAGAATAATCTGCTTTTTGACGCTTTTCGGGCCTTCTTGATGCCATTTGGTAACTGTATTGGGCCTGTTGGGTGTTCTTGCGCATCGGGTGCATATTCGTTTTCCAGATGAATGAACAATAAAATTATATCTTATTGATTAAGACGTGTCGAACACTGATTTGGTTCCAAACCGGGTCAGTGTATGATCATTTCAGTGCAGTGTTTGTGCCAACATGGTAAGATTTTGGATGGTTCTTGTTATAATGATTGTGTTACGAGCACATTGTTACTCCTTGGTCTCAAAGGGAAAAACATGATCTGGCGTTTATTATTTTGGTATTTACTGATCCTCCTGCTTGGATGGGTCACATTTCCTATCAGCTACCGGCTCTTTGCCCGGCTGCCTGACCGGGGTTATGCATTAAGCCGTATTCTTGGCCTGCTGTTGTGGGGGTTTGGCTTCTGGTTGTTGGCTTCTTTGAGGCTGCTTCAAAATCAACCAGGGGGGATTGTGTTTGCCCTGGCACTTTTGATCGGTTGCAGCTTTTGGGCTGGTCGCGGGAAATGGGAAGAAATCTGGGCCTGGTTGCGAAGGCATTGGCGTTTGGTATTGGTGGCTGAAGCGGTCTTCCTGATTGGGTTTGCGTTTATGGCCCTTGTACGCGCCTCAGATCCCGATGCAACCGGCACAGAAAAACCCATGGAACTGGCCTTTATCAACGCTATTTTACGATCTGAGACATTTCCTCCCCATGACCCGTGGCTTTCGGGATATGCCATTTCTTATTACCATTTCGGCTACATCTTGGCAGCTATGGTGGCAAAGGTGACGATGACAAGCGGTGGTGTTGCTTTCAATCTGATGCTTGCCGCGGTGTTTGGCATGAGTGCCGTTGGCGCCTATGGTGTTCTGTATAACCTGCTGGCAGTATTTGGGAAAACGGATAAGCCACATGTGTCGAATATTGTTTGGTCATTAATTGGCCCGCTGTTCTTATTATTTGTGAGCAATTTGGAAGCAGTCCTTGAGATGCTGCACCAGGCAGGCGTCGGGTGGGATCTGGCGACGGGCACCTCCCGGTTTTGGGAATGGGTTAATATTAATGCGTTACGTAATCCTCCCTCCCCACCACTGACCCCCATCCCCCATCGCTTTTGGTGGTGGTGGCAGGCATCCCGGGTCATTCACGACATCGATTTACTGGGTAATGTGAGCGGCTTATCGCCCATTGACGAATTTCCTGCGTTTTCTTTTGTGCTGGGTGATTTACACCCCCATATATTGGCGATCCCTTTTGTGATGTTGCTGGTGGGTCTGTCGTTGAATATCTACCGTGGGGCCATGGCAAAAAACATAAAAGTTTTGTCTATAACAATTCCCTACCGCTTGGATCTATTTATCCTAAGCGCCATCACCCTGGGTGGGATCGCATTCCTCAACACCTGGGACTTGCCGGTTTATTTTGTATTATTGGTTGGAGCCTATGGCCTGGAATGGTTCGAACGGCAGGGTTGGGGTCGGCAAAGTCTCATTGCGTTGTTAACCCTGGCAGTACCCCTTGGGGTCAGTTCATTATTGCTTTACCTGCCTTTCTTAATTAGTTTTCAGTCCCAGGCAGGCGGGGTTTTACCTAATTTGATTTATCCAACCCGAGGGTTTTATTTGTGGGTCATGTTTGGGCCCTTATTCATACCGATGCTCCTTATGTTCCTGTGGCTGAATCGGAAAAAGGTTAAAGCAGATTGGGGCTGGGGGATGATCCTGGCTATCGCGCTGATACTATTTCTCTACCTGGTCTCAATTTGGCTGAGCTTAGGTTGGGCTCGGACACCACAGGCTCAGCAGGTGATCGCATCGCAGGGTGAGACGACCTATGGTGGTTTTTTATTATCTGCGGTGAGGCACCGTTTGCAATTTGGAGTCACTTTGTTAACCCTGGCCGGGCTATTAGGATCTGGTTTTGCTTTTTTATCGGTACTGGTCCGTAAGGGACAAGAAAATACCAGTACCCAGTCGCCGATCCCCTTTGTGATCTTGATGGTCGTGCTGGGTGGGTTGATGGTACTGGGGCCAGAGTTTATCTATCTGCGTGACCATTTTGGCACCCGCATGAACACTGTCTTTAAGTTTTACTATCAGGCCTGGATGTTATGGTCTTTAGCGGCGGGATTTGGCGCAGTTGTTTTACTAAAAAACGGATCCTGGTTCTCTCGCAGTATGGTTTTGGTCTTCACCATATTGGGGTTGGCATATCCGCTACTGGCATTTCCAGCGAAAACCGGGGATTTTTCACCCGTTCATGAATATACCCTGGATGCAAGCGCTTACATGCGGCGCAACCAGCCTGATGAAGCTACTGTAATAAACTGGTTATCTCAAGCGCCAGTTGGCGCGCTGGTTGAGGCAGTCGGTGGTCAATACACGAGTTTCGCGCGCGTATCAACGCTATCCGGGCAACCCTCTGTTTTAGGCTGGCCCGGGCATCAGGGACAGTGGCGAGGCGGCTATGATGAGGTTGGCAGTCGTGAAGGCGATATCCGTCAGCTTTATGAAACTGCAGATTGGGAAACCACGTTGAATATCATCCGACAATATGATATTACCTATATCTATGTTGGCTCTTTAGAGTTGGGCACTT
>PWSY01000022.1 GCA_003563055.1 Anaerolineaceae bacterium | reverse complement strand
TTCATATTGCAGTAGTTCTTGGGTGGTAACTTGTTGCTCCAAGAGCCATGCCATCTCTTCTATAATCCTTAAGGCGAAATATCCCTCTTTTGCCAATCTATTGTGTTCAGAACGTAAGTACTGCACCATTTCATCCAGCGTTAGTCGATGGCTGCTGCCCCCTAAATCTTGCCTGCTGACTAATGCCAATGCACCTGATTGGATGGCTGAAGCGGCATCAATGGCCTGATGAGACAATTGCTGAAGAATTTCGTCAGGCTGGTGTTTATCGTAGATGTAGAGGCACTTTTCCTTAGCCGATAAACCAGCACCAATGAATCGGGCGACCACATAAAACAGATCTTGCTGATCATCATAGATCAGACATATTTGATCATGCGGCTTTAGCTCGGTGATGGCTTTATTAAAGTCCTGCGAAAAAGTCTTAATCATCCCATGATCCTCTGGGCCTTGAAATCACGTAAAGGATTATCTGGTTCCTCATGGCCTTTTTTGGATTATTGGCTTGTTCTCTTATCCATGAACCATGTATCAATCGTTTGATGGAAAAATGCCGCTGGAAGGTGGGATACATCATGTCACGGTTTAATTATACAATTAACTGTATGTAGATTTTTCCACCTATTCCATTAGAATTATCCATCGTAAACCCTTATGTCATTATTGGGTTGTATTTACTTTACCAAAACTTTCCAGTGAATCACAGTTCGAAGTGTAACGACATGAATGTGAAAAATTCACACCGTAATTTGGATTTATGGCTCTCTCTTTTTTTTAAAGGTTTCTGGTATTTTTTGGCTTTTTTCCCCTGCCATTTCTTTGGTATTGGAGAGGTCAGGCTTCGTTTTCTGCGTTAATTGAAGCGACAGGTTTTTGTTCTGGCTCACTTTCCAAAAGGTATTCCTTGATTTTAAAAGCCTGTGATATTACCAGATAAAAGCCAAACAACATGGCCAGCGTGATGATCCCATTCCTTGTTCTGATAAAGCTGAAAAAATAACCTAATCTGGGGATGGTGATATTGGTGTACTCACCGACAATATGCTGGTTGCTGATGAGCAATGGGTCTTCATAGGTGTTATTGTCCCCTTTAGTGCGATAGGAAGTCACACCCTCCTCATCCATCACATCAATGATCCGATGGGTGATATTGGTGTGGGGGTTTTCAGGTGACCGGTACATGATAATGTCACCCTCTTGAAAGTTATTGTTAGCTCTTGTGTTGATAAGGATTATTGAACCTGTTTCGAAAACTGGTTCCATGGAACCCGAGGTGACGATGATGAGTTTGCGCCCCAAGATTGTCGGTTCAGTGCCCTGGATGAAGGATAGCAGCCCGACAGTGAAAAGTGCGGCGAGAAGGAATAGAAACAGCAGCAATATGCCTCGACTGGCCCATATCAAGTAAGGAGATGAGATTTGTTCAACCGGTTCTGGTTGATGATTCTTAGCCGGTATTTTGGCTGCGTCTTGTTTGGTATGAATTGGTTTCGGGTTAGGGATTTTGTTCTCAATCCAGTTGACAGCATCTATCACGGCTTCATTTTCTGGGGCCAGCAGTTGTGCTTTTTGAATGTATTTATACCCGTCCTCTGGTCTCAATAAACCGCCAAGCAGCAACCAGCCTTCATAGTCGCCTGGGTACCGTGAGATGTGTCGATGTAAATGTCTGCAGGCGCTGGATCGATCATCCCTTTTTATGGCAAATTTTGCTTTTACTAATAAATAACTTTGTATCATCTTATTTTCTGGTTCCAAGGATTAATAGAACGATTGATTTGAATCCTGGTATACGATTAATATCATTGCATGAAAGATGCCAGGGTTAAACGTTGAGATGCCTGTACGATGATGCCCATCTGGGCAGTCTTCCCCTGGTATTCGTTGCCGGCTTCAATCGGCATTTGCCAGATAATGGTCAAGGTTTCTTCTTCATCGGGGGCTAAAAGGCGTTGGTTTTCCGGCAAGACTGGATTGTCTTCAGTATCTCGGAAGGTGACCACAAGCGGATGTGCCCCCTCAGCCAACTCACCTGTGAGGTCTGCCATGATATTATAGGAGAGAGTCAGGGTGCCCGGATTTGAGATCGTGATGGTGTTGGAGCCACTATCGCCAGGCAATAAATTGCTGATATTGAAATAACCTGGTTCATTTTCCTGATCTATGCGCACTTGCAGATTGCCAGCAAGGAAAATGTTGTTGTTGCCCTGTGCAGAATCAGTAAAAAAAGCATAACTTGTGCCCACCACCAATAATGCGCCGATTAAACTCAAGAAGATGGCAAAAAGAATAGCATTACGATTTTTTTTCATCTGACTCTCCTTTGAGGTGCCAATTTTGGTTAACACAATCCAAGAATAGTAACAATTCTTGTAACTGCTCAGGCAGCCGTGCTGCTGAAGGGTGGGGTGTGTGGTGGAGCGGCGAAGCCGCTCCACCACACACCCCAATTCCCTCGCACGCTGAGTAGTTACCAATTCTTATTATAACTGAGATTATTATATAGGTGATCGGTTTCAAATTGGTGTAAAACAGCTCAGAATGAGATTTTTATAATTATCTGGTAACTACTCAGGCTGCAGGGTTGGCTGAGTAGTAACATTATCTGATTCAAAACCGGGTTTGTTATATAATGGTTATCAATAAGGTTCATATTGCCCAGCATTAAGATACTGGAATGACGTATTCGCGACATGAAATCCAATCCCGAAAATTTTAAAAACCAGCAGAATCTGCGTTAAAATTAACCAGGCCATTTACGAAAGGATGTGTGATGGGAATTGAGCAAAAGCAAAAACCAACCCGGAACCTGGCCTTGGAGCTTGTGCGTGTGACAGAGGCAGGTGCCCTTGCAGCTGCCAGGCATTTTGGACGCGGCACCAAAACCAATGCGGATCAGGCGGCGGTCGACGCCATGCGGTTGCTGATAAACGAAATTGACATAGATGGCAAGATTGTGACCGGCGAGGGTCAAAAAGACCAAGCGCCCATGCTCTACAGCGGGGAAATTGTTGGCAATGGCAGTCCTCCGGAGCTGGATATCGCCGTGGACCCCGTTGAGGGGACAACCCTGGTGGCCAAAGGCATGCCCAATGCCATTGCGACCATCGCCGCTGCACCGCGTGGCACAATGTATGACCCAGGTCCCATGTTCTATATGTCAAAGATTGCAGTAGGTCATGAGGCCAAAGATGTGATCGACATCAATGCCCCTGTCTGGGATAACCTGCAAAAAATTGCCAGGGCAAAGGGGATGGCGGTGGGCGATTTAACCGTTGTGGTTCTAGACCGGCCCCGGCATGACGCGTTAATTCAAGATGTCCGTGATTGCGGCGCTCGTATTCGCCTGATACCTGCCGGAGATGTAGCAGGGGCTCTGATGGCAGCCTGGCCAGGGACTGGGATTGATGTGCTTTTGGGGATTGGCGGTACGCCAGAAGCTGTAATTGCTGCGTGTGGACTTCGAGCGATGCAGGGGGCATTCCAGGGCAAGTTGTGGCCGCGTGACGAGGCTGATCGTCAACTGGCCAAAGAAACCGGCTATGACCTGGAGCGAGTCTTGACGCTGGATGACCTGGTGTCATCAGAGGACACCTTCTTTGTTGCCACAGGTATCTCTGAAGGCCCCTTGCTGAACGGTGTTACTTATTCAGAAGGCTATGCGCATACCCACAGCCTGGTGGCTAGGGGTTTGACCGGCACCGTACGTGAAATCACCGCCTATCATCATATGGATAAGCTGGCAGAGATCAGCCCAATACCATATTAATCTGAGCATGAGGTTCCATCAGTCTGGTGTTTCCTCCCCTGGTGACGGTTTAAGCAGGTACAGTACTTGGTTAATGATCTGGTTCTGTGTTTTGGCGGGTGATTATATTTCTGTATTGGGCTGGGGGATTAACACTTTTCTGAGAATCTCTGGATATATTTAAGTGAAGCTGTCCATTGATACACGATGAGGAAATTATGTCATTAGCACTAAATTCAAAAGCGTTTTTAGATTATCTTGAGATATGGCTTGAAGACAGGCCAGCAAAAAGTTACAAAGAAGTAATGCCTGAACCGGAAAAATCGGCGATTATTTCAATTGATGTGATCAACGGATTTCTCTATGAAGGTCCGCTTTCCAGTCCGAGGGTGGCGGCTATTGGTGAGCCAATTTCCCATTTGATGAAAACTGCCTGGGAGCTTGGCTTGCGTGACATTCTCCTGGTTCAGGAAGGGCATCAGGCAGACTCGTTGGAGTTTGATGCCTTTGGTGAACATGCCGTTCGGGGAACCCCCCAGGCGGATACCATTGATTTGATCAAGAACCTGTCATTCTATGACAAATTAACCACAGTTTATAAAGATTCAATTCATCCGGCCATTAATAATGGTTTTAACACCTGGATCGAAGAGCGAGATCACCTGGATACCTTTATTACCGTGGGTGATGTCACAGATCTGTGTGTCTATCACTTGGCAACCTACCTCCGGTTTTATGCCAATGCCTTTCATAAACAGTGGCGTGTGATTGTCCCGACCAATTGCGTTCAGACCTGGCACCTGTCGGTAGACGATGCGAAAGATTTACCCGCCATGCCTCACCATGGGGACATGCTTCATACCACCTTCCTGTATCATATGGCATTGAATGGGATTGAAGTGGTTAGTGAAATAATTGGATAGAACACTAACAGCGATTGCCCCTGGAGGGGCGCGTATCATTTGGTTTACCCTTTACACAGCACAAGTAACCGGGTATGGTCTGACAATAATCTGAACTGTAAAGCACGTTCAAAAGTGTCTTTGTGGTATGATTATTAGCTGAAACGATGACTATTGTCGAGAGAATAAACCGTAAAAATATGATAAACTAACTCCCCTGCGGATATAGACCATGTTTATATCAGCAGGCATTTTATTTAAAAAGGATAAGGATCAGAAATTATGTCGGAGATTGTCAAAGAGAAACCGGTTGAATTTAGTCTGCCGAGACGAATAAAACGCCTGGAAGAATTGGCCTATAACCTTTGGTGGGTCTGGCACCCGGAAGTACCACGTTTATTTAAAGATATCGACGAACTGCTCTGGGAAAAGTCTTATCATAATCCAGTCGTTTTTTTGAGGGATGTGGATCGGGCTCGCCTGAATGCAGCCACCAATGATCGTTATTTTTTGGATAACTATGACCGTGTCTTGCGGGAATTTGACCGGTACATGAATGAAAAAGATACCTGGTTTTCAAGGACATACCCCAACTTAACGGATGAATTAATGGCATATTTTTCCTTCGAATTTGGGTTGCATGAATCATTAATGGTTTATGCAGGTGGACTGGGTATCCTTTCAGGTGATCATCTTAAGGAATCGAGTGATCTTGGTATTCCGATGGTCGCGGTTGGATTTGTTTACACCTATGGATATTTTTCCCAGCGTATCAGTGAAGACGGCTGGCAGGAGGCTGAAAATGTGCCTATTGATTTTGATTCGCTACCACTGATTAGGCTGTTGGATGAAAATGGTGCCCCGGTAAAGATCGTCATTGATCTGCCCGGGCGAAAGGTTTTTGCCCGTATCTTTCAGTTGAATGTTGGTCGGGTCAAACTGTATTTACTGCACACGAATATTCCGGACAACGACCCCAATGATCGACAATTGACCGATATGCTATATATCAGTGATCTTGAGCTGCGGATCTCTCAGGAGATATTGCTGGGGATGGGTGGTGTCCGTGCTTTACGTGCGCTGGGGTATCAACCAACGGCCTGGCACATGAACGAGGGTCATTCCGCATTTCTGACGCTGGAACGTGCGCTTGAATATGTCGAGAAGGGCATGCACTTTGATGAAGCGGTGGAGGTGATTAAAAAGACGAATATCTTTACAACTCACACACCTGTCCCTGCTGGAAACGATGAATTTCCGTTGTGGTTGGTTGATAAATACTTTGTCCAGGTTTGGCCTGACCTTGGTCTTTCAAGAGATGATTTCATTGATATTGCCAAGATCAAACAATCCTGGGGTGGTGATGCCTTCAGCATGCCAATCCTGGCCCTGAAGCTTTCAGCATTTCGTAATGGTGTTTCTGAACTCCATGGCAAGGTAGCTCGTGGGATGTGGCAATTCCTGTGGCCTGACAGGAAAGAAGAGGATGTCCCGATCAGTCACATTACCAATGGAATTCACACAGAGACCTGGCTTGCCCGGCAAATTGGGATTCTTTTTTCCCGTTATCTTGGCGCGGATTGGGCTGATCGTTTAGATGATCCAAACCTTTGGGCACAGGTGGAAAACATACCCGATGAAGAGATGTGGCGCGTTCGCCGGCATTTGAAGCGCAAACTGGTTGCAAAAATTATTACCTGGGGTAGAAACCGATGGCAGACCGGACATGTCCACCCGGTTCAGACCATTGCCAGTGGTGTGTTGCTGGACCCCTATACGCTGACCATTGGTTTTGCCCGCCGCTTCGCCACTTACAAGCGCGCCAACCTGATCTTGCGAGACTATGATCGATTGTTGAGGATTGTTACAAATGCACGCATGCCGGTGCAATTTATATTTGCTGGTAAAGCTCATCCCGCGGATGAACCGGGTAAATTGATGATTCAGGAAATCTACCGCGCCGTAAAAGATGCCCGTTTTGGGGGTCGGTTGGTGTTCCTTGAAGATTATGACATGAATATTGCCCGATATATGGTCCAGGGTGTGGATGTGTGGTTAAACACCCCCCGACGGCCACGTGAGGCATCGGGCACCTCCGGTATGAAAGCAGCATTGAATGGTGTGCTTAATTTTTCTATTCTGGATGGCTGGTGGCGTGAAGGCTATAATGGCCATAATGGTTGGGAAATCGGCAATGACATCGATAAAGATATGGATCGCGATGAGCGAGACGCAAAGGAAGCCCTGAATCTGTATGACACCCTGGAAAATGAAATCGTTCCCCTATATTATGAGCAGCGCTCGGCCGATGGCTTGCCAGCGGATTGGATAGCGAAGGTGAAGGAGAACATCAGGACATTGGCCGGGCAGTTCAGTATGCGCCGGATGGTCAAAGAATATATGACTGACATGTACGAATTGGCCATCCTGAATGGGATTGAAGAACGGAATGGGGAGGAAGAGCAAGCGTGATCAATATGTTACTGTCCCCGATGGCCTGGCTGATCGCTTTCGCGATTTTCTTTGCCCGGACGATCAACATCGCTCTGGACACCCTGCGTTTCATGTTTACGATACGGGGAAAGCGATGGTTGTCGTGGATTTTAGGGTTTATCCAATCAGTCCTGTTTGTGCTCATCTTTGCCTCTGTATTGTCTAACCTGGATAATCCCTTGAATATAATTGGGTATGCGGCCGGTTTTGCCACGGGTAATGTGCTTGG
>PWSY01000111.1 GCA_003563055.1 Anaerolineaceae bacterium | reverse complement strand
GGCGGAGCCGGCACACAACCCCCCCCCACCTCTTCACCAGCAGGATTGGCTGAGTAGTAACGAAATAATTTAATATTATTTTCTGTTTGAAACTCGGTCGAAAAAAGCTGGCCGATTAACCGTATCAATATGAATATGAAGCACACCCAGGATCTGCTGGACTTATATCACAAAAACCCTTGCCGAACACTGCCAAATGCATTTTGGAAGACTGCGGCACGCCTGGATAAATCGCACCTAACACTTCAAAAAGATTTGTCCGGTGAAATAACAGCTATTGCCCTTTGGGAGGAATCCCGTTTGATGGCTTTTTGGTGCGCTGAACCTCAACATCATCCGTTAACACCAGAACAAATCGCAGAAACGCCCTTTATTTTGGTGCACGCGGATGCTTTAGCAGTTTTTGGAAAGCGTGAATTTAATCACACGGAACCTTACTTCCGCATCATCCATCGTGGAGCACCTCAGGTGTTCACACCGCCTCACGGATTTGCTTTAAAGAATGTCAACCCCCATACCGAGGTGGAAGATATTGTGCGACTGATCCACACTTGCTATCGAAATATAAGAATTACCAGCCAAATTGTTCGGGATTGGCTGGAACATCCGGTTTATGATCCCAACCTGTGGGTTTGGATTATGGATGATGAAACGGGGGCCCATGCTGGTTTGGGGATCGCTGAAATGGACCATCAGGTTTCAGAAGCTTCACTGGAGTGGGTGCAGGTTCTTCCAAAGTATCAGAAGAGAGGTCTGGGCACTACAATTGTCAGCGAATTATTGCACAGGATCTCGGGAAATGTGGATTTTATTACTGTTTCTGGCAAACAAAATCATGCCACGAAACCCGAACAACTTTACAGGCGCTGTGGGTTCACTGGTTCAGATGTATGGTATTTGTTGAGGGCCCGTACATAAAATACGCCAGTTGATCAGAAAGCTGTGATAATATCGGAGAAGATATAAAGATATCTAATTAAAAAGAAAATCATGAATTAACTTTTTAAAGGAAAGAGTTGCTAAAATGGCACATGAGAGATTCCTGGCGCGGGATGAACAACCAAGTCAAGATGCGATCCGAGAAGCGATTGGCGAAGAGGTGCTACCGGTTTGGGAGGATGTGACGGCTTATCTCGATCAACATTTTCCAGACTTTGAGCCAGAGTTGGTGTTTTATAACCCTCAAGAAGGTTGGGCAATACGTTACCGCAAGGAGTCTCGGCAGATTTGTTTGTTATTCCCTGAGCGTGGTGGTTTCAACGCATTGATTTCGCTTAATCCTGATGAAGAAAATTTGGTAATGGAGAAGTTTAATTTTTTCAATGCACGTATCAGGGAATTATTAAGTCGCCCATCAACGCTGCCGCAGGGGCGCTGGTTGTGGATTACGCTTGAAGATTATACAGATTTTGTGGGATTTAAGTTACTGCTGGAATTAAAGCAGTTATAAAATCTTGCTAAGCTTATTTTTTAGGAGGGCTCATTAGTTCCATAGTCAGGACAGGATTTACCTGTAAAGGCCGGTAAGTTATACGATTGCATGGTTTTGGTTTACGCATTTGTGGTTAACAACCTGCAAATTAATGATTTAGAAGCTCTCAACGAAACCCTTGATTGTGATAGAATCATAACCTCAATCTAACCAAGTTCGGCCAATGACATCAGCTGAATTTTGGGATGGTGGTATATTTCTATGTAAGAGAGGTTGATGTGATCTGGATTGTTCACGCTCACTATCTGGCTATTTACTGTTACCGAAATAGCCATGCTGACTTTGGGCAAGCAGGAGTTAATGACCAATGATTACAGAAGGACAAATCATTCTCAGGGTCCTGGTTGGCGCTGCACTGGGTATGGTGGTTGGCTACGAGCGGGAACGGCAAGATCAACCTGCCGGGCTCAGAACCCATATGATTCTCGTAATTGGGGCAACTTTGGCGATGGTGTTGTCGGTTAATGTTGGCTATCTGTATGCGCGCCCGGGAACACCTTCTGATCCTGGACGTATCGCTGCCCAGGTGATCTCAGGGATTGGTTTTTTAGGCGCTGGCGCAATCCTCCGTTATGGTTTTACTGTAAAAGGTTTGACGACGGCCACCTCGTTGTGGACCATGGCAATTGTTGGTATGACAGTTGGGGCGGGTTATTACCTGGTTGGTGTTGTCACGACCGCCCTGATATTGGTGGTCTTATTCTTATTAAATATTATTGAAAATCGATTTCTCCGGACCTCAGTCTCTCGATTCATCTCTGTTGAAGCGAATTACCATAAAGGGGTGGTCAAATCTGTCCGCAAAAAAGTGCAAGCGTTTTGTGATGTGCTGGTCAGTTTCAATATTCAGAAACACTATAAAAGCAAACGCATTCGCATTCAAGTTGTGGCGCGCATCTCTCATGATCAGAAACTGGAAGAATTAATTGAGTCCATCTCCGACATTGAAGGTGTCCGAAATTTGAAAGTTGAATAAGTGGTTTGTGTAATTGACTTTATGTGTCAAAGAAAGCCAGGATTTATTCCTTTTCCATTCGCAATCGGGCCAGCCTGTGCACATTTTCATACGGAAAAATAAAACGCGATCGGTCTTCTTCAGGAATAGGTCGAACAAAATCTTTTTGGATTGACTGGAAGTCAATCAAACGGCTGGATAATTTTTCGCAGATATATCCCTCACAGGCTGCGCAGTTTTCGACCTGACGTGAATTGGCACAAGGTCGTACCGGGCATTCACTGTCCAGTGTGGTGAGACTTTGTGAGCGGCATCCTTCACAGATGATCTTTTCAGGCGGTATTCGGAAACCAAAGTAAGTATGCCAACCATCACTCAGTGACTGGGCAGAATCAGGATGTTTTTCGATATTGGGTCGGTAGGCCAGACATAAATCACAACGAAATCCGCAGTAACTTAATCGAGGTTCCATTTTAGATCCTTTCACCATTTTCCTGCATAATCAACCCGAAATGGGTGGCTTGTCATTTGGGTGCGTTGAAAGCGGAGCGTGTTTAATTGGCGCAAGTGGAGAAGGTCATGGGCTAACCAGGCAGCCAGCATGTCCCCGGCTGACAAGGCTCCCCATGGTAAGCTTACGCAAGCGTGCCAATCAGGCGCTGTCAGGGAATCAAGCCAGGTCACTGATTTTTCTCTTTCTACCGTAAACTTTTCCAATGTTTCATCCATCCTTTGTTCATTGTATCGTTTTTCAGTGACCCATCGCGCCGGGTCAATCTGCGGCCAGGGTTGATCGGGTGTGTTCAGGATATGCGCCAGGTGGGTTCTGAAATCAAGGGTTTCTTCGTCCACCAGGTGGTTGAGCACTTCTAATATCGACCAGTTTTCCGGGTCAGGTTTCCAGCGGGCATCTTCTTCAGAAGTTGCCCCACACAGCGCGATGATCGCCTGGCCTTGCGTTTGTAGTTGTTTGCCTGCTTTGTGTAAGTTCATCGATTCTCCGTTAATCAAGTTTAATAATTCTCCAGATCAAGCAATAAATTTTTGGATCGCTATCGTGGAAATTGAACCTAAAGTAAATCAAAAAGATGTTTCGTGCCTGATTTGCTGCAGTGATAAAACTTTGAACTGATACAAGACTGTATCGTGTTGTTGCTTGTGAGAAAAGTCTGGCTGCTCAATGAAAATAATACTATTGTTTGAGAAAATGATGTTAACCTTAATATGAGGATTAACTTGGGGGGGAGCGAGAACCTGTAATATGGCTGGTCTAAAAGGAATAAAAAAAGCTGGCCACCGGGCCAGCTTGAGAAAGGGTGTGTGATATGCGTTGTTTAGTTGCCGAAGGGAACAGGGTTGTTTGCCGTTTGCTCGGCGCTAACGCTGATGCCCAGCGTGCCGGATGTGCCCTGATAGTCATTGCCGGCATCTAGAGGCAGCCACCAGTTGACGGTGATGGTTTCGGTGGCACCAGAGGGCAAGACCCGTACGGTCTCTCCGGGAACGAGTGGTTCACCATTTACGGTGAATGAAAAAACGATTGGATAATCGCCACCTGTGAGCAGGTAGCCATCTTTGCTCAAGTTATTCAGGCGGTAGCGTAATTCGAGGCTGCCATTGTTTCGAACAATAATGGTATCGCTGCCGCTATCTCCGGGGGCGATGTTGCCAAAGGTGAAGGATTGTTCTTCACCAAATTCTCTGGTGAGGTTGATGCTCAATGTTCCAGCTGCGAAGTTGTTGCTCGTATTTTGAGCTGTGTCGGTGAACAGGGCGATGGTTGCACCACCGATCAGCAGCGCGCCAATCAGTGTTAGTATGAAAGCGATTAATAGGCTTGTATCAATTTTCTTCATTTTGATTACCTTATCAAAATTGAGTTTGCGTTATTTCTGACTTCATTCTAAGGTAAATCAGCCGGGTTAACCAGTCTCTATTATCACGAACCAGACGTGAAAAGTTCACGTCTGGCATATGTGCAATCAGCGGGTCAATTTATAAACCGTTATCTAAAGACTAAGCCATTTCTTACACTGTCGGCTGTTATGATGTGTGTGGAATAAAAGTTGCACCTATTAGATCGATATCCTTCATGTAGTGGCTAGATGTACTTTGTGTGGAATTGATGGATAGTTGAATACTTAGTGGTCTTTGATAACAGGTCTACCGATATGGATTGTGTAGGTACTGTTTTCAATAATTAGGTTAAAAGAATAAATCGGGCAAATTGATGGCAGATAACTGGGCATTTCATTTTTCTTTACCAGGGCTGGTGATGGTGATTTCATCACTGGTAGCCTTCATTTTGGCGTGGATGGCAGAGAAACGCAATGTGCCAGGAGGGGGCTATTTTGTTTGTTTTCTTCTTTCAGCGGGTATTTGGGGGTTCTTTGCAGGTTTTGAAGAAATGGCAAATTCTCTCACGACAAAGATCCTGATGTCCAAACTATCCTATATCGGGGTGGTTACGGTTGTGGTCTTTTTATTCTTGTTCATCATTGACTATTTTCAAATGGATTTGAGAATGGGCCCATTTTTGAAAAAGCTGGTCTGGGTTATCCCAGGGATCGTCTTAATCGCTGTTCTGACAAATGAGTATCACGGGCTGGTATGGGATCAGGTTGTCAAAACAGCAGATACACCACATGCGAGAGCATTATACAGCAGTGGGCCGCTCAGATTTCTGAATATCACCTACGCCTACCTGCTCTTGACCTTTTCTTTTTTTCTGATTATCAGAAAAGCCATTCGCTCCCAGGGTATTGAACGACAGCAAATGCTGATGCTTTTTCTAGCCGTCTTGGGCCCGCTTGGGGCAAATTTCTGGTATATAACCGGGAATTCACCTGCGGGGCTTGATGTCACACCAATGGCTTTTATCGTTACAGGGGCGATCATTATATGGGATATGGTCAAATACCGGTTTCTCAGTATTGCACCGATTGCCTGGGATTACCTTTTCAACGTGATGGGTGAAGGTGTGCTGATTTTTGACAATCAGTTAAGGTTGATTAATGCCAATACCGTAGCGCGGAAAATATTTAACCTGAGTGAAACCCAGCATTTTGATATCTCACCTGAAAAGCCAGGACAGCTTTTTGATTTGTTTCGGTATATCATCGAAAAAGATCAAGATGCAGCGTTGGTGATTAGCGAGCGACAGTATTATCTCAACCGAACAAAAATTTCAACGTCAAGAAACATTCACCTGGGTCATATGGTTGTGTTATTGGACGTAACCGAGCGGAAAATAGCAGAAAGCCGCCTTAGAGATAGTGAGCAACAATTTCGGTCCCTGCTCAACCAATCCAACGATGCCGTTTTTATCCTTGATTTGGAAGGCAATCACCTGGCAGCCAATCAACGTGCTTCAGATTTGTTAGGTTATAAAGAGGAAGAATTGCGGCAACTCAGTTTCAAGGATGTATCAACTGAAGTTCTTGAAAGTGAAAAGCGCATCCAACAATTGCTTGACGGAGATAAATTACCACTTTATGAACATTCCTTTAAAAAGAAGGATGGCGAGACCATCCCGGTGGAGATCAATGTTGAACTGGTTCGTGATGCCGAGGGAAATCCACGCCATATTCAGAGCATTGTGCGGGATATATCTTATCGAAAACAAGCTGAAGACGAACGAAGACGGATTTCACAGGAATATGAGACGGTCTTCCAGAGCACTCAGGATTGCATGTTCCTGGTTGAGGTTGACGAAAAGGAATTTCGATATATTCGCAACAACAAGGCCCATCGAGAGGCAACGGGCTTTGAATTAGACTTCATAAGGGGCAAAACACCACAAGAATTGGTCGGAAAAGCAATGGCCAGTGGGATTGTGACCCGTTATCAAAGCTGTGTTGACAATAAGGAACCGATAACTTATGAAGAAACACTGGCCTTGCCGGGTGGCGAAAAAACCTGGCTGACGACTTTAACGCCGGTATTACAGGACGGAAAGGTAACATTTATTGTAGGCTCCAGTCGTGATATTGGTGAAGAGAAAAAGGCGAAAGAAGAGCTAAAGCGTCAAGCGCATTTCAGAGAGCTCCTGATGGAAGTGTCTACAGCCTATATCAACATTCCTCTGGAGGCCGTAGATAGATCCATAAAAACATCGCTTCATGATCTGGCGAGGTTTGTTGAGGCAGACCGAGCCTATATTTTTTCTTACGATTTTGAAAATGGCCTCTGTTCCAATACGTTTGAATGGTGTGCTGAGGGGATATCGGCCCAAATTGATGGGTTACAGCAGGTACCCCTTGAGAGGATACCGGATTGGGTTAATGCACATAAAAAAGGTCGGGCGGTTTTCATTGACAAAGTCAATCAAATGCCCGATGGTGAAACAAAAGCATTACTTCAATCACAAGAGATATTGAGTATATTGGCTGTTCCAATGATGAATGACGAACACTGTACAGGGTTTGTGGGTTTTGATTGGGTTAACCAGCACCATGATTACTCACTCGATGAGCAACACATCTTGAAAGTTTTTGCTCAAATGCTGGTGAACATCCAATTGCGACAAGAAGCTGAAGAAAAATTATTAAAAACCAATCAGAAATTAGAAGAATCTGTGCAGATGGCAGAGAAGCTGGCCATCAGAGCTGAAACAGCCAATATCGCGAAAAGTGAGTTTTTGGCAAATATGAGCCATGAAATTCGGACACCCATGAATGGGGTTATTGGCATGACCAGTTTATTGTTGGATACAGACCTGGATAAAGAACAACAGCGGTATGCGGAAATCGTCAGGTCAAGTGGTGAAACATTATTGGCATTGATCAATGATATTCTCGATTTTTCAAAGATGGAGGCGAAAAGACTTGCGCTTGAGGCATTGGATTTTGATTTATTAAATCTGTTGGATGATTTTGCCGCCACGATGGCTATCCCTGCCCATGAAAAAGGGCTTGAATTTGTCTGTGCAGCACACCCAGGAACACCATCGCTTTTGCAAGGTGACCCTGGGCGTTTG
>PWSY01000016.1 GCA_003563055.1 Anaerolineaceae bacterium | reverse complement strand
GCGGATTCCGGGCATGTTGCCTTCACACCTTCAGGACTGCGAGTGGGCTATCTTAGGCAGGGGATCCATTTCGACCCCCAGGAAACCCTGGGGCAGTACCTCCACCGTTTTGCTTCCAATCTAGAACAGGCACATCAGGCTCTTGAAGCAGCCTGTGAGGGACTGGCGAAGCACCCTCAGGATTCATCCTTGATTGGCCGATATGAGTCGGCATTGTTAGCCCTTGACCGGGCACAGGAACTGGAAGGTGGTCGTGTGGATATCCTTTCCGGTTTTGAACTGGTAGATGTTCCCCAGACCACACCCATTGCCCAATTGAGCGGTGGTCAAAAGGTGCGCCTGGCACTGGCAGGCGTGTTGCTCGATGCCCCTGAAATGCTCTTGCTGGATGAGCCCACCAACCACCTGGATATGGCCATGAGCGCCTGGTTACAGGATTGGGTTTTGTCCTTTTCAGGCGGTATCCTGCTGGTTTCTCACGATCGTGCCTTTTTGGACGCGGTGATACACAAAGTGATCGCCTTTCCACCTTCCGGTGAGGGCGTCAGGGAATATCCTGGGAATTACACGCAATATCTACAAGTACGTCAGACTGAGTTTGAACAGGCCATGCAGGCCTATGCCGACCAGCAGGATGAAATAAAAAGATTGAAAAAAGCTTCTCAGAGTGTGCGTGGTCAGGCTAAGCCACGCAAAGGTGGTAAAGCTGATGGGAAGAACACGGATGGTTTTTCAGTCGGTCACTTTGCCAACAGATCACTCGAGACGATCCGGCGAGCCAAACAACTTGAAAAACGGGTCGCTTTCTTGGAAGGAGAAGGCGCCTTGGAAAAACCCGCCCACCGTTGGGATGTCCGTATGAAATTTTCTCAAACCCCTGAAAGTGGGCAAATTGTGCTTAATACCGATCGTCTTGGGATTGGTTATGAAGGCAGGCTGCTCCTACCTCCCATCACGCAAACCGTTACACTGGGCCAGCGAATTGCCCTTGTCGGCCCAAATGGGATTGGAAAGACCACCTTGTTTAGAACCTTGCTTGGGCGAGTATCCCCCGTTACGGGCACATTTTACCTGGGCGCCGGTGTCCAGCCGGGTTACCTGGCGCAAGAACAGGAAGTGTTAGAACCAACTTTATCTGTACTCGAGACAATTCAAAAAATACCCGAAATGTATAACCACACGGAAGCACGCACTTTCTTGCACAGGTTCTTGTTCAGTCATGATGAGGTATTTCAACCAGTGGGGACCTTATCCTACGGACAGCGATCTCGATTAATGTTGGCGCTGCTGGTTGCTCGGCAGTGTAACCTGCTCTTTCTGGATGAGCCCCTCAACCACCTCGACCTCTCTTCGCGTGAAGCTTTCGAGACAGCCCTGACGGGGTTTGAGGGCACAATCCTTGCAAGTGCCCATGACCGCTATTTTATCAACCGATTTACGCAAACGATCTGGCACTTTACACCTGATGGGATGCATGTTGAGCTGACTCGATCACTGGTTAACGAGATCCTGCCGCATTAGCCTTGTGGATAATTATGGCATTATCTGTGGACAAAAGTGCCTCTATTTGTGGAAAATGCTTGTTTTATTGGGGATAATCTACAACAGAGGTTAAAATACTGGTTAAATTGAAGAGTGTCGGGTACGGTAGCCCCGACACTCTTTAAAAGGAGAAAAAGGTTGTTCATGAAACGTCTATGATAATAGTATAAAGGAAGTTGGCCTACTGTGCTTGACGCGCGCCCTGCGATTGGCCCACGATTACCCCACAAAAGGAATAAAACATCCTCCCTATAAACTGCGTTTGCATTCACCAAGCTACCTGTGATATGATTTGTGAAAAGGTACCCTACCAGGAGAGCTGTCTATGAATGATCAGGATTACACTGTTGAAGAGAAAGTTCGTGCGCTGATTGAGCAGTTGAACGCCTATATAGAACAGTATCATGGCGGTTGGGTTGAAGTAGACCGGGTTGAGGGCCATACAGTCTATGTAAAGTTGTGTGGTGCCTGTGAAGATTGTCCCCTTTCACCAGCAACTTTGCAGGGGTGGGTAGCGGGTACGCTACGCCAGTTCTTCCCGGAAATACTTGTCACCAGGGTGGAATAGCGTTTTTCCAGCTTAAATCCAAATAATCCTCTGTCAGGGCGAATGTAAGACCCTGTTGTGTCAAGCACTGCCACCGGGTCCTTGGTAAATCTCCTTTTGTACAGCCCGGTAAAGCGTCTCGCTTCTCAGTTCTCTCAGCGTATAACAGGGAGCATTGAGATGGTCTGCAAGGGTTTGCGCCAGGCCCTGGTCGAAGGCTTCATGTTCCATATTTATTACCACAGAACGAACATCATCCTTCGCGATTTGTTCCGCAATCTGGTGAGATTCTTTTTGGGGTGAGCCACCCTCCATTGCGACATTACCGGCACCATCTGTTAAAATGATTAACAAAGGCAACACATCCGGATGGAGGATTTTTTCCCGTTTTAGGACCTGGTAGGCCATATGTAAACCCGCGCTTAGAGGGGTTTTTCCGCCAATGGGAATGTCTACCAATGCACGCTGCGCAAGCTGCACGGAATTGGTGGGGGGCAGTACCAGGGAAGCACGGTCTTTTTGGAACACGATTAAACCCACCCTGTCACGCCGCTGGTATGCGTCTGTCAATAGTGAGAGGATGGCGCCCTTTGTGGCGGCCATACGTTCAGCAACAGCCATAGACCAGGAGGCATCCACCAAGAACAAGATTAAGTTTGATGTCCGTCGAACCCTTACTTTGCGTTGATAATCTTCTCGCCTGACTGAGAAGGCCACATCGTTTTCTTCAAATTCCTGACGTGTTTTTTGGAAGGGTGAAGCAGCCCGGATAGTGGCGTCAAAGGCAAGGTCGTCTGCCTTGCCGTTGGCAGGCCGTGATTGAATGTACCGTCCGCGCTTCCGGTCGCTCTGGGTTTGCGACCGGCGCCCGCTTTGTTTTCGCATCATGTTGTCGAGGGGGGTATCCAGACGACGCGGCTCGAAGGACTCACCGGGTTGTACTTTTTTCCCGCCTTCCCACCAGTTGGCAGAGGCGTCTTGAAAAATGTCCTGTTGGGCGGGTTCTATGGACTCGGGTCCAGGGGATTCGTTGCTAATTTCGAGATGTGGGGAGACAGACTTTTTTTTTGATCGGAATCCGGTTCATTGGTCTGCTGTTCTTCTTCCGCAGGGGCACCCTGTGTCGCAGCACCTTTGAGCTGTTCAATATGTTCTTCGAGTTGGGTGACTCCCATCTCAGATTGCCTGAAGGGGCCGGCTTTAACACGGTGGGGCAGGGCCAGCTCTGCTGCGATGGCAATGTCGCGCGGGTTGATCGCTTGGCGTCCTTCAAAGGCGGCATGTGCCCGTGATGCTTTTAGAATCACCAGGTCTGCTCGATGGCCATCAACCTGCATTTTGGCGGTCAGATCAGCGATGATCAACAGGTCTCGACTGGAATATCGCACGCGGTCAACCAGTTTTCGGGCCTGTGCAATCTGATGAGATATTTCCTGTTCTCTTGGTAGCCAATCTTTCCGAAACGTTTCCGGGTCTGCTTCAAAGGCCAGGTTGCGTTCCATGATCTGAACGCGCTGGCGAGGATCGAGAATACCACGGATATCCACGGATAAAGCAAACCGATCCAGGAGTTGTGGCCGCAAGTCGCCCTCTTCCGGGTTCATTGTGCCAACCAGGATAAACCGGGCTGGGTGGGTAAAAGAAATCCCTTCCCGTTCCACAATATTCATGCCCATAGCGGCAGAATCGAGTAATACATCCACGACATGGTCATCCAGCAAGTTAACTTCATCGATGTACAGCAATCCCCGGTTGGCCGAGGCCAGCACACCGGGTTCGAAGTGGCGTTCACCTTTCTGAATGGCTTTTTCAATATCAAGTGTGCCGACCACCCGGTCTTCTGTGGCTGATATTGGCAAGTTGATAAAGGGTGTCTGGCGAGTCTCTACGGGGACTTCTTCATCCGCGTCAAACCGTTCCCGGCATTCTGTACACCAGTGGATGGGTTTTTTAGGATCGCAGCCAAAACGGCAGTTTTCAACAACCTGAACGGGCGGGAGGAGCGCAGCCAGGGCTCTGGCTGCGGTCGACTTTGCCGTCCCACGCTCGCCGCGAATTAAAACACCGCCAATTCGAGTATCGATGGCGTTCAGGATCAAGGCCCGCAGCATACGATTCTGACCTACTATTGCTGTAAATGGGTAGATGACTCGCATATTTCTTTTCTTCCAGTGGTCATTTTTTAGCTCTTGAAGTTTACCACGACCACTATAGAATCTCCAATAATTGTAAATGCCTTCAAAACCATGTCTCTTTGGGCCCTTTGAACTACCCCGCGCATCTTTGTTGGTTTCCCCGACGGCTTTTTATTCACTTCAGTTTGACTCAAAATAAATATTATGATCTTTCCGCTTATCGAACCTTCATAATTGCGCTAAAATAAACTTATGAATTGGCACATCTTTGGTCATGATTGGGCTCTGAACCTGCTGAGGAATCATGTTTCGGAAGAGAAATTAAAGCATGCTTATCTGTTCGTGGGTCCGGAGGGTGTTGGTCGCAGGAGTTTGGCGCTGCGCTTTGCCCAGGCATTAAATTGTTCGCAGCCGTCCGTAAAAGGGGCCGTCTGCAACGCATGCCGGGATTGTCTGCAGATTTGGTCAGAGACCCACCCGGACCTGAGCTTGCTGGTCCCGGGCGAAGGGCACAAAGATGTTCTGATTGACCAGGTCCGAGCGCTCCAGCATACACTGGCGCTGGCACCATATGCTTCACCCTATCGGATTGCACTTTTGCCCGACTTTCAGCGTACGACCATCCAGGCAGCAAATGCGCTCCTAAAAACACTGGAAGAGCCCCCAGACAGGGTTGTCATGCTGCTGACAGCAAATACATTGACAGGTTTATTACCGACTATTGTTTCACGTTGTGAGGTCATCCGGCTGAGGCCGGCGTCTATCCAGGCAGTTCAAAACTTTCTTCAATCTGAGAAGGGGCTCCCTGCTGAAACAGCGCGTCTAATGGCACATCTTTCCAGTGGGCGGGTTGGTGCAGCTATTAGATTTTCCGAAGACCAGGATGGCCTATCCCACAGGCAGGCGCATCTTGAGTCTTTGCTGCATTTATTGTCTGCCCATCGGTTTGAACGTTTTAAGCTGGCAGAAGAGCTGGCTAAACCTTATGACAAAGCGCGTCAGAAAGGATATGAGGTTTTACCAATCTGGCTGTCCTATTGGCGAGATGTATTCGTGGCCGCATCGGGTGCTGAATTACCCCTGGTGAATATCGATTTTGAATCGCAAGTAAGACACACCGCTTCACTGCTGGATGCCAGAACAGCCAGAACTTTGGTTCTCGCTCATGAAACGGCCATCCAACAAATGGACGCTTATGTCAACGTTCGGCTTCTGATAGAAACCTTGATGTTGAAATGGCCAATATTATCCACCCCGGTTACTATTTAGGCAGTTGTAGCAGCGATAATTCTCTCGGGTGCTCATAGGATACAAACTCATCAGTAGATCGGACTTAATCCTATTCGACGGTAAAAACTTGAAGTTCCGAAAACCTGACAGTCATGGCGCTGCCGGATACCGTCTTGGCGAACAACCCCAGGTTGCCGATGCGATCCTGTGCGACTCTCTTCTGAAACTGAAAAGTATCATTGACAAATAGCAGGAAATCTCCCTGACGAACATACAATCCGAACCGATTATTGGCTGGGGCACCTGGTTGTATGCTGGTCGCAAAATCCCAGTCATACACCACGATATGTTGTCCCCCCTGGGCAAGCTCCAGGCGATACTGTCCTGCACAATTCATTAGCAGTCGGTAGTAATCGCCCTCTGATTCACGCCAGAAGATGAGCCCAAACTGGTCTTCTGGCTGACATAGGGTGGTCTGAAGGGTTATCTCCAGATAGAAATTACCGGGTAAAACATGCTGGCTGACGCTGACGAGCGGGGTGTTTTCTCTGGCAATAGCTAAAGTCAGGTTTTGCGTGCCAAAGGCAACATTTCCCAAGGGGCTTTGAGGGGTTGTCCAAAGACTTGCATCTGAAAAATCATCATCAATAAGCTGTTGGCCAATGCCTTCTCGGTGGACTGCCGGGGTGGGTTGCAGCGTTGAAGTAGGGTTGAGAGCCAGGGTGGGGGTGGGTGAGGATGGAAACCAATCGATTGTCGCAGTGGCTGTTGGTGTTTGGGTGGGGGTGGCTGTAGGCGCGATGGGCTGTGCGGGCTGCAGTATATTGCAGGCTGATAAAATAGTGACTGTGAATAAGATTAAAACCACAAGAACGGCTTTGATCCGGGAAGTTTTCTGGAAAAATTTTCGCATCATACGATTGTCATTATATGGTTAAAATAGCATTTGTCCAAGTTAGTCCACCTGTTGAAAACTAGCATTAATTTTCAGAAATGTTATAATCTTTGTTGAGAGAGAAATACCACTATGAAAAAACAACAGCCCATTCCAATATTGCTAATAGCTGTTTTGTTCCTGCTTGGCGCTGGGTTTGTCTTCATGCCCGGGGCTGTGAATGCCGGCACCTTGAACCAGGCAGTTTACCAAACACCGACACCCAATGAATTCGGGCAAATTATGTATACCGTTCAGGAAGGGGATACCTGCACGCGCATTTTCCTGCTAACAGGGGTCGAGATTGAGCGACTTATTGCCCTGAACGACCTGAGTGAAGATTGCGAAATCTTTCCAACGCAGGAGCTTCTCTTAGGCGTGGTTGACCCCCCGGTTGATATCCCGGAAGAACCAGCAGATGAGCCTACGGAGGGGCCTGATCCTGAACCTGTCTTCGAGGAACCCCTTTCCGAGGGCAAAGGTGAGATATGTGTGGTTCTTTATCAAGACTTGGATGGCAACCAGATGCGGGCGCAGGGCGAATTCTACCTGGCTGGCGGGGTGGTGAGTGTCAGTAACCGTGTGGGTACTTTTTCTGAGACCAAGGAAACGGTTGGCGGTAATCCAGCGCTGGTCAACCCGGTGTGTTTTGAAGATGTGCCGGTCGGTGAATACAATATCAGCATGGGCATCCCTGAAGGGTATAATCCCACCACGAGCGTTAATTATGCTGTGACTGTTTCCGCAGGTGACACGATCGTGATCGATTTTGGTGCTCAACCCGGGGCACCGGTGAATAATAATGATGTGGCTGTGGTCACCGGGGGTCGTTCGCCCTTGCTCCTAGCAATCGGGTTGTTCCTGCTGGCGGGGGGGGCTTTTCTGGCTTTCTTCTTTGTACGTTCACAATTGCAATCGTAACCCGTCAGCGGGATGATCGCTGTTCCCGCCACACATCCCCGTCATTATGGTATCCATTGGCTTCCCAGAAGCCCAGGCGATCTTCGGATAAAAATTCGAGACCTCGCAACCACTTGGCGCCCTTCCATAAATAGACATCTTTCAAGCTCTTTTCTCCGGGAATCGACCCGATCACAGCTCGCAGTGGATAACCATGATCCGGGGTCAGGGGAGTGCCATCATAGTGGGTGGCGATCAAGAAATTCTCTTGTAGGGCCACATCCAGCGGCAGATTGGTTGTGTAGCCATAATCGGCATGCTGCATGATATAATGTGCTTCTGGTTTGGGTTTAATAATGCCTTCCCTCACCAGAAACTTCAAAGTGAAACCCTCCCAACTTGTGTCTAACTTACTCCATCCTGTCACACAGTGAAGATCCAGTTGGATTTTCATGCGTGGGATGGCCAACACCTGGTCCCATGTCAAGCACTGCGATGTTTCTACTGCACCCCAAACCCTGAAATCCCAGGTAGCTGGTTTAAATTCCGGTATTGGGCCGGTATGTAATACCGGAAAATCCCTGGTTGTGGATTGCCCTGGCGGTATTCGTTTTAGGTCTTCCATGGCGGGCTCATGGGTAGACAAATGATTCGCCGGGTTTGAGCAGGTGCACTTCAGAATCGGTCTCTCTCTGGACAGTATCAGCCCACGCGCCTGCGTCCTGGGAGATCAGGTCAAAGGTGTTGTAATGGATGGGGATCACATGGTCAGGTGAAAGCATCCTCACCGCTCGTAAGCCGTCTGATGGCCCCATGGTGTAATTGTCGCCTATGGGAATCACAGCCAGTGTGAGGCCTTCTTCGCCAATTAATTGCATGTCACCGAATAAACCGGTGTCACCAGCCAGGTATAGTTTCTCGCCGTCGTTGGTTGTTAACAAGAAACCGGCCGGATTGCCTCCACAACTGCCGTCTGGAAACGCAGATCCATGCAGGGCAAGTGTGAGTTTAAGGTGCCCGAAGGGGTGCGTATAGCCGCCCCCGATGTGTTGCGCGTGGACCGGTATGTCCTTCTTACGCAGCCAGGAACAAATCTCCGCATTAGCGATCACCGTGGCCCCCGTACGCGTGGCGATTTTGATCGTATCTCCGATGTGGTCACCATGGCCATGGGTTACGAGGATATAATCCGCATCGACGGTGTCTGCATTAACGGTGGCTGCTGGGTTTTGTGTAAAATAAGGGTCCACCAGCAGCCTATACCCGCTGGTTTCAAGGCCCAAGGATGCATGCCCGAGCCAGGTCAGTGTATGTGCCATTTTCTCTCCTTTCCTTAGTGATGGTTGTGCTTATTTATTATACAGTTAATCCGATGCGCTTCAAAAAGGTTTGTCTCAGAAAGGCACTGGTTGCGCTTTCCTCGAGGTGGAAATGGCAAGCGAGTATTGAATGTCATCGGCAAGAAGATGGAGAATCGATTAAAATAGACCAATCTGACATAGATTGCATAACTTGACCATTTGAACAGGATTTATCCTGTGGGTTGAGGTAAAACAAGGAGAACACGATGAAACAGCATCCCAGTCAATTTTCAGGGTTAACCACCTTCCTGACCCATTACACTGAGTTTGAGAATACCGACAACGCACATATTGCTCCCATCTATCAAAATTCAGTGTTCACATTTGAGGATACTGATTCAGGGGCAGCTATTGCCAGCGGTGAGCGTCCTGGTTTTTACTATACCCGGTTGAATAATCCCAACCATCAGCAATTGGCAAAAAAATTAGCCGCCCTGGAAGCTTGGGATCTAATCAAACAAAACCCTGATCTTGATCCGGAAGAAATCGCAGGTGGGTTGGTCTTCGCTTCGGGTATGGCTGCAGTCACTGTGGCCATTTTGGCCTGTGTGCATGCTGGTGAAACAATACTGACCCAGGCTGCGCTCTATGATGGGACCTATCTCTTTTTAAAAAACCTGGCGCCACAATTCGGAATTAATGTGGTGTGGATCACCGATAATTCACCTGCCGGTTGGGGTGCGGCCTTTGACGCCCACCCCGAGGCCAAATTGGCTTATATTGAAACGCCTGTCAACCCGACCTTGCGGTTGACCGATATTGGTGCAGTGGCTGCTTTGGCACGGCAGCATGGCGCTCGTGTGGCGGTCGATAATACCTTTGCCACCCCTTTCTGCCAGCGTCCGCTGGCGATGGGGGCCGATATTGTGGTGCATTCCACCACCAAGTACCTCTCCGGTCATGGGCAGGTGTTGGGAGGCGCGTTGCTTACGACCGACCGGGCTTTGCTGGATGGGCCCGGTTATCAAATTTATAAATTATTGGGGGCGACGCCCAGCCCAATGGACACATGGTTGGCGAATATCGGGTTAAAAACCTTTGAGCTACGCATGGAACGACACTGTCGCAATGCGCTGAGAGTGGCAAAGAGCCTGGAGGGACACCCTGGTGTGAGCAGAGTCTTCTACCCGGGATTGCCCAGCCACCCGGATCATGACCTGGCCAGGGTTCAAATGATGGACTATGGGGGGATGGTTGCTTTTGAGTTAAAGGGGGGACTGACTGCAGGAAAAGGGATGATGGACCAGGTGCGTGTTGCCACCCTGGCGGTCAGCCTTGGTAATGTGGATACGCTTGTTCAGCACCCCGCCAGTATGACCCATCGCAATACGCCGCGTGAAGAGCGCCTGGCAGCAGGTCTGACCGACGGCATGGTGCGCCTGTCAGTGGGAATTGAAGACCCAAGAGACCTCGTCAGGGATTTACAGGCAGCCATTGAGAATGCTGCTCAGGAAAATTAATTTGCAATTGCCAGGCCTGTGCCCTTTCCGGGCAAGTTTTCTTTTGTCTAATACTCGTAGATACTGTCCCCAATAAATTCCCGAATGACAGAGTTCTCCGGGACGACCGAATCATCTTCTATTGTCTCTAAAGAGCCCAATAGTGTGTAAACACGGCTGGCCCTTTCATAAGCATCGCTGCGGAGCGGGTCATCAGCATAGGTTTCTGCCCATCGGGCAAAATCGTTAAATAATTTGGCCTTGTACAGGGGCATTTCATAGGGCATGGCGCTGTTGACGATATAATCGGTGGTGTTCACGTAGGGAATGATATTGCGCAGCTCGCTGGCACGCACGTAGTGCCAGTGGAGGAGGGTCTTGGTGGGATCATAGGCCCGGTGTGAAGCATCCCGCAGCATTCGACGGATCAGGCGGATATCTGTCCAGCGCACATAATCGCCGTCCGGGCCTTTAAGCTGCAGTAAGGGTTCAATGTATAAGCGGAATTTTTTCTCAGGGGGGATATTCCTGGTCATGTCAGGGTACAGACCGTGCAGGCTGTCAATCAGGATGGCCTCGTTGGGTGCCAGTTTCATGGGTGTTTGCGCCAATTGGCGGGTGCCTGTCTTAAAATCATAAAATGGGATCATCACTTCTTCACCTTTAAACAAGCGTGAAAGATGGTCGTTAATCAGGTCCAGGTCTAAAGCCCGCGGGGTTTCGAAATCGTAATCGCCAAATTCGTCCTTGGGGTGCATTTCCAGGTCGTAAAAATAGTTATCAATATTCAGTGTAACCAGCCGCATCCCATAGCGCGTTAACCGTTCAGCTAATTTGATGGTTGTGGTCGTTTTACCGGAGGAAGATGGCCCTGCAATAATCACCATGCGGAGCGCTTCTTTTCGTTCGGCTATCAGGTTGGCAGCGTTTTCAACATCCTCATGGTAAAAGGCTTCTGATTCGCCCACAATTTGAGAGATCTCACCCTGTCGAATGCGTTCGTTCAGCTGTTCAACCGTATGAAAATGATGCTCCACTGCCCAATCCAGGATACGCCAAAGTTTTGACCAGGGAATATTGCTGGAAGGCACCGCGCGTTGTTCAGCCCGCTTTTCACGCAAACGTGCTCGCTCAGCACGGTAAAGGATGTAAGCTTTGGCGACTTTTGCATGCCCTTCTTCAATCAGGACTTTTTCGACAATATCCTGGATATTTTCAACAGTGGGAATTTTATCTGCTGGGGTTTGTTGTTCCAGGAGGTTGACCACTTTCTCAGTCAGACTCTCAGCGGTGCGTTTATCACGCCCACCAACTTCGACTGCCGCACGGTAAATGGCATTGGTGATTCTTTGGGGTGTAAAATCAACGATGTCCCCTTCACGCTTTCTAACCGAATGTATTTTTGGCATTGTCACTCCTTTCGAAAAACATGACCCAAAAAGGCGAGCAGTATATTCATTATAACGAAGGTTAAAGAATAGACCAAGCGACATTATAATTATTGAGGTTGGTCTTTGGTTTTAGTTGAGAAAGGTCGTTTATGTCACTTCAAGAACACCGCAAAGAATTAAACAGCCTTCAAAAAGAGCTTCGCAATGCCTTCACAATCGACGCTGGTGTGGGTGAAATCATAGCGAAATTCTTGCACCTGCATGGCATTCTTCATTCTGCTCGGGTAGCGCCTGAGGCACCCTGGTCTTATGAAGACCTGCTGTTGGAAGAACTTGACGAGGATGGATTCCGTCAGGTGCCAGACGGCCAGGAGCATTCTGTGGCCTGGATCGTGTGGCATCTGAGCCGTATTGAGGATGTGACCATGAATTTACTGGTTGCAGGGCGCGACCAGGTCTTTTGCACAGGAGGATGGCGCCAAAAGACCCGTTCACCCATCCAGCATACCGGGAATGGCACCGGCCTGGAGGTGGTTAGAGCTTTGAGTGCAGCTGTGGATGTCAGTACTCTACGCGAGTACCGTTTTGCGGTCGGACAGGCCACACGCGAGGTGGTTCAGGCGCTGACCGGATTAGATTTTCATCGGAAGGTGGAGTCAGATCGTTTGCAGCGCATCCTTGATGAAGGCGCCATTGACCCGCTTGGCATGGACGCAGTCGATTACTGGGGTTCAAGGGATATGGCCGGGTTGCTCCTGATGCCGCCCACCCGCCACACCATCATTCATTGGAATGAAGCTCACAGGATCATTCAGAAATTGTAATGATGGGAGGTTAAAAAGGTAAGCCATTGGATGCGTTGGTAGACCTGGCTGTTTGGGGGAACAAGCACTAAAAGGTTTGTGCATGAGGCATTGGTCAGCAGCTATGGGAAACGCTTTTGATGGGGGAGCTCAACCTGTCATTGCAAACCAGGTGAAGAAAAAGGAGGGTGATGTTTCCTAAAGATTGGGCTGTTTGAACAAGGGAATTTGTAACACGCCTGATAGTCATTAAGATGACTTAAGTGGTTGTAGCTGCTGATGTATTTCTTAGAAACTTTGGGTAAATTGTCATAGTTGGCGGCATAAGCCTCTAACGCTTAAAAAATTAACCCGCTTTTGCAATGGTATAATGCAATCCTTGGCATTTTATTGGAATATAAGAAAGTGAGATTATGGCAAAAACAACCATTTCATGTCCTCAATGTAAACAGCCGGTTGCTGCAGACATCACCCGATTATTTGATATTGGCGAAGACCCCCGGGCAAAGCAAATATTGCTTTCCGGGGCTTATAATCTGATCCAATGTCAGAGCTGTGGGTACCAGGGCCAGGCACCCACACCGATTGTCTACCACGACCCAGAAAATGAACTTTTATTGACCTTCTTCCCGCCTGAGCTGAATGTCCCCGTCAACCAGCAGGAGCAGATGATTGGCCCAATGATCAAGCGGGTGATGGAAAGCCTGCCCATGGAACAACGGAAAGCGTATCTGTTCAAGCCAGAAACCATGCTCACCCGACAGCGTTTGGTAGAGCGAATCCTTGAAGAGGATGGGGTCACGCCCGAAATGCTAAAGGCCCAGCAGGACCGCCTAAGTTTATTACAAAGACTGGCTGGCACTTCACCGGACGCGCGTCCTGAAGTGATCAAACAGGAAGCGGAGCTGGTCGATGAGCAGTTATTGATGATTCTCCAGCGGCTTATCCAAAGTGCTGCCGCGAGCGGCGAAGAACAAAGTGCCGAGGTATTGGCCGGTCTCCAACAACAAATCCTGGAAAACACAGAATTTGGCCAGGAAGTGCTCAAGCAGGCCCAAGAACAACAAGCCGCTATGCAGGCCTTGGAAGAGGCAGGCAAAAATGGCCTCACGCGTCAGAGCCTCCTGGATTTGATTGTTGACGCAGCCGATAGCGAGGTGCGGCTGGCAACTTTGGTCAGTATGGCAAGGAATGGTTTGGACTATGGTTTTTTCCAGTTGTTGTCAACAAAGATTCAGCAGTCTTCTGGTGAGGAACAATCCAAATTAATGGCTTTGCGCGAAGATCTTCTTGAAATGACCCATGAGATTGATGAGGCCGTTAAAGAACAGCAAGGACTTGCCAATCAACTGTTGGATGATCTTCTTGAAGGGGAAGAAATAGAAGAAGCCACCATGCAGGCATTGCCCAACATCAATGAAATCTTTCTTGAGGTCTTGCGCAGTCGCATTCAGAAAGCGCGGAAGGACAAGGACGAAGCCTTACTGGAAAAACTTCAGCAGGTGGCGAGTGTTATTCAAAAAGTCAGCGCCCCAGGGGCAAACATTGAGCTGATCGAAAAATTGATTCAAGCTGAGGATGAACAAGCAGTCAAAAGCCTTTTAGACGATAATAGCGATGCAGTCACCGACGAATTTGTGCAATTCCTGCTGAATCTTGCAAATCAGACCCAACAGCAACAGGGGCGTGAGGCAATGGCAGAAAAATTGCAGCAGGTGTATCGCCTGGCATTGCGATATTCAATGAAAAAAAACCTGGAAAGTGCTGGTTAACGATTAGGATTGCGATATTGGGGGGTTATCCAACCGTAAACCATGCCCGCGCACGGTCACGATATAATCCCAGCTTGGGTCAACTTCTCCCAGCCTGTCTCGCAGGCGGCGAACCAGTGCATCCAGGGCTTGTTCTGTGACGCCTTCAGCCGCATTACCCCAGATGGTGCTGATGATGTCAAGCCGAGAGATCACTTCGCCAGTTTGCTCATAAAGCATGTAAAGCAGGTTGAACTGGGAGGCAGATAGGGGTGGTGACACCTCTTGATCCATGACCCATACGCGACGTGCGCCGGCGTCAACCCGCAAACGTCGTTTTTGCATTTCAAGCGGCAGCCCTTCCAGCGGCATAGTTGCATCGGAACTGAGGAAGATGAAATGCTGGGCCAGAGATAATTGAATTTCATCGCCATCCGTGAGCGTTACAGGCTTCTGTGTACGGTTGCCGTTGACAAAGGGGCCATTTTTACTGTCCAGATCTTCGATCATTATGCCGCCAGTTGCGGGCCAAATTCGGGTGTGATGTCTGGAAACCTGGCGCATTGGGATGACAATATCACAGTCGGCGTCCCGACCCAAGACCAGCGCAGATTTGATTTTCCACCGCTGGCCTTCAAGGGGGCCGCTCTGGGCAATTAACAGTGGGTGTTCGTGATTATTGATCATCATCATTACTCGTCATGGTGTGTACCAGTGCAATTGTTGTTCGAATCCTGTTCTTATCAAACACATCTTTGCTATAATTATAGTATACAAATCTGGTCAAAGTGCACAGGATAATCAAGGAATATTCTGTCAGTAAAGGAAGTGTTATGCCTGGAAATCATGTTCATTATCAACACAAACGCTCGTTTTTCTGGCCGGTCATTTTGATTGGTGCGGGTGTGACCCTATTGCTGGCCAATCTCAATATTATCCCGACGGAGAATTTGTGGATCTTATTAAGGCTCTGGCCTGTGTTGATCATTGTAGCCGGTTTAGACGTGCTTTTTGCGCGCCGGCTGCCAATGGTTGGCGCGCTATTGGCTTTGCTGGTGATTGCTGGTGTGGTTTATATCCTGCTTTTTGGTGTTGAATTGGGATTGGAGGGTGCACCTGAACCCCAAACACAATCCTATGTCGTTCCTGTAAGCAATACCACCCTGGCAAAAGTTGAGCTGAACCTCTCCGTTCAGGATACGAAGCTTACACCGTTACCTGATTCTGTCAACTTGATTGAGGCAGAGATTGCTTATCTTGGGGAGATAGAATTTGCCGTGACAGGTGTAGAAGAGAAGCAGATCAGGTTGGAACCAAAGGGCATCATGACTTGGTTTTCATGGCTGATGCCAGACGATCAGGATCGGACTTTGGATTGGGCTATCGGGCTGAGTACTGCGGTGCCGATTGACCTGGTAATCGATACCAGCACGGGTCGCTCAGACATTGACTTGAGAGGGCTGAGACTGGAGCGGTTATATTTTGATGGGGGGACTGGTACCTCCAAGATCTTCCTGCCAGCTTCCATGGAAAGATATCAAGCTCGCCTGGAGGCCAGTACCGGCTCGCTGGATGTTGTGTTTCCAGCCGAGAGCAACATGACCGTTCAATTGAGAGGCTCAACCGGCAGGATCCTGCTTGACATCCCGGTGGATGCGGCTGTTCAAATCGAAGTGCTGCGCGGCGGCACTGGAGACCTTTTTATACCTGACTGGATCAACAGGGTCAGCGGACGCGAGGGCAGAGATGAGGGCATTTATCAAACCGAGGGTTTTGAGGAGGCCGTGCACCAATTGATCATCATTGTTGAGAGAATCGGAATGGGCCATATCGTTGTTGAGTGATTTGCCGTCTCTTAGCTATACGAATAATACCGCATGACTTCTTACCGACTCGCTATCATCGCTGATATCCATGGGATTCTACCTTCATTACAAGCTGTCCTGTCTGATATCCAGTCCAATCCCCCGGATGAGATCGTTGTAGCCGGTGACTTTTTAGGCGCCCCACAACCTTTAGAGGCATTATCACTACTGCAGTCACTGGGATGTCAGTTTATCCTGGGGAATGGTGAAGCCAGGCTGCTCAGAATGTATCATGGCACAGCGCCTTCAGAATGGTGGACCCATCATCAATTTGATATGGGGCGCTGGATATTTAACAGGTTAACTACGCCCGTTTTTGATTTCCTGGAGACGGTTCCAGAGCAATTGCTTATTTCCCCACCAGGTTGTGAACCGGTGCGCGTCGTGCATGGATCTCCCTGGGACATCAACAAGCTGATATTCCCAAATCAGGAACCAGAAACCATGCAGCGTGCTTTGGAAATGATCCAGGAGAAGACATTGGTCTTTGCCCACAATCACCTGCCGGCTGTGGTTTGGTGCAGGAGTAAGCTGGCGGTGAACCCTGGCTCGGTCAGCAACAATCTCAATGGGGATACCCGGGCCAGTTATGCCACCTTGACCTGGAAGGAAACTGGCTGGGAGCCATCCATCCATTATGTACCTTATGATCTTAACTTGGTGAAAAAGAGCTTTGAGCAAACTGGTTTTCTGAATGCAAACCGGCAATTGGGTCGTGCTTTTCTTGAAAGCATCTTCACGGGTGAGAATACTGCTTTGGATTATATTCAATTCGCAGAAGGCCTGGCAAAACGGGCTGGCCTTGACGTAAAAAATGCTATTCCAGATGAAATTTGGCTGGGGGCAGAAGGTGCTTTCCCCTGGCAGTTTGATTTTTAGGTGAAGGGACCCCGATGAGCGAATCCAAAGCTACAGTGAATCTGGCAAATCCTCATGATCTTAAATTTGTTTCCCAGGATGGTCATTTGCCAGACGCGATCATCCTTCGAAAAATTAAGCAGGGTGAGGTTTTTCTGTTATGTGTTGACGCACAACCTGTGGGTTATCTCAGGCTAGAATTTCTATGGTCATCAATGCCATATATTGCCCTGATATACATCCAGCAAGTACAGCGAAAACACGGATACAGCCGGCAATTGCTGGCTTTTGTTGAGAAACACCTTCAGGGCCAGGGACATACCAGCCTGTATAGCGCTTCCCAGTTGGATGAACCAGCCCCCCAGGCATGGCATCGACATATGGGCTTTGTGGAATGCGGGGTGATAAACGGGATTAATGTGGGGGGTATTGGGGAAGTGTTTTTCAGAAAGTTGCTCTAAAATGTCCCTGGTGTGTATTAACATTCTATTATAATGCTTATACAGATGTTCCATTTCGGATAAAAATAGGTAGAATCAACTCAGACCTAAGGAAGAATTTGTAAACCCTTCCGCAAAATGTACCTTTGATAATTATTGTTTGAAGTTGCAAAGGTCTACAACTTCCCCCTGGATCCGACTTAGCCATCACCACTTGACCATCCAGGTATGAATTTAAGAGTGTTTATTTTACCAAGGAGGTAAGCCGTGGCTGGAATAGATAATTTCACACCAAAAGCACGCCATGTACTCAGCCTGGCTCAAAGACAAGCAGAACGATTGCGCAAGCACCAGATCAGTACAGAGCATCTTTTAATTGGCCTGATCGAATTGGAAGGCAGCGTTGCCAGCCGTGTACTGCGTGATCTGGGTTTGGAGTCCGACCGTGTCATTGCTATGATTGAAGAAGAGATTGGCTTTGGTGATCATACCGGTCAAATTACCCTTTCACCTGGTATGCAACAGGTTATCCCCTATGCTATAGATGAGGCCAAGAAAAAAGCCCAAAAAACAGTGGGCACAGAACATTTATTATTAGGATTGATCCGTCTGAGCAATTGCGAGGCGATGAATATCCTTGCAAAGCTGGGTGTTACACCTGAGCAGATTCGGCGTCAAACAGACCGAATACTGCGAGAATCGCAAAGCGAATCTCGCCCGGCGCTCACAGGCCGGTCAAGCAGCAAGCGGCGTCGCTCTGAAAAGAAAGAATCCGATAAAACACCCCTGGTTGACCAGCTGGCAACAGACCTGACCGCACTGGCTGAGCAGAATAAACTGGACCCTGTGATCGGTAGGCAGACGGAAATTGAGCGAGTGATCCAAATTCTGGCCCGTCGCACAAAAAATAACCCGGCCCTAATTGGTGAGCCCGGTGTTGGGAAGACCGCCATAGTAGAAGGGCTTGCCCAGAGCATCATTGAGGGCAGTGTGCCAGCCCCCCTGCTGGATAGACGCCTTCTCCAACTGGACGTGGGTTCTCTTGTGGCCGGCACCATGTATCGCGGTCAATTTGAAGAACGCCTGAAACGGGTCATTGATGAGCTGAAGTCTTCAGATGCGATCCTCTTCATTGACGAGGTGCATATGCTTGTTGGTGCAGGTTCTGCCGGCTCTTCAGTGGATGCAGCCAACATCCTTAAGCCCGCCCTGTCTCGGGGTGAGTTACAGGTGATTGGTGCCACCACGCTGGAGGAGTATCGCAAGAACATTGAAAGCGATGCCGCATTGGAGCGCCGTTTCCAACCCATTATCGTCTCAGAGCCGAGTGTGGAAGAGACGATTGAGATCCTGCATGGCATTCGTTCCGCTTACGAAGACCATCACCGCCTGACTATTGAAGATGATGCCCTAGAGTCGGCCGCGAAACTCTCCGATCGCTATGTGAGCGACCGTTTTCTGCCAGACAAGGCCATTGACCTGATCGACGAATCAGCCTCACGGGTGCGCATGTATAAGAGCCCTGCCGCTATGAATGCCAAAGCACTCATCACCCAGCTGCGAGAACACCGTAAGGAGCTTGAGATGGCCAAAGATGAGGAGGCATACGACATGGTGGAAGATTTACAGGACAAGGTCAGTGACCTCGAAGAGCAACTTGAGGAGATGCGCACAATTTGGGATCGTGCCACCAGCCCCCATGTAACCACCGAAGATATCGCTGAGGTGATTTCGATGTGGACCGGTGTTCCCTTGATGCAGCTTGAAACAGAAGAATCGGCCCGGTTGTTGAATATGGAAGACAGCTTAGGTGAGTCGATTATTGGCCAGAATGAGGCCATTGAAACCATATCGAAGGCGATCCGGCGTGCGAGGGCTGGTTTGAAAGACCCCTCACGTCCGGTGGGTTCCTTTATCTTCCTGGGGCCGACAGGCGTTGGTAAAACGGAGCTGACCAAGGCGCTGGCCAAGTTTATGTTCGGTAGTGAAGACTCCCTGATTCAGCTGGATATGTCTGAGTTCATGGAGCGGCACAGTGTCAGCCGGCTGGTGGGTGCACCTCCGGGTTATGTTGGTTATGAGGACGCCGGACAACTCACCGAGGCGATCCGCCGCCGACCTTACTCGATTATCGTTTTTGATGAGATTGAAAAGGCGCACCCGGAAGCACACAGCATGCTTTTGCAAATCATGGAAGAAGGGCACCTGACAGACGCCCGTGGTCGCAAGGTAGACTTCCGCAATGCTATTATTATCATGACCACCAATGTTGGCGCAGACTTAATTCAGCGTCAATCGACTTTTGGTTTTGCACTTACTGTGGACGAGGTTGAGGAAGAAGCTCAGGTCTATAAAGAAATGCGTAAGAAGCTGACCGATGCACTCAAACGCACTTTCCGACCAGAATTTATCAACCGGCTGGACTCTGTGATCGTATTTCGTTCACTGAGCAAAGAAGATATCCGCAAGATTGTTCAATTGGAATTGGATAAGGTAAATGAGCGCTTAATAGAAAACGAGTTCCAGATGAGCGCGACTGATGAAGCATTGGAAATGCTGGCTGAAGAAGGCTACAATCCTGAAATGGGTGCCCGTCCGCTTCGACGTGTGATTCAGCAAAAGATTGAAGACCGCCTGTCGGATGCCTTGCTGGCTGACGAATTTAAGGATGGACAAAATATCCTCATTGATGTCGAAGTGACACAGGAGGATGGCGCCGAAGTGAAGAAGATCGTGCTCAAGCCAGACCTTGAAAATCATCAGGAAGAAGAGCCTGATTTAGCGGCTGTGGGAATGTAAACTGTGGCCAAGACCAAAACACAGTATGTGTGCCAGGAATGCGGACGGACATCTCCAAAAGTCCTGGGTCGCTGCCCCCAATGTGATGCATGGGACAGCATGGTCGAAGAAATTGTTGAAGATGAAAAGACTGCCCTGAGCCGTGTCAACACGCATGGGATGGGCAGTCTTTCGGTTCCTAAACGCCTCAGTGAAATTGAAGGCGAAGGTGAAGATCGTATTCCTGTGCCAATTAACGAGTTTTCTCGTGTGTTGGGCGGCGGGGTTGTGCCTGGCTCAATTGTTTTGATTGGAGGTGACCCGGGGATTGGAAAATCGACCTTGATGCTGCAGATGACCATGCAAATGGCTGCAGGAAGCAAGGTTTTATATGTCTCGGGTGAGGAGTCTGCCCGGCAGATCAAAATGCGCGCCATTCGGCTCTTGCCTGGGGCAGAAAAAAAAGCCCATGCTTTACCAGAAGAACTGTATCTGGTAACAGAGACCAATCTGGATGCAATAATGGGCCATGTGCGTGCCATCAACCCCCGGTTATTGGTGATAGATTCAATTCAGACGGTTTACCGTCCGGAAATGGAATCGAGTGCCGGATCTATCTCCCAAGTGCGGGAAAGCGCTTCCAGGTTACGTGAACTGGCCAAGGATTCCGGGATTGCGGTATTTGTGATCGGGCATGTGACCAAACAGGGTACCATTGCAGGTCCGCGTGTGCTTGAGCATATTGTCGATACGGTCCTGTATTTAGAGGGTGATCAGTTCCAGGCTTATCGGCTGCTGCGTTCGGTCAAGAACCGTTTTGGGGCCACTTCTGAGGTGGGCGTCTTTGAAATGCAAGAGCGGGGAATGATCCAAGTGCCCAACCCTTCCGAGGCTTTCTTAGCGGAAAGAATGGTCAATGCGCCGGGTTCGGCCATCGCGGTGACGATGGAGGGCACCCGACCCCTACTGGTAGAAATCCAGGGGCTCACCAGCTTCACCAACTTCGGCAACCCCAGACGCACACCCAATGGCATTGACTTCAACCGCCTATTATTGATTACAGCAGTTCTGTCACGAAGACTGAACCTGCGACTTTCTGATCAGGATGTTTTTGTGAACGTGGTGGGTGGTTTACGCCTCGACGAGCCTGCAGCAGATTTGGCGGTAGCAGCAGCCATCACTTCATCGATGCGTGACCGGCCCATCCGTGCGGATATGGCGCTGGTCGGAGAGTTGGGCCTTTCTGGAGAGCTGCGCATGGTGGGCCAGATCAACGCACGTCTGCGGGAAGCAGCCAGCCTGGGATTCAGGCAAGCTGTTGTCCCCCGTCGTTTACAGCGGAAAGAGCCCTGGCCAGGCGGTATCGAAATTTATGAGGCGCGTTCGCTTAATGACGCTCTCAAGTTGGCTTTGATCGAATAAGCCATGGTTTACATTGCAACAGCCATAATCCTGACACAGGAATTACCCAGCAAGTTTTTTCAACCACCGTTATAATGGTGTCAGTTTTACTGTTGTTCCCTAATCATGTTTAGTGGTTGACAAATTAAGCATTGCTTTATAAACATCAGGTGTCAGAGGACTTCTTATGATAAACGACATACTCAATTTTCACCCTATTTCTCGAACAAGGCGCAATCATGGCCTGGAACATGCCACGATGCATATCCTGGCAAAAAAGCATCCCCATGTACAATTGGGCGGGATGTCCAGCCCGCGCGGTTTCACCATCATCGGAGATGTCACCTCGGAAGACGTGGCTGGCGCAGCTATTGAGGCGTTATTGAAATTACGTGCTGGCGAGGCTGACCTTACCGAACACCCGAATTGTGGGACAAACTTTGCCATCTCAGGGTTGATAGCAGGCCTGCTTGCCTGGCTGGGCACCTTAGGATGTGAAAAAACCTTTAAGCGAAAACTTGAGCGCTTACCCTTACTGATTACGCTGGTAACGCTTGCCTTGATCGTGACCCAACCGCTTGGGCCAATCATCCAGAAGCGGATTACCACCGCATCTGATCCGCAAGGTCTTGAATTGGAGCGAGTTGAAACGACTATCCGGGCTGGCCTGCGTTTGCACCACGTTATCACACGAAATTAATCACCTCATGCCTGATGCTAAACCTGTTGTTTATATTCTGCGCGGGGATGATCGTGAAGAAATTGAATCCCATCTCCGAAAGTTCTTGAATAACCTGGGACCAGCGGACATGGCGGAGATGAACAGCGTCCGCCTGGAAGGAAACAGGGCCAGCCTCAATGATTTACGTGCGGCCGCGCTCGCTGTTCCCTTCCTGGCTGAAAGACGTCTGGTGGTCGTGGAAGACGCTCTCAGACCATATTTGGGTCGTGGGAAACAAAAGGAGCGCGAGCAATTTCTGGCATTATTGGACTCCCTGCCCCAATCGACCGCCCTGGTGCTGGTCGTTCCTGACACACGAAAATATTGGCAGGGGGGGTATCAGTGGAAGACCCTCAGTCATACACACTGGCTCATTCAATGGGTGGAAGGGGCAGGTAGTCGGGTGTACCTGATTGATTGTGCCCTGCCGACCGATCGAGAAATGTTGAATTGGGTCAGACAAAAAGCGGTTGAATTAGGGGGAGGTTTCACAAGCCAGGCAGCAGCTACCCTGGCAGACTATGTGGGAAATAACACCCAGCGCGCCGCACAGGAGATCAACAAATTATTGACTTATGTCAATTACGCTCGCCCGGTGGATGATGACGATGTGCGCCGCCTGACTGCGCAAGATCAGCAGGGAAATATTTTTGTCCTGGTTGATGCTATTGGCACACGCAATGGGCAAAAAGCGCAGCAAATGCTCCACCTTTTGCTCGAAGAAAGTGACCCTCTGCAATTATTTGGGATGATTATCCGTCAGTTTCGTCTGCTTTTGCAGGCACGTGAGGTCATCGATAGTCGTGGTGATGAAAAAGAGCTGCCATCTTTGCTCAAACAACACAGATATGTTGCTCAAAAGATCGCGACCCAGTGCCGCTACTTTGACCTAGTAACATTGGAGTCAACCTATCATCGTTTGCTTAAGATTGACCTGGACATGAAAACGGGAGGGATGGCAGGTGATGTTGCTCTGGATGTGCTCATTGCGCAATTGGCAAATCCTTTTGATTAAAAGGAGCGAGGGTTTTTATTCAGCGTTGTGTAGTTATTCCAATGTGTCACCTGGCCTCTTCGCGTTCGTTGGTATAATAAATCCACATGACTTGTAAACTTGAAAATAACCTGCGAATTTCTGGCGTGGAGGGGTAAGGATTTTGACGACACTGGCATTAAGAGTGGCTACATTTAATATCAGCGGGGGCGAAAAGACCTTTGAAGAATTTTCGCATGCCACCCAACGCTCTCACCATAAAACGCTTGAAATCTTAATAAAAAGGATGGATGCGGATGTGTTGTGTTTTCAGGAGGCTTCGCAATACATTGATATTGATGGTATCGCACACAGCCTGATGGATGAGATCCGCCTGACCAGGGAATATGAACATTTCTTTTTCGGCACGACACTGTCCATGGAAACCCATATGCAGGTTAAGAAAGATATTATGGTCAAGGGTATTTTTAATGATTGGTGGAACTGGTCTAAAGGCAATGCGATCTATTCCCGGGTACCTTTTGGCTTGTTGAGTGACCCTGCCCGCTCTGGTGTGCCGCGGAATATACCTCTTTACCGGCCGATTTCTTATGAAGGAAACCGAGACAGTGATCCACGCTGTGCATTGTTAACCCGTCTCAAGGTTCCCCCGTATCCTTTTCTTTCCACACTGCACCTGACCACGCTGGTAGGCGAACGCCAACCGCCAGTGATCCCTCGAAAAAATGAACAGGCATACTTGTTAAGGTATCAGCAAATGTGTCGGTTTCTAGATTTGGTGCGCAAGAATGTTTTAGAGAAAGATGAACCGCTGATCCTGACGGGAGATTTTAATGCCACCAGTGACGAGTTTTGCATTGCGTACCTGCTTGAAACAGAAAATGGTTTTGTGAGGCTTATTCCCGAAAATGAAGGGCCAACCCACACGGGGATAGAAAAACCGGTTGATCACATTTTCTTTTACCCGCGAAGCCGGCTTGTTGAATATAATTGCTGGATTGAGGCCGGGGATTTGAGTAAAAGAGCATCGGATCATCTGCCAGTTGTGGCAGATTTAAAGATAAAATAACCTGGCTATATCTGGCCTGTCTGCTGGCTTTTAGCCAATCAGGCCTCGAGGGGACAGCACTTAATACAATTTGGACCATAACAGGAGAATGATAAAAATCGATGTCAGACATTAAGAAACGGAAATACTTTGGGACAGATGGCGTGCGGGGGCATGTGGGGCAAGACCCCCTGACGCCTG
>PWSY01000112.1 GCA_003563055.1 Anaerolineaceae bacterium | reverse complement strand
GACCCGCTGGGGCAATGCCTTCCTGGTCGGCGATGCGCTGGGCTTGGCCACCCGGGATATGGGCGAGGGGATTGGACCCGCCATCCACAGTGGTCTGCTGGCGGCCGAGGCGATTATTAGCGGGGGGGCTTATGATATCAAAACAATTCCCCGCTATTCCTTTCCTTCCTTACTCAGGCTGCGAAGATACTCCAGGTGATTTGTTAAACCTGGGTTGACAAATCTGTGGCAATCATATATACTATACTCCAGTATAGTATATACGGAGGTTTGTTTAGCCAATGCCCATTTATGAATATCATTGTGATGACTGTGGTCTAGAATTTTCGAAATTAATGCGCTTTTCCGATCCCGATATTGATTCACAACCCTGTACCGGATGCCAATCGGATCATACGTTTAAAAAACTATCAACCATAGCCGTAATGCATAATAACAGCTTGAGGGGAACAACAGCAAATAATTGCGGCAGTTCAGGGCCTTTCACCTGAGCGGGTTAATTAAAAACAGACCGGTGGTCTGATAAAGGTATAAAATATGCTGCATATTAAAAACCAGGAAGTTAAGACAATTATTAATCGACGTCTTTCACGGATAGAGGGTCAAATTCGAGGTGTTAAAAAGATGGTTGATGAAGACCGTGATTGTAAAGACATTGTGCAGCAATTGATTGCTATCCGTGCTGCTGTCCAGGCAACCAGTCTCAGTTTCATGCAAGATGTCGCCACGGATTGCCTCCTAAACCAGGATACGCAGGAGGATCCGCACTCCCAGCACGCTCGACTGACAGAGATGATTCAGATGCTTGGGAAAATTACTTAATAAATACAAGTCACCAATCAAAAGGAGAATGCATGACAGCTGAGACAATATTGAAATGGGTTCCAGAGGGGAAACGGTTTGTTTCCACAGATTCGACTGGGCATTCTGTGGTTCTTTCGACACTGGACGAAAACTTTGGCATGAAACCTTCTGAGCTTTTGCTATCTGCTCTGGCTGCCTGCGCGTCGGTGGATGTGGTGGATATTTTAGCAAAAAAGCGTACACCACTCTCTTCCCTGGAAGTAGCTGTCAGCGCAGAGCAGGAGTCTGACCCACCGTGGCCTTTTCGAAAGATGCACATGCACTTTTTATTAAAGGGTAGGGCATTGACAGACAAGAACGTTGAACAAGCCATCAGGCTTTCAGAAGAAAAATACTGTTCAGTCGCAGCCACACTGCGCGCCACAGTGGCGATCACTACCAGTTTTGAGATCTTGGAAAATTAAATTAATTTCAAACTATGATCCATATGGGCTAACTACTCAGGCAGCCCTGCCGCTGAAGAGTAGGGAGTTTGGTGTGGCGGCTCCGCCACACCAAACTTCCTGATTACCTACCAGACTGAGCAGTTACCATTTGGGACTGTTTAACACCCCGCATTATCCATTTGTTTCGTAATGTTGGATGGCAGAAAAATCTCTTAATCATCATCCATTTTTAATGGTTTAAACCCCTCACCCAGGGCCTCCTGGGCCTGACCAATGACCATAAATGCCTTGGGGTCAAGATCATGAACGAGAATTCTCAACCGGTTAATTTCCATCCGAGAAACTGCACAATAAATCACGTTCTTGGGTTCACCGGTATAAGCCCCTGAGCCTGAGAGTATCGTTACCCCGCGTTCCAAGTCCCGCATAATAGCCTGGGCAATTGCATCGGTTTGTGTGGTGATGATCATTGCTGAACGAACAACACTCATCCCCTGCAAGGCAGATTCTGCAGCCAACCCGCTCACGTAGATCAAGACAAGACCGTATAAAGCCTTTGTCCACCCAAATACAAATCCGGCACCTAAAACCACCAGCGAATCGGTGAACAAATAAGCCTGAGAGATGGTCATCCCGATATGGCGGTTGAGGATACGCCCCAGGATATCCGAGCCACCACTGGTGCCGCGCCCCCTGTAAACAATCCCCAACCCGATACCCAGCAGCAAACCACCATAGATGGTGTTGAGCACCAGCTCATCCGTGACACCCTCCGCCGGTAGGAAGAAGACCAAAATATCGGTAAAAAGCGAAAACACCACGATCGATAGAATGGTGCGAATCGCAAAACGCGGCCCGCCCAGGTACTGCCATCCCAGGATAAAGAGCGGAATATTGCCCAGCAGCACCATCAGCCCAATGGGGAAGGATGTGTAATGATGAATAAGTTGTGCCACGCCACTGATCCCACCGCTGACCAGTTCCGCCGGGACAAGGAAAAGCCTGAGCGCAACAGCCTGGACTAATGCACCGATCAAGATCATCGAATGATCTCCCAGGTCCCGTTTTGTGAAACCAATTTGAGAAAAGAAATTTTGTAAATGAGAACAGTGCTTTTTCATAATTCTTCTAATTAGCAATACAGATATTTTTAAGGCTTTAAAGGAATGACAACCACCCAATTATAACCGGTAAGGGAGTCCCCAAGGTATAAATTTAGACACCCTTTTTACGTTTAACGACAGTGTCTTTGATAGTTCAATAAAACTCGGCGATGATCATTATTGTGTGGCTTCAAGCCCGGATTAGTCGGCAGATCATCTTTAGCGCGGTTATTATTAAATCCTTAACTAAATCAGATCATACCCAGGCACTCGCTACCAAGAGCTGGTGCTCAAACATGCGCCATTGTGTTTTGTTAATCCTCTCGTTGAATTTCCAGCTTGACATCGAACGTATGTTCGAGTATGATTATAGTTCGCACAAATGAGCGGTTAAATGATAAGGAGCTCGAAATGATGGCCAAAATGAGAGCAGGTTTGGGTGAGAGACATAAAAACATTCTAAAATTCCTTGAAAAATTCCAGGCAGAGAATGGGTTTCCTCCTTCCATCCGGGAAATTGGTGAAAATACCAATATAAGCTCAACTTCGGTTGTGAATTATTACCTCAACCAGCTTGAGGAATTGAACTATATCGAACGCGAGAGCAATGTTTCTCGCGGAATTCGACTGTTACGGACCTTGGAGGGCAATATCGTCGGCGCTGCCCAGATGGTTGTAGATATGTTCAGCGTCCCAATCATCGGGCGCATTGTGGCAGGTGAACCCGTTCCAGTGCCCAGCTCTGATTTTAATTACTATGACCAGGAAACCGGAATAGACATCGCTCGCAGTTTGCTCCCGCCCCGTGAGAAATCAGAGGGCTTATTTGCACTGGAAGTGCAGGGGGACTCGATGATTGATGCCATGGTTAATGATGGTGATATCGTCGTTATGCGCCCCATTACCCAGGCTGAAAACGGTGAAATGGTCGCGGTTTGGCTGTCAGACCGGGATGAGACAACCCTCAAGTATTTTTTTCAGGAGGATGGGCGTATCCGTCTGCAACCTGCCAACCCCCATATGAAACCAATTATTATCGACAATCCATCCCAGGTTCATGTTCAGGGTAAAGTGATCCTGGTTATCAGGAAGATGGAAGGTGCATAATTGATGATGGTCTATCAGGGGTGATTTTCTTATAGGTTTAGTTACGGCGGTATATTCGAATAGAATGAAATTTAAAAAGGCTATCCCTCATTGAGGACAGCCTTTTTATTGTGATCATTAGGTTGGGGGTAATTATTCGAGTACGACTTCAGCGCCTGCAGCCTCGAGTTTTTCCTTGGCATCCTGCGCGATGTCCTTACCAACAGCCTCAAGGACCTTGGAGTCGACGGTTTCAGCCATATTTTTGGCGTCAACCAAACCAAGGCTTGTGAGTTGGCGGATGACTTTAATGGTCTCAATCTTCTTTGGGCCTGCAGATTTGATAACAACATCAAACTCAGATTTTTCTTCCACCTCTTCAGCTTCCGCAGCAGGTGCTGCAGCCGCAGCAGCGGCAACAGGGGCAGCTGCTGAAACACCCCATTTTTCTTCCAATAATTTTACGAGTTCAGCGGCCTCCAAAACAGTCAGCTCGCTCAACGCATCCATTAATTTTTCTAAATCAGCCATTTTAAAATTCTCCTTGCAATTTATGCGGTCAATATATTAATAAAGTTTGTTATAGGTTTATGTTTGACAAAATAACTCAAGCAATGCCCTCTGCAGGCTCACCATCTTCTGAGTAAGCTTTAACAACAGCGGCCAACGAGCGGGCTGGTTCTGCTAAAGTGCGTACAAGTTTTGTGGCAGAAGCCATGATCGTACCCAATAATATCCCTTGCATAACGGGCAGGGTTGGGAGATCAGCCAGAGCTTTGACCTGATCTGCACTCAACTGTTTGTTCTCCAAATAGCCAAGCCGGATATCAAAAATGCTGGTCTTTGCGATATTGCTCATGACTTTGGCAACGCTGGGCGGGTCGCTAAAAGCAAAACCGATCATATTATTCTCTTGCCAGAAACCTTCGTCATAGTCCATCCCCATCTCGTTCATTACCAACCTGAAGAGCCGGTTTTTGACGACATGGATTTCGCCATCAACCTCGCGCAGTTCCTTGCGGGCTTCATCAATTGCTGCCATGTTCATATTATGGAATGACATGACGAAAAACGCTTTGCTGTTATCAACCCAATCTTTATATTGGTCTACCAGTGCTTCTTTTTCTTTTCGAGTAAATGCCAATGTGTTCACCTCCTTCCAGTTTTATATTTTTAAGCATTGAAGTCTTTGCCTCATTTTACCGCTGAGGCAAAGACTTCGTTGAAAGACACTTGCACGTGTCCGACTTTTTGTCTGCCTTCACCTCGGCGGGGTATTAAGCTCTTTGCAGAGCACCTGCTTTCTTCAGCGAAGAAATAATGATGATTAAGTTTTTAAGTTTGCTTTAAGAATTATAGCACAAACCGATGGTTTTACAAAGTAAGTGATGACGCATAAGGGTCGACTTTTATTCCAGGGGTCATCGACGACGTAACCGTCACCCGGCGAATAAAATTACCGCTGGCGCCAGCTGGGCGCGCCTGTCGAACTGCGATAATAAAAGCGACCAAGTTCTCGTGTAATTCTTTAACTTCGAAAGAAATCTTGCCAATTGGTACATGAATATTGGCAGTCTTATCAAGACGAAACTCGATGCGCCCTGCTTTTGCTGCATTGATCGCTTCCGCGATCCCATCACTTTGGACAACGGTGCCGGCTTTTGGATTAGGCATCAAGCCTCGAGGCCCTAAAACACGGCCCAGGCGCCCCACAGTTCCCATCATATCAGGAGTGGCGATGGCAACATCAAAATCTGTCCAGCCATTCTGAATTTGCTCAACCAGTTCGTCAGAGTCAGCGATGTAGTCAGCACCAGCTTCGCGAGCGACTTCAGCAGCTTCTCCTTGGGCAAACACCACCACGGTCACTGACTTACCCAGACCGTTGGGCATGACGACGACATCACGAATCTGCTGGTCTGCCTGGCGCGGGTCAAGAGATGTCCGCAAATGGACTTCAACCGTCTCATCAAAATTGACGTAGCTGATACCTTTCAGCAGCTCAAGTGCTTCGATCGGGTCATATAATTTTTCGCGATCAACCTTCTCGCGGGCTTCTAAATATTTTCTTCCATGACTTGCCATAAATGCTCCTTTGTGGTCTTAACGGGCAGAGACCCTCCCACAACTTTTAATTAATCTTCTACAACAACCAGACCCATGTTATTGGCAGTGCCCTCAATCTGGCGCATGGCCCCTTCCATATCAATGGCGTTCATATCCTGAAATTTCTGTTCAGCGATCTCACGTACCTGAGAGCGGGTCACAGTGCCGACCTTTTCGCGGTTTGGTTCACCGGAGCCCTTTTCAATCCCAGCTGCTTTACAAAGTAAAATTGCTGCAGGTGGTGATTTTAATTTAAACCGGAAGGAACCATCCTGATAGATGGTGATTTCCGCCGGGATGATCTCGCCAGCCCTTGCAGCGGTACGGCCGTTATAGTCCTTGCAAAAAGCCATGATGTTGACACCATGTTGCGCCAATGCTGGGCCAATCGGGGGTGCCGGGTTTGCTTTACCGGCCTCAATTTGTAGGGTGATTATTGCTTTTACTTTTTTTGCCACGTAAATACTCCTTTGTGGTCCTAACGGGTGGGGACCCTCCCACAATGTTCTATTCTGATTCTTTAAATTTTCTCAACTTGTAAAAAGTCCAGTTCAACCGGTGTTGACCGGCCAAAAAAGTTCACCATCACGCGCACTTTAGAGCGATCCATATCGATCTCATCCACCACCCCATGAAAATCGTTGAAAGGCCCATCAATAATTCGAACTCTTTCACCTGACTTATAGGTTACCTTGATGGTAGGTGCATCTGCTTCCATCTGACGTAAGATTTCCGAAACCTCTTCAGGTCGCAACGGGATAGGGTCGTTACCCATTCCGACAAAACCCGTCACCCCTGGTGTGTTGCGGACAACATACCAGCTCTCTTCGCTCATATTCATGTTGACCAGTACATAACCCGGGAAAACATGTCTTTCAATTGAGCGTCGCTTACCATCGCGTACTTCGATTTCCTCTTGGGTGGGTATGATCACATCAAAGATCTGATCCTTCATCCCCATTGATTCGATCCGTTGTTCCAGGTTATGACGAACTTTGTTTTCATAACCAGAATAACAATGGATCACAAACCACGCTCGATCATCATCATCTTCTTTGTTTGTGATGGAGTCGATTGTTGGATCAGCAGCATCTGCCGCTGGTGCGGCCAGTTCTTCTGTTTCAGGAACAACCTGTTCCTGTTCTTCTTTCGAATCTTGGCTTTCTGGATTCTGTGTTGCTGCCATAATTTCCTTACCTGACTCTCTTATGATGGATAACTGGGTTAGATCGCAACCAAGAGTGTGATCAATTGAGCAAAAACAAAATCCAATGCACCCAGGATCATCGACATCAGTGCCATCACAACTAATACAAGACGAGTCATCTTCCAGGCTTCATCTGGTGTAGGCCAGGTGACTTTACGAAGTTCACCGATGGTCTCACGCCAAAAGCGCTGGATCTTTTGAGTTATTGTTAGTTTCTTTTTTTTCTTAGGCGACACAAGTCTCTCCTCAGTCACGTCCAAAACGCCGCCCAAAATAGACGGCGTTGAAAAATTCAAGGCAGGCCAGGTAGGAATCGAACCCACAACCCCCGCTTTTGGAGAGCGGTGCTCTGCCAAATTGAGCTACTGGCCTGTAAGTGTTGAGAGGCAAGTTTGTCATTTGGTTTTCTTGCCTTACCTCATCAACCTCATTTTATCTCACGATGCATCGTATGGCCTTTGCATCGAGCACAATACTTTTTCAACTCTATCCGGCCAGGCGTATTACGGCGGTTTTTTTCAGTCGTGTAATTTCGCTCCTGGCAATCTGTACATTCCAGGGTTATGACCGGGCGGACACCTTTCTTTTTAGCCATTTTATTTTACCATAGTTGCCCTGTTAACCGGGGCAACTATGTCATCCTTCCTAAAAATTCTTACTCGATAATCTTGGAGATCACGCCAGCGCCAACCGTCAGGCCACCTTCTCGGATGGCGAACTTCGAACCGTTCTCCAAGGCCACAGGCACGATCAGTTCTACTTCCATGGTCACACGGTCGCCAGGGAGCACCATCTCTACGCCCT
>PWSY01000203.1 GCA_003563055.1 Anaerolineaceae bacterium | reverse complement strand
GCCATGGTGATTGTGGATGCGGTCACGCGGCTCCTACCGGGCGTTCTCGGTAACCCCCAGGCAACACTTGAAGATTCTCACGCCTCTGGTTTACTCGAATATCCCCATTACACCCGCCCACCAGAGTTTCGCGGCTGGGCAGTACCAGAGGTGTTGCTCTCCGGCAATCACGCTGAGATAGCCCAATGGCGACGGCGTGAGTCACTCCGCCGCACACTGCAGTATAGACCAGACTTGTTGTCCCAGGCCAACCTCGATGAGGGTGACCTGGCTTTTCTTGAAAACCTGGGATACACCCCCAGGCAACCATCCAACTCAACACATCATTAATTAATGGAGGATTTATGCAACCACAAAAATTAAACTACCCAAAAACTTTTTTACTGGGCTTTGGCTTTTTTGGTGTCAGCGTGATCTGGGGCACCTTTAACGCCTTTGTGCCGCTTTTTCTGGCAAACGTTTTTGGCGTCAGGCCTGGCATCATTGGTTTTTTAATGACCCTGGACAATATCGCTGCTTTGTTCATCCAGCCGGCGGTGGGTGTCTGGTCTGATCGACTGGACACACGTATTGGGCGCCGTATGCCCTTCTTGTTGATCGGTGCGCCCATCGCTGCAGTGGCCTTCGGCTTCCTGCCCCTCGCTGCCACACTGCCAGTATTTCTATTAGGCAAAGTGACATTAATCCTTTCCATGGTCATCTGGCGAACGCCAGTGGTCGCCCTGATGCCGGACATCACCCCTTCCAAATTCAGGTCGCAAGCCAACGGCGTGATCAACTTTATGGGTGGCGTCGGTGCGATCATCTCGTTTCTGTTGGGTGCCCAACTCTATGAAATGAACCCCGCTTACCCCTTTTGGCTCGGTTCAGGTCTGGTGGTGATTGCCGTCATATTGGTGTTTATTTTTATCCGAGAGCCAAAAGTCTACGATATTAATCCTAACGCAGAACGGCCCAGCATGATCACAAGCCTGAAATCGGTGTTAAAAGATGATGATAAAAGCGCCATTCGCATTTTCCTGGCGATTATGTTTTGGTTCATCTCTTATAACGCCATTGAGGCGTTCTTCACATTATATGCCAACCAACACCTGGGTATGGCAGAAGCGGATGGTGTGCGATTGCTGGGGCAGCTATCCCTGCTGTTCGTGCTCTTTGCGCTGCCTTCCGGTTTTATTGGCGGGAAAATCGGCCGCCGTAAAACGATATCGGTAGGCATTGTCCTGATGGGTTTGATGATGCTGCTGATGGGCATCCTGCCTGTCCCCTTCCTGACAGAAGTCCTTTTCGCCGTGCCGGTATTAGGAGAAGTCCCCTGGGTTGGCATCATCCTCATGGCTGCGGGGATTGCATGGGCATTTATCAACATTAATTCATTGCCCATGGTTGTCGACATGACCGATGATATTCGTATTGGCACCTATACCGGGCTTTACTACTTATTTTCGACCATGGCAGCCATCCTGGGACCAAACATCAATGGCTGGTTGGTCGAACTGGCAGGGCATGATTATTCCGTGACCATGTACATCGGCCCGGTCTTTATGGCTTTGGCATTGGTCATGATGGTTGGTGTCACAAAAGGCGAAGCAAAGGAGGAAGCCCTCCCACTAAAAGCTGAGGCTTAATGATAGAAAGCTAAGCGGCTAATCAGCTTGCCTTTTATCAGATGGCGATATCCCGGCTGCTGAGGGTGATCTTTGCAAAAAGAATATTCCTGACAAAAACATCGTATCAAGCCCCAAACCATCTGGCAAATGTCCCTGCCAGATGGTTTCTCGTTTTCATCCAGGTATAATTAACCATGATTTTATCAGCGAAAAAGCATATGGAACTACAAAAACCCATTTACCTGGATTATAATGCCACCACACCCCTGACCGCCAATGTCATTGAAGCCATGCGGCCATTTCTGGAGAAACACTACGGCAATCCTTCGTCCGACCATCCCTATGGGCGTTTGACTAAAAAAGCTGTCGAAAAAGCCAGGTCTCAGGTGGCCGGTTTAATCAATGCCAGTCCGGAGGAAATTATTTTCACCAGCGGCGGGACCGAATCTAATAATTGGGCTATCCGGGGGTCAATCCAATCCTGTGGAGGTCACCGTAACCATATCATCACCAGCGCGGTTGAACATCCCGCAGTCACAGAAGTGTGTCAGTTTCTTGCGCTTCAGGGATGCGAGGTCACCACACTGCCAGTCGATCCCCAGGGGAAAGTTTCTCCGAACGATCTTGAGGCTGCCATAAGACCTGAAACCACCCTGATCAGCGTCATGCACGCCAATAATGAGGTCGGCACCCTGCAGCCGATCAAAGAACTTGCAGCCCTCACCCATGCAGGCGGAGCGCTGTTTCATACCGATGCTGCCCAGTCTGTGGGCAAATACCCCGTCAATGTCAAGGACCTGGGGGTAGACCTGCTCTCAATTGCCGGGCATAAACTCTATGCCCCGAAGGGGGTTGGGGCACTCTACATCCGTAATGGCATCGAGTTAGAAAAAATCATGTTCGGTGCTGGTCAGGAAGATAATCGCCGACCGGGAACAGAAAACGTCCTGGAAATTGTCGGACTGGGCAAAGCTTCTCATCAGGCGCACCAGGATCTTGAAGAAACCATGCGCCACTTAAAATCAATGCGGGATCAACTGCACACTGGTATTGAAGCCGCCCTTGAGGCAGGTTCAATCCGCCTGAATGGCCACCCCCAGGACAGATTGCCAAACACCCTCAACCTTTCCTTTAACAATGTTGAGGCTGATACCTTACTAAAGAAAATCGATGATCGTGTAGCTGCCTCTGCTGGTGCAGCCTGTCATGCTGACCGGGTCCAGGTTTCCAGCGTCCTGACAGCGATGGGGGTTCCCCTGGAATGGGCAAAGGGCGCCATCCGTTTCTCTGTGGGCCGAATGACCACGAGGGAAGAAATCGATCAAGCCATTGCCATCCTCACCAGTAACGTTCAACCCATGCTTTTCATCTGATTATTAGAATGGAGGATTTTTGATGACCGAAGTAAAAATAACCCCACCCCAACCCGTTCCCTACCCGGGAAATTGTGTCCTGAAAAACCTGTATCGCTTCCCAATCCTGCTCTATCGCTTGGGCCTGGGAAAGCTGATTGGCAAATATATCCTGGTGCTCTCGACTTTTGGGCGAAAATCGGGCAATGTCCATCGCACCCCCATTGAATTTTTCCAGCAGGATGGCCGCATCTTTGTCATCAGCGGATTTGGACACCAAACGGACTGGTTCAAGAACCTGCTGGCAAATCCCCATGTGACCTTGAATACTGCCCAGGGCGTAATCAACGCAATCGCTCGGAAACCAGAAACCAGCGAAGAATGGCAGCAGGTCTATACCTTCATCAAAAGCAGTCCGGTCACCATTATTGCGGAACCAGCGATCATCAGCCAGCTTGATGACCCAGACGTTCAAGAAGCAATTAAATCCTGGCCTGTGCTGACCTTTGATCCCACAGACAAAGTTTGTCCGCCGCCGTTAGATGCAGATCTGGTTTGGTCCTGGCCCCTGATATTGATCCTCACAGCACTGAATATCTTTGTTGGGTGGCTCATTCAGCGGAAAAAATAAACCCTACCAGCTGATTATCCCATAACCTATCACACTTTGACAGGCGCCGGTTCTTCGCGCGACCATTTTTATCTGCGGAAAATGCAAATCAAGCTGAGTAATATCAATCATTCTTGCCATCAATCATGCCGATTGATGCCAGGACGATCACGCAAACCCATATTATAATCATCAAGTGACCAAACGAATAAGAAATTTATATCCAAAGGAAACGCAAGCATGTACTTGACCAATGAATCAGGGAAAGTTTATTACCATTTCCATGGCCCGGAAGACGCCCCCACAGTGGTTTTTTCTCATGGTGTAGCCATGGACCATAGAACTTTCAACGATCAGGTTAGCGCGCTTGAAAAGGACTATCGGGTGATCGTCTGGGATATGCCCTATCACGGGCGTTCATGGGGGATTGACCGAGATTTACGGTTCTCAAAAACGGCTGCTGACTTTCTGATCGCCATCCTGGACGAACTGGCCATTGATCAAGCGACTCTGGCAGGTTTATCCCTGGGAAGTTTGGTGACCCAGGAAGCTGCCTATCGGTATCCAAACCGGGTGAATGCCTGTGTTCACATCAGCGGCGGCCCGCTTTATCCGAAATATTCGCCAATCCTGATTGCAATGATCCCAATGATTACACTGTCAATGAAGCTGTATCCCTTCACACCCCTGAAAAAAGCTTTTGCAGAACATAAAGCTCTGGCCGATGAAACAAAAGCTTATCTAATGGAAACAGTCTCACAAACAGGTAAAGACATGATCACCCACCTGACCAATGAGATGGTGCGTGATATGGTCATAGGGATCCCAGAACCCAATACGCAACCTTCATTGATTGTCTATGGCGATCATGACATCCGGTTCCTTCGAAACATGTCTATCAAATGGCATCAAAGGCAGCCCAACAGCCAGTTGGTGGAAATTAAAAACGCCCATCACATCTTAAATCAGGATAACCCTGCAGCCTTTAACGCAGCCTTGCTGTCTTTCCTGGCGGAAATAAGAAATGCATGATTACCGCCTCATAAAACTTGTGGTTGAAGAAAAATAAAAACCGCATCGATCCATGAACTGCCAAATAATTTCTAATAAAACAAGGAAAACATAATGGACAAATCCCCTGTGATCGCCACCCAAGGATTGACCCGTCAATTCGGGGACATCACCGCCGTGGACCACCTCGACTTGGAAGTGTATCCCGGTGAAGTGCTGGGCTTTCTTGGTCATAATGGCTCCGGCAAAACAACCACTGTTCGGTTGCTAAACGGGGTACTGACGCCTACTGCCGGCACCGCTGCTGTGCTTGGGCTTGATCCTACCACGGCTGGTGCAGAACTGCGCCGTCGCACCGGTGTCCTCACCGAGACCCCATCTGTTGATGAACGACTGACGGCCTATGAGAACCTGTCCATCTACGCCGAACTATATAGCATGCCCAAAGATCAGATTGACCATCGCGTTGGTGAATTGTTGACACAATTTCAACTCGCTGACCGAGCCGATGATCGTGTCAGCGGTTACAGCAAGGGAATGAAACAACGCCTGGCTCTGGCACGGGCTATACTGCACAGCCCGGAGCTGCTGTTTCTGGATGAGCCTACATCCGGGCTCGACCCTGTCACCACCCGTATGGTACATACCCTGATCCGTGACCTGAGCGGTAAAAATGGCCGCACTGTGTTCCTCTGTACCCATAACCTCGATGAGGCACAGCGTTTATGTGACCGGGTTGCCGTTCTGGAATTCGGGCGGATGGTGGCTCTGGGCACCCCAAATGAGCTGGCTCGCAACCTATGGCAGGGGCTCAGGCTTGAGCTGGAAACATCCCTCGAGCATGTCAATGCTACCGTAAAAATACTGAGAGAACTTACAGGCGCGCGTGACATTGCCCAGGCAGAAGCTCAGCCGGTGGTAACCCTATCCCTCTCTAAACGGGATCTTGTGCCGCAACTGGTCAACAAACTGGTTGAAACAGGCATCCCCTTATACCGACTCACCCCGCAAGAACCCACACTTGAAGATGTCTATTTCGCTCTGCATGAAAAAGAGGAGGCAAAAGTATGAATTGGCAGGTCATTAAAGCCATTGTCCGGCGAGATTTGCTCGCTGTCAGCCGCAGTAAAGGAACCTTGCTGCCCTTGATCCTGGTGCCGCTGATCTTTATGTTTCTCTTACCAGCAGGGTTGGGTTACTTCACCCCTGCGCTCAGTGATATGCCAGGTGCAAACATGCCCGATATGGCCCAGTTTCTGGATCTTCTGCCGCGAGAAGCCATGGCTGAGTTTGAAACATATTCCACAGACCAGTTGATGATCGTATTCATGCTGGTGTATATGCTGGCGCCCATGTTTCTGATCATCCCATTGATGGTCGCAACTGTGATCGCATCGGACAGCTTTGCCGGTGAAAAAGAACGCAAAACACTGGAAGCCCTGATCTACACACCGACCACCGACATGGAGTTGTTCACAGGTAAATTGCTCTCTGCCTGGGTGCCTGCATTGGTGGTGTCTTTGGTGGGTTTTGTCCTGTACGGTCTCACAACCAACATCGCAGCCTGGCCCACGATGGGACAAATTTTCTTCCCCAATATCACCTGGATCGTCCTGGTATTCTGGGTTGCGCCAGCCACTGCGGCCGTAGGCCTCGGCGCAACGGTGATTGTATCTTCAAAGGCAAACAGCGCCCAAGACGCCAACCAGATTGCGGCCTTGGTGGTGCTGCCCATCGTGGCGCTGGTCATTGCCCAGGCTACAGGTGTGATGTATTTCGGCACGCTGATCACCCTCATCCTGGGAGTCGTTTTTTGGGTCATCGCTGGCGTCCTGTTGTGGATAGGTGTGCGCACCTTCCGCCGCAGTGAGATCATCGCCAGGTATTGAAAATATATTAAATAAGAGGTAATATTTTTATATTTGGGCCAGGAATAATAAAGATAAAAAGCTAACGTTTCCTAACGAATTATTCTTGCGTTATTTAGAAGGATACACCTATGCCACTCATCAATGTCACCAACATCACCAAACAATTCGGTTCAACCCGCGCCGTCGACCAATTGAGTTTCGATGTCCAGCCAGGGGAGATCTTCGGTTTGCTGGGGCCCAACGGCGCCGGGAAGACCACCACCATCCGCATGATTCTCGACATTTTTCAACCGGATTCCGGTGAAATTGATGTCCTGAACGGGCCGATGACCGAGGAGAAAAAAAACCGCATCGGTTATCTGCCTGAAGAACGCGGCCTATACCAGGACATCTCCCTTGAACGTTGTCTGACTTATCTCGCCAAACTTAAGGGCATGGATGTAAGCTCAGCAACGAAGACGTTGGGCGACTACTTAAAGCAATTGGACCTTTATGATCATCGCCATAAAAAAGTGAAAGAACTCAGTAAGGGCATGCAACAAAAAGCCCAGCTAATCACCACGCTTGTCCATGACCCCGAATTATTGATTATTGACGAGCCATTTTCTGCCTTAGACCCGGTCAACACCGAAATGGTTAAAGAAATCCTGCAAATGAAACGGGATGAAGGCAAAGCCATCGTCATGTCCACCCACCAGATGAACCAAGTAGAAGAATTATGCGACCGCATCCTGTTAATCAACCATGGCCGACGGGTTCTGTATGGCACCCTCTCCGAAATCCAACGCAGTTTCGCAGAAAAAGATATCATCGTTTCTTCTCTCAACACACTGCCGGATGCCATCGCAGGAGTCGTTAAAATTGATCCGATCAACGGCCGCTATCGCCTGTCATTGGATGAGCAAGCCGAGCCCAACCAGATTCTAAAAACCCTCATCAACCAGGGCATCGAACTGACTACCTTCGAACTCGCTGTTCCACCCTTAAACCAGATCTTCATCAAGGTGGTCAAGGAACAAAGAGGAGAAGAAAATGGCTAAGCTCTGGCAAATCATCAAGTACGAGTACACGCGCCATGTTCTCGAAAAGCGGTTCATTCTCAGCCTGCTCAGCCTGCCAATCGGTATCCTG
>PWSY01000196.1 GCA_003563055.1 Anaerolineaceae bacterium | reverse complement strand
TCCCACTGTCCTGGACATCCCCGATAAAACCAATAATATCATTATTGAACACCCTGATCCCCGCGGGCCATGGGGTGCCAGGGGCGTTGGTGAGATGCCCTATCTAACCCTCACACCGGCCGTTGTGGCTGCGGTTCATGACGCCACCGGTGTGTGGATCGATCAGTTCCCACTGACCCCAGAACGGGTTTTGGATGCCTTAGGTAAGGTGAAGCCATCCTAATTCAAACCAATTACAAGGCTAGGACTTGTCAAAATCTGAGATAATCGATTTTATATTAATTTCCTGGCTAATCGAAATGCATGGAGTATCGGAAAGATAATCTTGTTATTTTATTCAACCAAACCAAGGAGAAAATAATGGAAAACAAACCCGACATTTACCAAATTTTAGACCGTGCCCATAGCGGTGAGTATTGCTCACCCAAGGATTGGGACATTAAAAAAATCGGTGGCACCATCCGCAATATTTTAAAATCTTATAAATTAGAGAAAACCTGCGACCCCAACAACCCGGTCAATACGGATTTTGACCTGGCCGATCAATTCTATCAGGCTGGCTTCGAGTTGGCCCTTGAATTGGGTTATTGGTGCGAAGATACGGAAAGGATCATCAAGGTCACACAGGGTGAACTGGAAAATTCCTTGAAGTTTGCGCCTGACGAGATCTTTTTTGGCCAGGGCCGAGATGGCACCCTGGTCAAATCACGTATCCCAGAAGATCCATATCCCTGTAAAGTGGCTTGCTCCCTTGGAATCACAGTCAGCGAGGATATCATCCTCGACGTGTTGACAGGAATAGCCAGGGAACCGGAAGTTGATATTCTGGAAGGTGTCTCCATGACCACCATCCGAGGTCACCAGGTATTGGCTGGCACGCCCTGGGAAACCTTAATGAATGCCCAATACGCCCGTCTCCACCGCCAGGCCAGGCGTCTGGCTGGGCGTGAGGGTATGGCCGGGTGGGGTTCCATTTCTGCCACCACGGATTATGGTCAATTTGGTGCCTATGGTGTGCCCGGCGGTTTTTCACCGGCATTTGACCTGGCGCTGATTTTGTTCCCATCTGAAATGAAGGTCGATTACCGGACGTTAAACAAAGTTGTTCACACGATCAACATGGGCGGCATGGTCAAAGCTGATTGCCCCTCGATGATTGGCGGTATGCCCGGGCCAGTGGAAGGTGCCACGGTTTGTGAGATCGCCTGCTCAATCCTCTCCTATCCCATCCTTCAAAACCATGCTGGCGGCGGTCAGATGTATGACGTCCGTTATTTGAGCAATGTTAATCGTGAAGGTCTTTGGGGCTTGAGCGTGGTCAATCAAGCTTTATCCCGTAACACCCACACCCTCCCAGTGAACATTGCCAATGTTGTTTCCGGTCCAGTGACCGAAAAATTGCTATACGAAATCGCTGCTGGTCAGGCAGTCCTGGCTTGCTCAGGTGCTTCTGCGACCGTAGGGCCACGCACAGCCGGCGGCAAACTCAACGACTACATTACCCCACTGGAGTGTCGTTTCACCGCAGAGGTAACCCATGCAGCTTCTGGCTTGAGGGTTGAGAAAGTCAATGAAATCGTAAAAGAACTGGTCAGTCGCTATGAAGATGACCTGCGATCCCCCGACTATGGGAAACCTTATCAAGAAGCCTATGACATGACAACCCATCAGCCAACAGAAGAATGGGAAACCATTTATCACAAGGTCAAACAAGAAGTCATTGACCTGGGTATTCCCATGAGCATCTATTAGGCTTTAGTCATTGGCTCTGGTTAACAAGCTAGATTTTTGACAAGCTTTGTCTAAAAAATTCGTAACTACTCAGGCTGCAGGGGAATCGGGGGGGGGTTGTGTGCCGGCTCCGCCGGCACACAACCCCCCCACCTCTTCACCAGCAGGATTGGCTGAGTAGTAACAAAAATTCAATAATAAAAGGAGAATGGACCAATCGAAGCGCACATAGGTACCGCAATCTATGTCAGGGGCCATTCTCCTTTACTTTTTTTCCTGTTAAACTTGTTTTATTACTATAGCTGGCTTCGAACATAATGGTCATCAATCAATCTTGAAGTGATAGGTTCACAGAATGACATCAGATAAGCAACAACATGAAATATTGTTCCAACCCTCAGGCCGCCGGATTATTGTTGACAGAGATGTTAACCTATTAATCGCTGCTCAAAGATGTGGTGTTGATCTGGTGGCTGCGTGTAATGGTGTTGGAATATGTGGTGCATGTAAGATCCGGGTTATCAATGGTCCAGTATCCCCATTATCCGGGGCTGAAAAGAATTTGCTCAGCCAGTCTGAGCTGGATGACGGCTACCGCCTGGCGTGCTGCACAGTGCCATCAGGTGATGTTTTAATTGAAATTCCCAAATCATCCCTGCCTTTTGGTCAACGGCTGCAAATAGACGGTCAAGAGGCTCCGCTGGAACCGGAACCTATCGTGTTTCCAGTGGATGTGAAACTTGAAGGGCCAGGTTTAACAGATCTTCGATCCGATCTGACACGAGTCAACCAGTTTCTTAAGACAAAAGGCATTGAAGAAATTCACGGCAACCTCCATACCTTAGGTGCTTTATCGATTTCTTGTCGGAAAAACAACTGGGAAACGCGATTGGTGTTAAGGAAAAATGAAACAGGAACACAACTGATTGCATCATTGCCACCCAAAACCCCATTGATCGGTTTGGCTGCTGATCTGGGTTCTACCAAATTGGCACTGTATCTGGTTAATATCGAGGATGGCACCACCCTGGCCAGTATGGGCGTGATGAATCCACAAATTGTTTACGGGGAAGATATTGTCAGTCGAATTGCCTATGCCAATGAAGGAGAAGCAAATAGAAGGCAACTGCAAGTGCGTTTGGTTGAGACAATCAATGAATCAATTTCAGAACTATGTATAACCGCAGGCGTTGACAAGGGGCAAATTGTGGATGCTGTCTTCGTTGGTAATACTGCTATCCATCACTTTTTCACCGGACTACCAGTCAGGCAATTGGGCGAAACACCTTATGTCCCGGCTTTATCTGATCCGGTTGACTACGAGGCATATGAAATCGGACTTGAGATCGCGCCTGGCGCACTGGTGCATATGCCAGCAATTATCGCAGGATACGTCGGTGCGGATCACACAGCAGCCCTACTTTCAACCCGAATCATGAACAATCGTCACATACGGGTTCTGGTGGATATTGGCACCAACACCGAGATAAGCCTCGTCACCAATAAAAAAGTATTTACCTGCTCTACAGCATCCGGCCCGGCATTTGAAGGCGCACACATTCGAGATGGTATGCGTGCTGCGCCTGGCGCTATAGAAAAGGTTGTAATCAAAGAAGGTCAACCCATTTTTACCACAATCGACAACGAGGCACCCATTGGGATTTGTGGCACAGGCATCCTTTCCGCAATTGCCGAATTAATCCGTACCGGTGTGATTAACAAAATGGGGCAGCTTGACACAGAAAATCCACGTGTTTCTAAGTTCAATGGAAAAAATGCTTATCTGTTGGCAAAAAGCGACGAAACAGGTCATGGCAGAGAAATTCTCATTACTCGTAATGATATCAACGAAATACAACTGGCAAAAGGCGCCATTCGCACCGGGATAGAAGTCCTTTTGGAGACTGCCGCGATCAATGCTGAAGATGTCAACGATTGGGTCATCGCTGGGGCTTTTGGTACATTTCTAGACATATCCAGCGCTATGCGTATCAGCATGTTCCCTACATTGCCAATTGAACGTTTCCATCAGGTCGGTAATGCGGCCGGGATGGGTGCAAAACAATTATTGACCTCACATCATCAAAGGGATATCGCCCAAAACCTAACCAAAGATATTAAATATATTGAACTAACGGTTTATCCTGAATTTACGAAACTATTTTTACAGTCGCTTTATTTTTAATGAAAGTAATAATGGATAGTCCTTCTGGTCGCAGAAGCAGAAACCTGACCTATTGCATCACTGTGAATGGTAATGTTTGATATCAATACCTGGTTAAGCCTTATTTCAAAGGACTCATAAACATTTCTGGCTTTCAATCAGGAAAATCGATGGATAGGCTTTGGTTCACCGGGATGGAAAAACTCAATATTTGATTCTTCAAAAGTGAAGTCAAACGCTTTTTGAGCTTTATTAATAGCAGCCATAACGGTGTTTCTTAATCCCTCAGCAGTGGCTTCAACCCTGGCGTTTACTAACATCTCCACCTGATTGTCAAGAATCTCAGGCACCTGGTCCTGCCAATTTTCAGTTTCGATCGTGGTTAAACTCAACTTGTTATGGACCCCCTCACTGCGAATGACAAATTTGAGATGGCCAATACTGACCTGTTGTTCTTTGAGCCCGTCGAGAAGTTCCTGGAGTATAGCAATCAGCACATCCTTTGCTGATCCAGCCTCGACCTCAAACCGGATAGTCTCATCAAGCCAGGCCATTTGCATTTCTCCATGTGAATAACGCGCATAGTCAATTTCCAGGCTATTCATTGGGAGGACTGCCTCGCTGCTTATGAGCATTTTTACCCATGACTTGACATCAGCAGGGTCATGACTATTTTGAAAGATGAACGGCTGATCCGGTAAACGACTCGGAAATTTTTCTTGAATAAGTCTGATCTCATCATCGATCAGTAAATCGCGTTTATTAATAACCAGTAATCCAGCTTCTTCCATCTGCTTTTCAAATATATAAACAACATCGTCGCTGAAAGGCATTGGTGAACCATCCAGCCATAGGGTCAGCATACGTCCGTCAACAAAGACTGACAAACTCTTGGGTGTGATAATGTCTCTATCCAAAGTAAGCAAAGGTTTGATAACCGTCGCGACGATATCTGCACAGGAGCCAACAGACTCAGCAAATATAATATCCGGTGATAACTGGTTGATCAGTTCCTTGATGTGATCGTTAAGATCATCGTAATTGCAGCAAAAACAACCACCGCCCACTTCCACAGCTGGGATCGATTCTAGACGAAAAAAAGCGGTATCAACCAGGTACTTGCCCTGATCATTGGTAATCACACCCACCTTATAACCTTGTTGGATCAGATGCTTGGCGGCTTCAATAATGGCCGTTGTCTTCCCGCTGCCCAAAAAACCGCCTACCAGATAGAGAGATGTTTCTTGTTTCATTTCTTACCGTTCTATTTTATAAACTGGATTAACCTGTGAGACTGGTCACTAAAGAGTTCAAGCCTTAGGCATCAACCAAAAACAAACTTTATGAACAATTGTTGCTCCTGGCCTGTTTTTTCTACTAATAAAATGTACGCACAGACCAGGAGCATGTAATGAGGTGAACCAGCTAGATTAATTGCTTAACGACATCAATAAACTCTTGATTGCTGGGAATAATCGAGGAATACCTCAGTTCACCGTTGATAAAAATCGCCGGGAGATTGGTGATGCCCATTTTTACAATTCGGGCGACATTTTCTGGTTTCGTGAATTTATATTCAGCCAGATCTACCTGACCTTCCAGTTCATCAGCAACCCGGTTAGCGGCACCCATCATATAAGTGCAGGCAGCGCAGGTATCAGAATCTAAAGTGAAAACTTCAATCAGTGGCTTCTCTAGATTCTCGTAGTCTGGGATAACAACGCTGCTGGTATCAATCTCTGGGGCTTCATAGTTCTCAAGCATCTTTTTAGTGTTTTCAGCATCCCTCACAGCCTGTACCACACCAACCACATTCTCAACCGGCACATCAAAGGGCATGTCACATCCCGGTGCCAGAATGAAATTATGATGATCGATCTCATCCAGCATATCGACAACAAATTTCATATTGTCTTGCTGTGTGCCAAGGAGCATCTTTGTGGTCAATGGAATGTTGCCAGCAATGGTGATATTATAATGATCTGTGATCTCTTTCGCTGAGACCATATGGATATTCTCATCCACAGCAATGGAATCAGGGCCTGTTTTGCACATAACCTCGATATTCTTTGTAGCATCACCACACACAAAGAACGATGAAAACACATTTTGAGCCCTGATTGATTCAAATATATCTGTAAATGCCTTAGCAAAGAATTGATCAAAATGTTTCGGTGAAATCTGTGAAATCAAAGGGTCCACAATCGCGACCACATCCATCCCTGCTTCAATATATAAGGCTGCGATACGGTTGGCTGTCTGGGTACAGAATTCGATCAGATCATGCAAGGAATCCGGATTACGAATCATATCCATGAACAATTCTGTACCGCGTAAATGGGATGCCAATGTAAGCGGTCCACATGCCAGGCCGAATAATGCCGTAGTATCGCCGACTTCTTTCTTCATCCTGCGCATAACTTCCAGTATAACGGGCAGTCGGCCGTCCGTCGGCTCAATGACCTTGCTCGGAACTTCATATTTATCAGCCAGTGGATGTGTACCAACCGAGGGAGGATTTTTATCTGCCCAAATTAACTCACAACCGAGTATCTCTGCTTCAATTTGAAGATCAAAAACCACAGGCATGCCATCCGGATCGTATAGTTCTCTGGCTGCCATTAAACTTTCAAATAATTTATCTGCATCCGTCAACACCTCGGTTGCGGTATAACCCTTTAACATCGCAACATGGACACCCGTATAAGGCACCCAGGGTACAGCAGGTGTTTGTTCATGCCGCAGTACGCTCAGCAGTAGTTCTCTTCCATTTAGTTTGTTCGTTTTTGTTTCAGCCATTGGGTAAAGGTCTCCTTAATAAATTGGTTATTGATGACTAATTTAAACTGACGTTATTTTTTGTTCGGTTTTCTCGTATTACGAAATTAAATTTATCCGATGCTCTTCCTGGTACCTTCTGGATCTCGCAGGGCTTGAGCCACAGCAACCACATTCTCAACGGGGACATCATAGGGTAAATCACAACCCGGTGCCAAAATAAAATTATGATGGTCGATCTGATCTAAAAGATCGATCACGAATTTCATGTTTTCTTCCACGGTGCCCATCAACATCTTCGTCGTCAAGGGGATATTTCCAGTGATGGTAATGTTGTACCGATCTGTGATCTCCTTTGCAGCTAGCATATTGATATTTTCATCCACAGCAATTGAATCAGGCCCTGTCTGGCACATCACCTCGATATTTTTCGAAGCATTGCCGCAAACAAAAAAGGATGAGAACACATTTTCAGACCTGAGCCAATCATAGATATCGGTAAAGGCCTCTGCAAAAAATTGCTCAAAGTGTTTTGGAGAAATTTGTGAAATCAATGGGTCCACGATCGCGATCACATCCATCCCGGCTTGAATATAATATTCTGAAATTCGGATGGCTGTTTGGCCACAAAATTTAATCAGGTCATGTAAGGATTCGGGATTGCGAATCATATCCATGAACAATTCTGTGCCCCTTAAATGTGAGGCCAGTGTAAGTGGGCCGCATGCCAAACCATATAAGGCTGTGGTATCACCGATCTCTTTCTTCAACCTGCGCATTGCCTTGAGTACCACTGGCAACCGTCCATCTGTCGGCTGAATGACCTTACTCGGAACTTCATAGTCTTCAGCAAGGGGATGTGAACTGACTGATGGCGGATTCTTGTCTGCCCAAAGAAGCTCACAACCCAATATCTCTGCCTCTATCTGAAGATCGAAAATCACAGGCATGCCATCAGGGTCATAAC
>PWSY01000249.1 GCA_003563055.1 Anaerolineaceae bacterium | reverse complement strand
CGATGCCTAAGGCAACCAATTCCAAAAAGTGCCCTGAATCGAAGCTGACTTCTTGTGTGGCGAAAAGGCCTTCCAGCAACTTAAAGGCCACACCAGCGCCTGGCAGTGTGTGCAGGGGGTGTCCTGCTGGGAGACGCTGAGGATTGACAACCGCATTTGCCGGAGGCAGCGTCTCGCCAAGAGTGTGGTGATCGGTGACAATCACGGGGATATTGTAATCACGAAGACGCTGGATGTTCCTGTGTTCACCAATGCCAGTATCGCAGGTGATCAGCAGGTCAAAACCCAATTTAAAATAATCGGTTAATACTTCCTCGCTAATCCCATGGGATTCTTTCGCTCGCACAGGGATATGGAAGATAGGATCTGCCCCAAGTCTTCGCAACCCTTCAACCAGTATTGTGGTCGCTGTTTGACCATCGACATCGAAATCACCCCAGACGAAAATGCGTTGATTTAAATCGAGTGCGTTCACTAACAAATCACAGGCTTTTTTAAGGTCGGGTAATTCTTCTGCGGGCGTTGGTTGGTAGGCGTTCGGGTCCAGAAACGCACGGGCAGCAGCAATGTCTTGGTACCCACGCTGGTAGAGGATTTGGGCCACCAATGGATGACCACCGATTGCGGTCTGAAATTCTTCAGGCACTGGTGGTTGATCTGAAACAATCCACTCATTTTGTTTGGGCATTAGAATTGTATCTCTTCAATCCTATCGATATCGATTTTGAGCATATCAGACCCAACATGCGTCTCAAAGTCGATTAATGAGGCCAGCTCACCTGGCTCAACGCCGCGATCACAATGCGATCGGTAAACGCAAAAACGGCATTTCTGGTGATCAGTTGTACGATTAAAGGCATCCGAATCCTGCTCGATAATTATTTTGATCGTTTTGATAAAATAAGCCTGATCCTTCTGATAAGCATGATGGTTGTAGGGGATTGTAACCGGGGTGTCTGGTGATGCGGTGAACCAGTAGGTCATTGTTATTTGCTCTGGTCCGATTGACTCAAAGTCTGTAAGAGAAGCCCCTCCTTGCTTGAGGATCAAGAGATATAACCGCGTTTGAACTCTCTCCAGCAGCCAGTCTTTTCGAATTTGCTTTTTTGATGTTTTCCAATCAAAAATGGTTAGGTTCCCATCTTCATTAACCAGCACCAGGTCAAATTTTGCGGCCAGGTGTTGTCCAGCCAGGGATGTGGTCAGTGTGGATTCAATAAAGCGTTGACCATCCAATAATTGGGGTATGTATTGTAAAAAGTTTTCCCACCATTCGGCAATTTCAGGATTTGGGTCTCTGAGTGCAAGATCGCGCAGTCGGTCTTCAGGTATCCCCAGCAAGTACTGCTGTATCAAGCGGTGGAAACGTGCGCCGGATTGCCCCATCTTCTCAAATGCAATAGCATCGCCCACCACCGACGCGGGCCATTTAACGTGTAAAAGGTGGCGTAAATAGAAACGATAGGCACAATCTTCATAATCCTGGAGATTGCTTTGGGTAAAATAAAAATCATCCGGTAGTTTCATGACATGGATTCCAGATAGTTGAATAGTGCCAGAAATGGCAAAGCGGCAACATTTTTTGTTGATGTCCGACCTGTGTTCCAAGTCAGGGTCAGCCAGCGGCGGGCGCGTGTTAGGCCCATAAATAGAAGCCGCAGACGCTCACGGATAAACTCCTGTCGGGCATCCAGAGACGCCCTTCCGGGCTGATACCAATCGTAAGGGCTGTTTTGAATTAAAGTATTGAATTGAGCAATTGTTTCCGCTTCCAGGTTCATATGATCCTTCACAAACCACTTTTCTGATTGGTACTGGTCATAATCGTCACCAGAAGGAAAATTATAGTTATTAACAGCAGTTAAAAACACACAATCCCACTCGAGACCTTTTGCCTTATGCATGGTGGCAACCACAACCCGACCGGGGTAGAGGTCGGGGTTAAAGGCTTCATCCTCTGGAGAAAACCCCAAATATTTTCGTTCATTGCGGGCGATATTAGCCAGCTCTTCTTTGAACTCAGGAAGACGCCAATCTGGGTGTGCATCAGCAAATTGCCTTAAAAGCGAAGATAGTTTGTGGGCTAGGGCTAATTCAACAGGGTCCAGGAACAGGTCTTGTGAGATCGTCAACACGAGCTGATCAATGGGCAGAAAGATGGTGTCATGCCATCGCCTCACAACAGATCTGAAGGCAACCAGTTCATCAATACTTTTTGAGTCATTAGCGTCACTCGCAATTTGCTCTAACCAATCGCTGGTCCCTGTTGGCCACAGATATTCCTCTACTCGTTTGCATTTTCTGAGCAGGCTGATGATGGATACATGGAATTTCCATTTTTCTTTATCCTCTCTCTCAGACCGACGCCAAACTTTATAGGCGAGTGATAGCTTACTGCCCGATTTTGGATCGCTAAGATAATTGAGAATATTGGCAATCGCGCCGGTCGATAGACGGGTGGTACTGCTTGATTGGAGCAAATTGTCTAAATAGGGGATCTGGCGGCGCTTAAGTTCATCAACGAATTTGAAACCGCGTGCGTTACGTGGTGAAAGGATGGCAATTGTCTGATCGGGATGCTCAGCCAGGAAAACTTCAACAGCATCTACAATGAAATTGATTTCCTGGTCAGGAGTCAGTCCTTTTTCAATCAAGCGGATGCATTTTAGGCAATCCGGTGGGTTTGGTTGTGGATCACCTGGTGCGGTTGGTTCAATAAGTGGTGGGGTAAGCGCTTGCCTGGCATTGGGGTTGGGATGTTCTTGCTGTGTCCAGGTAATCAGATGATTTGCCAGGTTGATGATGCTCAATGTCGAGCGACCGCTTTCAGGCAGGGTAAGATGATCGACATCGGGCTTGTCAAGAAAATCAATCAGGTATTGGGGACTGGCAGTTGTGAAGGTTTCATAGATCGCCTGGTTTGGGTCGCCTACCCGAACCCAGTTCCCCTGTTCACCTGTCAGCAAAGAAAGGATTTCCTGTTGCAGCAGGCTTGAATCCTGGGCTTCATCTTCCAGGATGTAGGGCCAACGACTGCGCAGCATCTCAACCAGGGCAGGATCTGAACGTAAGCAACGCAGGGCAAGCCGGATCAGGTCATCGAAGTCCACGCTGCCCCGATAGTTGAGCGCTTCCTGGTAATCTCTGTAGATATCGACGCCCATTTCAACCAATGGCAGGGATATTTGTGCTTTCCCCAATAAATCACGTAAGGCATCCGGAGTTAATTGCCGATCTTTTGCCAGACGGATGAATGCGGTGGTAATTCCGTTGACCATGCCGGGCAGGTTGTATTTATTTTCATAGACTTTCTCTTTTTGGTAATCTTCGTAGGCCAGGTAAGGCTCAAAAAAGTCGATATGGGCCATAAGCCAATTCTGGGTGATTCGCTGTTTAATGCGCGATGCTTCAACCTCGTCTATGATCTGGTAATTGGTGCCAAGGCCGGCCAGGTCGGGCCTTTCTCGAACGATATCATTGGCCAGGCCATGCAGGGTGCGGACGCGGTATCCAAAACCGGGAAGCAGACCCTCAATTTGCAGTTGTGATGAAATCCGGTTGGAAAAATTATCCACAGCGGCATTGACGAGGGTTACGACCAGAATCTCCTGGTCAGGGGCGATTGCGCCGGATTGGAGTAAGTGTGCTGCCAGGCACGAAAGAGTCCATGTTTTCCCACTACCTGGGACGGCGCTGACACCCATTTTCCCAGCATGGTAGCGCAGTACCTGTTGTTGACCTGGCCGGAGCTTGAATCTATGTTCGCTCATCTCGACTGCCTCTTCGCGCTTTGCAGAACATGTTGAATAAGTCTGATTAATAAGCCCCGATTTTCAAAACCCCTCACGTCCAATTCGCTCATACCGATGAAGACTTTTTTCCTGCAGCGATGGAGCAACCCCAGGGTTAACCGGCGTAAAGTCTCATGAGCGTGCGCTAATTCGTCTTCCGAATCCCAAAGGTCTCCTTCTACCCAATTTCTACTGAGCACATAAGGTTGGGTCAGGGGCTGGTTTAGCCGCTGGTACCAGCTTGGGCTACCAATATCTAACCAGAACTGATAATCAACGGGCTGGTTATTGATTAAGAAAGTATAGGCCGGCGAGATGAGAACAGAATTGGAGTCTTGACGTTCCCATTCATGGACGTATTGGGCAGCAATGATACCATCTTGCACCATTTGGACATACTCTCTGCCAATTGTGAACATCTCTGCGGGCAATTGGGGTCCAATAGCCCACCGAAATTTTTGGATCGATTCGATCAGGTTTGCAATGGTGTTCCCACTATCCAGGTTATTATGAAATCCATAACCAGGTTGGCTGAGCACTTCACCGAATAAGTGATTCAGAAAAAAATCCAGCCTATTTGTATTTTGCGGGGCATTAGATTCAAGCCAATCTCGAAGGTGGTCATATCGTTTTCCTACCTGGTATGTCACTCGGTCACGGATCTCTCCGGGTACGACTTCAAAAGTCTTGAGGGGAAACTCGCCAGATCGTGCATCATAAACATAAGCTGTGAGAAGCTGTGCCCTGACCAAATCGAGGCCTTCAATGACTTGCATGAGTGCAAAAGCAAGGTTGATTCGTTTTGGGAGCATTTCCCAGTCTTGAAAAGCGACTGTCGCGAGGGTGAGTAAGGTTTGAGTGGTGGGCTCATCACGTAGGGAGCGAGATGGGCGATGTGATTGGTGGGGAATTCCCAATTCGTCGAATTGGTTTGAGAGATAAAAACGCAATACATCGGGCATAAAAGGTGCGAGTACGACAATCTCGCCTGGGGGGGTACCTGCAGTGATTAGGTTAGCCACCTGATTTGCCACCCAGTGCACCATTACCGGGAAATATTTTGGATTTTCTTCTGGAGATTGAATGGAGTCTTTGATAGCGTCATAAGGTATTCTGATACCCTTCCTGGACCCGCCTTGAAGACTCAATATTGCATGTTCGAGCCCCGATTTGAGATGTGTGATACAGGGTTCGTTAACTAAATTTTCCTCAAACTGGAAAATGGAATCACATTCTTTACGGAGACTGTATCCACTGGCAATATCTGCACCCAAAAAGAAGCGATACCCTGCACCTTGATCGAAAATGAGCAATGCAGAGTCAAAATCAGGCAGCCATTCCCGAAGGATATCGTGGCATACGGGCGTGTCTTCTTCTAGGTTGTCGACGATTAAATGTCGGTATGAACGGACGAGGTAATTATGGCAGAGGGGTGAGGACCAAAGATGTTTGATAAATACCTCTACTTGCAGTGAGAAATCCAAGAGGTTATTCTCTAAACAGAAATTTCGGAAGCGGTTCACACAAGACTGCACATCGTCGTAGATGTGGAATTGTTCAATATCGCCAACCCAGGAAGCTTTTAACCTGTCACCGATTTCTGTGTAGTCGAAACCAACAATCGCTGCTTTATTGATATTGTCCAGAATTTGAGAATAAATCCGGTTGCGGTTGATGATCAGGCTCTCAAAATAGCCTTCTTTTTCGATCAAAGGCCTGACGATGTAGGACATATAATATTGGGCGGTTTCGAGAGTCAGAAATTGTGGTGGTAAATTTGGCTTGGCAACACCGATTTCCCGGCTGACCAGGGGCCAAAAAAGATCTACCATACGACGAGCAAGCCCACCCAATGTCAAGGTTGTTACCAGGCTATGTGCAAGTACTGTTTCATCGCGCAGGCATTCAAGATAGGGTTGTGCCAATGTCCGCTGAGGGATAACGATCAGAATCTCATGCGCAGGAATTCCCGAGTCAAGCAGTTTTTTAAGCCACAACGTTCCAGCTGTTGTTTTACCTGTGCCTGCCTGGCCTTGTAGAAATATTTTTGAGGGCAAGGGTTGTTCTTGAAGAGCTTTTTGTTCGAGGCTCAAGGGCATATGGTTATTATAAAGCATAAGATGACAGGGAGAGTAAACATCTCGGGTATAATATCGAAATGTTCATTAATTAAGCTTAACTGCTTAGGCAGCCCTGCTGCTGAAGGTTGGATGTTTGACCCCCAAATTCTCTTGTAGACTGAGTAGTTACTATTGAACGATGAAAGGAATATGATCCATGACACAAGACCTGGCGCCCTTTTTTTCACCATCGGGTGTTGCTATCATTGGCGCATCGGCCAACCCTGAAAAACTAAGCCATGGCATCCTCAAAAATTTGCTGTTGTATGGGTATGCGGGTGAAGCTTACCCTGTCAACCCAAAGGCTGAAGAAATTTTGGGTTTGCCCGTTTATGCGGATGTTGCTGATGTGCCTGATCCGGTGGACCTGGCTGTTGTGGTGCTGCCTGCAGCGTTGACGCCACCTGTTCTTGAGTCCTGTGGTGCGCGTGGCATTAAAGCAGTGATTATCATCTCAGGTGGGTTCAGAGAGGTGGGTGGGGCAGGCATTGCCTTAGAAGCAGAATGCCTGCAGATAGCGAAAAAATATCAGATGCGGTTAATTGGACCGAATTGTGTCGGCACCCTTGATTTGCACACGGGGCTCAATACAACCTTCATTAAAGGGGTGCCAGCGAGAGGGTCAATCGGGTTTCTTTCACAATCCGGTGCGGTATTGGGTGGTGTGGTTGACTATATCGCTGATAAACAGATCGGCTTTTCACATTTTGCCAGCCTAGGTAATGAGCTTGATGTCGATGAAACAGATATGATTGCTTACTTTGGTGGGCACCCTAAAGTAAAAGTGATCGCTGCTTATGTGGAAGGTATTCAGGATGGTGAGAAATTCTTGCAGGTTGCCAGCCAGGTTTCCAGACAAAAGCCCATCGTTTTGCTTAAAGCGGGTCGAACTGAAGCAGGTGCGAAGGCGGTTTCATCTCACACCGGCTCACTAGCGGGGTCTTATGCCGCTTACCAGGCAGCCTTTCGCCAGGCTGGTGTGATTGAAGTCCCGGACCTGCCAACACTCTTTGATGTGGCCTGGTCGCTTAGCTGTCAGCCCTTACCGAAAGGCACCAATGTGGTGATTTTCTCTAATGCAGGCGGTACCGCTGCATTGGCATCTGATGCCCTGGCCTCGCAAGGATTTGATTTAGCCTCTATATCAACAGAAAAACAGGCGCAATTAATTGAGAAACTCAATCCAAGTGCGCAGGTAACCAACCCAGTGGATATGTTGGGAGGGGCTGGTCCGGACGAGTTTGCGCATAGTTTGTCGGTGTTAGGGGATGACCCAGCAGTGGATGTGTTGTTGCCGATGCTGGTGCCGCAATCTCTGGTTGACCCGAGCGAGGTTGCTAGGGTAATTGTCGAAAACGCACATCAGACTGAAAAAACAGTTTTGGCATGCATGGTCGGCGAGAACAGCCTGGCAGGTGCACGGGCAGTTTTGCATCAAAATTACGTTCCGATGAGCATTTTTCCAGAGGTGCCAGGTAAGGTGTTGGGCGCCATGCTTTTTTATCGCCAATGGTTGCAGCGTAGGTCATCCCAAGTATTCTCATATAAGATCAATAAGGCCAGGGCTGTTGAGGGAAGATTGCTGCAGGCAGATAGCCATGCGTTGGGCGAAGCTGATACCCGTCCAATCCTGGCTGAGTATGGTTTGAACCTGGTCGCAGGTGGTTTTGCTGATGATCCCCAAGCTGCCCTCGAAATCGCGGAAGAAATTGGCTACCCGGTTGTCCTAAAAATTGTGTCACCTCAGGTTTTGCACAAATCTGACATGGGTGGCATTGCGCTCAATATCGGCTCTGAAAACGAGTTGGCGATGGCGATGGAAAGGATGAACGCGTCGGTAGGCACAACAGTGCCTGAGGTTGAGATCAGAGGTTTTTTAGTCGAGAAAATGGCCCCAAAAGGGCTCGAGGTCATTATCGGGATGCGTCGAGATCCGACATTTGGGCCTT
>PWSY01000011.1 GCA_003563055.1 Anaerolineaceae bacterium | reverse complement strand
TACCACCTTGATCGACCCCATTGCCGTCGACTTTGAAGCAGGCACCATCATCTCAGCCTTTGCTACCGGCGAAGGCGTAAACCAACCCCTGGGCGTGTTTGCGCTGCAACCAGGTTTCGTTGGTGATTTTCTTCCCCTGAAGTAAGATAAAAACATAACCCCTTAGACAAATAGGCTGTCCGCATGGGCAGCCTTTTTTGATTAGGAATAAACCGAGTAACTACTCAATCTGCAGATGAATTGGTGAGGGTGTGATATGGCGGCGGAGCCGCCATATCACACCCTCCTCCTACGCAGCATGACGACTTGAGTAGTTACCATGGCTTGCCATCTGGTGCATGTAGTCCTCAAGCCGCTGGTAGTCCTCGGGCAGGTCCATATCCATCCCAAAGCTGGCATGGGGGATGATGACGGTTTTGGTAGGGCAGTCAAAGGCCGCAGAAAAAGCCCGTTCCCCATCTTCAAGACTGGCAACCCCTAATGCATATTTCAATAAGGTGGGCCATGCTTGAGGACGACGGGCGATGAAACGAATAAAGGGACCAAGGCTGATCTTTTTATTTTTGCGGTTAACTTGACGACGCCTTTGGCTGAACTCCCGGATAACCTGCTGCCCAACCCCAATCGCCCTGGGGCTGAGGGCGTATAACTCGCCCGGAAAAACATGCTGGTCGCTAAAACGCGCCACAACCCGACCAGACCGGGGAAAGACCGCTTCGATCACTTCCTCCGGTACCAGCGATAAAATAAACTCATACCCCCTGTGTAGGCCAAGCCCTCCTAAGAAAGCATTCACATCCTCCAGGCGAATTGCAGGGGTATCGGAAGAACTGATGACCACCAAGTCCGGGGATTTCCCCTGTTGTGCCAGGTAAGCAACCCCAGCAGCTAGCTTCTCGGCGAAATCAGCCATCATGTCGATCGGCACATAGTGGACGGGATAGTCAAAAACCGCATCTTCTTCTGACAACCCGATCAGGTAGAGTCCTTCTACATAAGACGATTGATTTAACACTTCAAGCTGCCAGTCAATCAGGCGTCTACCCAGAAAAGGCAGCAGGGCTTTGACCTTGTACTTCTCTTCGGGGTCATGCTTTTCAAGTAATTGTCGTTTTTTCTCATCCCGGCCGCACATTACAAAGACAGGATATTGTGGTTGGGTGTTTTCACTCATAGGTCTTTGATCTCCTTTCTGAATTCTTGCTAAACTCAGATGATAATATCTTCCATGAATCCTGTGGTTCTTCACCTCTCCAAACAATTATAGGAGTGAACTGCATCCTGTACAAGGCACAGGCTGCCATACGCTTCAATAATTTTGTTTTATTGAACAGAGACAGTCCAATTCAACCATTATCATGATATAGTTATCCCATAACCCACAACCCTGTCAAAAAGTGAGATTAACCAATTTCTCTTCTCGATATTATTAATCAAATGTGATGAATTACAAAACAACAGGCACAGTCCTTTTCTTTCTACTGATATCCCTGCTGGTTCCTCCAGTGACACACGCCCCTAACCAATCCACCGCTGGCCGATGGATGTTGGGTGTCATTGCTCCACCACGCACCAGGCAAGCCCCAATCATTACCAGTGCGGATACGGCTGTCTTCGTTGTCGGGGAAACAGGCCTGTTCACGATTACCACCGTAGGTAACCCATACCCCCAACTGTCTTTCACTGGCATTTTGCCCCCGGCAATCACGCTGGCGGATAACCAAGACGGCACAGCCACATTGTCTGGAAAACCGGGTTTAACCTCTGCTGGGGATTACACAATCACCATCACAGCCAAAAACGGGATTGTTCCGGACGCCACCCAGATATTCACCCTAAGGATCATTCAATTCAATTCAGGGATATACAATAATTTTTTACCGCTCTTCTGCCAGTAGACACATCAAACACCTTCCAACACTAAGCAATGCCGCCATCACTGTATAAAAGCTGCCCATTCACCCAACCACCCTCTTTTGAACACAGAAAGCGCACCAGGTTGGCGCAATCCTGGGGTGTGCCCACCCTGCCTAATGCCGTCTTCTCTTGGATTAATTGCTTGTGTACCTCAGTGATCCATCCCGTATCGGTTGCACCCGGGTTGATCACATTGGCCGTTATGCCCAGGTGCTTAAACTCAAAGGCAGCAGCCAGAACTATTCGATCCATAGCACCTTTACTGGCACCATAAGGTAAGTTCTCAACCGTGTGATCACTGGTGATGGCAATAATGCGTCCATCCCCAAACCCCGATATATAACGCGCACCAAATTCACGCACCAATAACCAGGTGGCCCGGGCATTGATAGCAAAATGCTGGTCGAAGCTTTCAACCGAGGTCGTCAGAATGCTGCTGTCAACAGAATGACAGTGAGACATCACCAGTGCCATCACCGGGCCCATTGCCGCCTCAACCCGATCAAAGACCTGTGCGGGCACATTCACATCTGCCAGATCTGCCTCAATAGAAACGGCATTTGAACCCAATTGGCGCACCCCCGCAAGAATTCCTTCAGCATCCTCGGGCTGGCTCTCCCAGGGCATGCTGTCGTCATAGGGTCGCCAGTAGGTGGTGGCTACATCCCAGCCTGCGTTTGCCAGTGTAAGTGCAATTGCAGCGCCAATGCCGATGGAACGGCTGGCACCAGTTATCAGGGCGATCGGTCTTTTCTTGTTCTCTTGAGCCATAGTCCTTCAATTCTACTAAAAAATACCAATGGGATTTCTTCAGGTCCACAAATGAACCTGATGTTGGTCAATGTTTAATGATTATCATTGCCAGCAAGCCTAATTTGCGCAGGGGAAAAAGGTCACATCAGAAAAGACATCGGTGCGTTCAATATTAAAATCAGCAATGATCTGATATTGAAACCAGGACTCACCAAACCCAGGCGGGTAATAGAAATTATTCGTGCCTGCGATGACATCACCATCAAAAGTAAAGTCCCGCGTGTTACCGCCAGCTCGGCGCATATCTTTAGATTCCCATTCTGAGGTCCTGTTGGTGGCTTTATCCTTTAGCCGCCAATAAACCGCCATGCCCTTGTCAATATCACTGAGCGAAACAGAGATGGTTAAGGTGCTTGGGCCATCCAAAGAAATGCAATGAAATACATCCCGGTTGGTGTTCACCGAGAGGATAAGCCGATCACTGGTGGGTTGTGGCGTTATGGTTGGATTCGGTGTTTCTGTAGATTGGGGAAGGGCATGCTGGGTGGGTGGTTGCTCTTGGGTTGACTCCTGGACCGCCATTGGTGTATCCGTTGGTGGGAGAATCTCTGTTGCCCGTTGAACTTCCTGCGTTGCTGCCTGCTCAATTGCGATGGCAGTCATGGCAAGTGTATTGCTCTCAGCTGTTAACTTATTCTCTGCCAGGGCTACCTCCGTCATTTTCAGGCTCACTTCTGTTTCTCTGAGGTCAGACGCTGTCCTGTTGCCTGGTGGGGCAATCCCACAAGCCAGTGAGATGCCAATCAGCAGCACAATCACGATAAGGAATCTTGCGGATATTTTTTTCATCCTTGAATCTCCTGATCTTTCTCGAAAAAGGATGGTTGTTATAAAACCATTTTACAGCTGATAACGCGCAATTACAAGCGGCTGGGACGACTAATCTAACGAGAGAAGTTTAGTATTCCTTAATTGCTCTCTCAACCCTCTCAACAACCGCCTGATAATTTTCAGGTGTACAGCGAATCAACATCTTAACATGACTCCCCCGCTTCAATTGGATCTCCAATTGTGCTGGGTCTGCCGCAAATTGATCAACATCCTGCCAGTTCACACGCTCAACCTGGCGGGAGGCCGCCAACAAGCCTGCCCCAGCTGCACCTGGTCGGCCTGTTAACAATAGAAGGCTGTTGACAACAGCATTTTTGCGTTTCGTTTTTCCAACCGTGGCAGTGTTGACTCCTTTATCATCAACTATAAATTGATACTCATATTTGTTGCCATAAATGATCAACGTGCCAATGGCAGCCAGGAATATTAATCCACCCAGAAGCAGCAACGCAAGTAAAAAATATTGCCCCACAAGTGAGGGGGTTAACTGTCCTTCAACAAATGCCAGAAACAAAAGGAATACAAACAAGCAGGCCACAGGTATCGCCAGGACAACCAGCAATTGTTTGAGGATAATGCCAGAAGTCAACAATGGCTGCGCAGTTTGCCATTTTATCGGCTTGATTTCGATATGATCATTAGGGTGCTCGGATTGCATGATTGTTTGACCTCTATGATCATTTTTCCTGGAAAAGCGACTTTTCGATCACCCGGGTGCGTGACCAGCGATCGCCCAACCGCAGCCCTGCAGGGTTCGCAAAGGCAGCCACAGGTTCAACCGCCAGGAATAGTAAACCACAATAAGGAATAAAAATCGCAGTCAATACTGTGACAAACCCCAAAGCGTTGCGTATAAGCGAACCAATCAAGGAACAAGGCGTCTCTGTCTCCACATTGACCACCATTAATCCAAATAATCGCTTCCCCCAGCTCTGACCACCCGGCAAAGCATCTCGGGCAAGGCTGTAAACACAGAACCAGATAAAACTGACCATCATCCCTGCCATCCAGATATAAGCCACAAATTCGGGCATTCTTTGAATAAACTCGGGTGCTTGAAATGACATTAATAAAAACAAAACGACAAGAAATGCCATCGCCAGCAAAGTCATCACCAGCCCCGCGATCAGGCTGTCAACGATAAATGCCAGCAGTCGCTTACCCCAAGGCGCCGGAGGATAGCCATCATCAGGTGAAATGGGGATCTCAGATTCAGTTTGCGGGTTGGATTCTAAAAATGCCATCACGTCTCCTTTGATTAAGTCCGAAGCAGCCAAACGATTTGAATGATTTTGTGTTGACTTGCGCTATCCATCAATGAAATATGTGCCTTTAACCCTAGCCGCCTCTTTAGATTCGTCATCTTAAAACCAGATTCTTGAAATTTATCTTATCAAAAACTGGATGGGTTGTAAACAAAGTAGTGAAGGGGATTATTAATTGGATAAATCGATCCATTATCTTGTGGTGATCTTTGATTAGTATGGTTAAGACTATTATAACCCGGAATATGTCAATTTAATTCACAAAACACCCAGATTTTTATCCGATTTCAGCCGACACACCACACCTCCCTGAATCTCTTAGAGGCTGAGCAGTTACCTTAAATTTAAATTTGCTGACACTGCTTCGAACATCCTTAAATTATGTTAAAATTGAGTCAACACATAATCCAACCAGACCCCAAAAAAGGAGATGGTCATGCAGAAAAGAACACTATTATTTTTGGCAGCCAGCGTCATCATGCTGATGGCATTATCTGGCTGTTACCAGGTCATTTATGAAGTGCATCATAACCCGGATGGCTCAGGGAAGTTCGTCATCGAGACGATTTTCACGGAAGAATTCCTTGAATTGATGGAATTAGAGATGACAATGGAGGAAGCGAAGGACGAAATTCTGGAGGATATGGTCATCACAGAAGAAGACTTGCCGTTGTACGATTCAAACATTAAATCCGTTCGGGAAGAAGATTTCATTGATTCGACAACCGGTTCGCTTCACCATATCATCGAAGTTGAGCTTAACGATATGCTCGAAGCTTTTGTTCTCGAAGGTGAGGATCCGAGTGAGACAGCCTTTACAATCGAACAGAAACCTGATGGCTCATATCAATTCACCCCTAATGTAGATTCGGGTGATGAAATGTTTGATGATGGTATGGACATGAGTGAATTCTTAGGTGCAATGGAAGACAGTTTCATTATTTGGCGTCTACATGTGGTTGATTTCGTCAGTGGCGACGAGAAAGCTGTACATGACCCATCCAGCAATACCGTCACCTGGGAGATACCAATGGCTGATATTTTCACCTCAATGGAGCCGCTTAATTTATGGGCGATTTATCGGCTGGACGATGCCGAAGTTGAACCACCCGAGGTAATCGATCCGACCCCCATCACCCCTGACGATGAACCAATTGAACCCGCACCTGATGAAGAACCCATAGCTCCCCCACCGGTAGAAGAAGCACCCGAAGAAATTATCGTCTCACCAGTGGAAGAGGAAAGTGGTCTGCCAAACTGGGTTCCAATAACACTTGTTGCTGTCCTATGCCTGGGACTCATATTTGTGGTTGTCGTCGCTGTGGTCATTTTCCTGGTGGTCAAAAAGCGAAAGAAGGATGGAACGCAAAATCCACCTGGTGCATGATCAGAAAAAGGGTCACAGTTTTCAAAATTTTCTTGAAAAGGAATCATCGAAAATCAGGATGGTCTGCCGAGTTACACCTTTGATAATCTGACAACTTAACCACCTATTGTGGGTCGGTAAAAAAACCGGCCCACTTTTGATTCCCTGTGAATTAATAATTAAATCGTTACCTTGGTTTTTTTTGAACAAACATAGCGGTATTACTCCCATGCAGAGAACACGGATGGGTTGGGTTTCACAAGAATCTTCAATCCCTGATTGTACATCACCCCAAATAAACTCAAAAGCTGCTGTAGAAGAGCCTTGCATATTCACCCCAGCGTAAGCATCACCCGCTTCGACATCTGCATATCCCAGCCAGACCTAACAACCAGTTTTGGTAATTACCATGCTGCATTTTAATATCCTCTTGTCGCAATATATACCGTTTTCTGTACCCATAGGATCAATATTCGGGTTACCTAATGGCTCACATCAGCTCTCAGACGCACAATAGATAAGATTAAGCCAGTGACATAATTAATTAAATATAATAAGCATAACTATTCAGGCAGCCTTACTGCTGAAGGTTGGGGTCTGAGCATTTACTAATAAGCATAGTTTCGGATTGAGTTAAGTTGCAAATGATGAACGGTGTAAATCGGTAATAGCGCAATCTGGCAAATGGTCTAGCAACCAGCCACAACACTTCTTCAATAATATATCACCAGACCTATTGATCTTTCCACTATGACGATGAAACATCAAACAACGGCTGCAGGTGCTGATAAATGGCTTTGAATGTCTCAAAACCTCGGCGATACACCAGCATATTTTTAGGGTCTGGCAAATACCGCGACTCAATTTTAATCAAGCTGGAAATGTCGTCATATGTGTCGATCCAACCCAATGCTTTAAACCCCACTATGGCCGCGCCAATAATCGAACCTTCATATTCTGCAGGGACAAGGATAGGTATTCCAAAAATATCAGCCTGGATCTGCAACATCAATGCTGACTGCAAATAGCCGCCTGTTGCCCTCACTTCAACTTCACCGCTGGAGATTTGAAGGCTCTCAAATATCGAATAGAGGGCATAGATTATCCCCTCAAGACCGGCCCTTACAAAATGGTTCTTATTATGACGACTGGCGATGCCAAAAAATACCCCGCGCGCTTTTTCATTATAGATAGGCGCTCGCTCGCCAAATAAATAAGGCAGGAATACCAACCCCTCAGCACCAGCAGGCACACTGGCAGCGGATTGAAATATTTCAGCATAAGCACTCTCGCCCACAATTTGCTGGCTGATAAAGTTTTCTGCTAACCAATGGGTAACCACGCCACCACTATTCATCGCCCCTCCCCGGATCCAGATGTCATCATCCAGAGGATAGGACCAGATTTTTCGCGCGTGACAACTGGTTAACGGCGTTTTTGCCGCAATCCGACAAGCGCCGCTGGAACCAATCATGGTCGTCACCTGCCCGGGCCGGTATGCGCCGGCCCCTAATGAAGATAGAACGCCATCCATCGCCCCAACCACCACTTTTAGGTCAGTTTGTGAGCAACCATCCTGGAATAAAGACATGTTATGAATAGCGTAAAGCTGGCTTGTAGGGACAATTTCTGGCAGTTGCTCCAATCTGATTCCAGCAATTTTCAGCAATCGCTGATCCCATTGACCGGTGAGGACGTCAAGCATGCCAGTTGCCGCAGCATTCGCCTTATCGATCACTAGTTGACCAGTCAGGCGATAAAGCAGTAAATCTTTTATGGTGCAAAATTGATGATAAGCCGGAATGGCCATATCATTTTCTTTGAGCCACATAAACTTTGGGAGCCAATAACTGGCATGCATCGGAGCGGCATTGGTAGTAAAGTAATCCATCCCAAAGTCATTGATCAATTGCGCGGTTTGTTGATGTGCCCGCAGATCTAAATACGTCATGGCTGGTCCTACCGGTGAATAATCCCCATCCAGGCATACCAGGCTGGCGTTTGCATTTGAAAAGCAAATCGCCTGTGGCTGATACCTCTTGTGATGTGCCCATTGGAGCACCTCTTGGATACCCGCGATCCCTTTTTCAAC
>PWSY01000040.1 GCA_003563055.1 Anaerolineaceae bacterium | reverse complement strand
TTTGGTAAATGCCCATGTGGGCCACGTCAAATAAACCAGCTGCTTCACGGACAGCCATGTGTTCCTCCCGTACCGAAGAATACCAGATCGGCATTTCCCAACCTGCAAAGGGGACCATCTTGGCGCCCATCTCCTGGTGTGTGTCGTACAAAGGTGTTCTGCGTAATTCTTCGGGTTCTTCGTCTGTCCACTCAAATGGTGGCAGAGCCTCACCAGAACGCTGGTCTTGATTCATGTAAATGTAGTAAGGCTTGCTCCCGCTGATCGGTTTACCTGTCGCATTGTCAGGTTTTCTGGGTTCAGCGTCCTCAATACGCATAGGACCTGGTACCCTGAGCGTCAGGTCTTCATCAAATTTGATATAAGCATCTGACAGGTTGCGAAGCCAGGCACTGGCCAAACCAGCTTGCTTGCCAGGAACAGATAGCGTAAAAGCAAAAGGAGTATCGCATTTGATCACGCCTTTAACATCATTGATGCTGGTGTGGATAATGGTTGGCTGGCTTTGTCCTGGTTCAAGGGTTTCGATATCACTGGAAAGCACATAGTCCAGGAAAAGCCGAATTTGGTCACCGCTTAATTTGTAGTTTGCCCATTCGGCGTTGACATTATCTTCTATATCGAAATAGTGGGGGTAGCCATGCTTTTTTGTCAGCAAATTATAATCGTTTGTCTTCTGTGCGATTGCCTTAACCCTCAACTTTGCATCTTCAAGCACTTTAAAATCGACTTTCGCACGACGTAATGGTGTTTTCCGTCCAGGCATATTATAAGGTGTGGTTGCTTCGAAAATATCTGCGATAATATCGGCAATTTGTCGATGGTCCTCTTCGCCCAAACCCCGCTGGGTCAACCAGACAGTACCGAAACGGACACCCGTTGCTGAGAAGGCAGACCGGTCGCCGGGGATCGTATTGCGATTGGCAACGATCCCGGCAGCATCAAGGATCCTGGCACCCAGGTCTCCTGAGAGATAAGCGCCATCCTTCCCCTTGACGGACTTACAATCAACCAGGGCGATATGGGTGTCGGTCCCCTTGTGGGGCACTCGTAAACCGCGTTTTTGGAGCTGGTCGGCGAACGCGACCGCATTTTTAATGATTTGACCTTGCAGCTCTTTAAAAGCCTCTGTTTGCGCCAGATTGAATGTAAGGGCCAGTGAAGTGATGGTGTTGATGTGGGGGCCGCCTTGTTCACCCGGGAATACACCTTTGTCAATTTTCTTTGATAGTTTTGGGTTATCAGTGATGATGCAGGCGCCACGGGGGCCAAGTATCGATTTATGCGTTGTAAAGGTAATAATATGGGCAAAACCGACCGGTGAGGGCACTTGGCCAGCTGCGATTAAGCCCGCAATGTGGGCAATGTCGGCCAATAGATATGCACCTACGCTGTCAGCAATCTCTCGAAATTTCTGCCAATCAGGCATAAAGGGGTAGCTGGAATAGCCAGCCACGATGATTTTTGGTCGCACATCCAGGGCTTTCTCGAGGATCGCGTCATAATCCAATAACTCAGTTTTTGGATTGATGGTGTAATGATGGGCATCATAAAGAATCCCCGATCGATTTACAGATGAGCCATGGGTGAGATGCCCACCATACAAGAGGTTCATACCAAGGATCGTGTCTCCTGGAGAGAGCAAAGCGGTGTAAACGGCGTTATTGGCCGGAGCGCCGGATAGAGCCTGGACATTGACATACAGGTCATCAGCAGTCAAACCATTAGCTGCAAAAGCTTCTGCACAGCGTCGCCTTGCTAAGGCTTCGACGATATCCACATACTCGACCCCTTTGTAATAGCGTGGGTCGCTGTACCGTCGATAGGTGCCCAGCATATTCGTGTAGTCAAATAGTTCGTCTTCGGTGAACCAGCGGGTCTCCGGATTGGGATACCCCTCAGCATAGATGTTGGTAAATGAAGACCCAAGCGCATCACGGACAGCCATTGGGGCAGTACTTTCACTGGGGATCATGATTAAGCGACGTACCTGGCGCTCGTCTTCAAAATTGATTAATTCAAAAAGGCCTGGGTCGAGTTTTTCCAGGTCTTCTTGTTGGAAAAATGCATGCATATTAAGTCTCCTTTAATAGTGAGTTTATTATGTTGTGTTTGGACCTGATATCTTGATTCTATTCCAGCCAGAATTGAGGGTCAAGAAAAATTGTTTTTGATCTGATTGGCTTTCTCGTTCAACCAATGAATCAACTTATCAATGACAGGTTCCTTGCTAAAGTCATTATGAAGCTCATGGTAGTATCCCTCCCAAAGAACCAGTTGCACCTGCTTGCCGGCGGCTTCAGCGAATTGCTTGCTGGCTTCAGGTGACGTTATTCGATCTGCTGTGCCATGCATCAGCAACAGGGGTAGAGTCCATTGAACGGCGTTGTTCAACGCATATTGACCGCTTTCCAGGAGATCCATACCCAAACGTGCTGATAAGGTGTCATGTACGTAAACATCGTTGGTGTAGGCTTTGACGATTGCTTCGTCTCTGGACAATGCTGCTGTTTCTAGGCCGTTTTTTAGGCTGAAGGCAGGCATCACTTTGACCATTAATTTAGCCAGGGCTATTTTAATCTTGGGTGGTGGGGTCGTGGTTGATAAGGCAGGGCTTGTTACAATCACGCCAACGTAATCAACTTTGTTTTTGAGTGCATAATTTAGAACCAGGTTTCCACCAAGACTATGACCATACAGGAAAAAGGGTAACTTTCCTTCAAACCTTTGGGTGGCTTCAACCGAGAACAAATTTATGTCATCAAGCATGTAATCAAAGCAAGGTGTGTGACCTCTCTGACCTTCAGATAGGCCGTGGCCGCGCAGGTCAAAGCTGGCGAGATGATACCCGGCTTCACAAAGCCTATCAGCAAGGTCTGCATAGCGACCCGAATGTTCACCAAGGCCATGAATAAGATGAATTACCCCTTTGGGTTCGCTGCTTGCTGAAAGCCAAACCCTGCCGAACAAGGATAAACCATCCTTGCTGAGAAATGTAAAACTTTCAGGATGAATTGTGCGCCTTTTTATCTTTATGATTGGCTTCCTTTACCATTTAGCATCAAATTTACATGTCTTATTCATAATTATACAATGAATGCACACTGGTTGAGATGGCGATGCAAAATAAGTGATTTTCATCACCCATTAATTTGATTTGTGACATAAAAAATATGACAGAACTCAGGTGCTTGTCAATTTTCAAGAACAAGTGCCTCAGATTACGTCAATGGTTAATAGATGCACCGACTTTGAGAATTGGGAATCTTACTGTACTGCCTGCATTTTGAGAGGTGGTTCTCCTAAAATGACATTAATCAACCTGCATGTGACGTTCATTGGTCATCCAGAAAATTGTGTGATAAATTTAAATATATGTGTGACTTTTTTGAAACATTGTTGTTAATATATTTAGATGGTCAAAGGTTGTTCCATTGAATGAGAAAAAGGACGAAATCGCTCTGATAGATGCGGCGAAAAAGGACCAAACCGCATTTGGAGAACTTTACAAACGATATGTGGAGCGGATTTATAACTATATCTATTACCGGACGGGCAGTGAAAAAGACGCTGAGGACCTTACTGGCAAGGTGTTCTTTAAAGCGATGAGCCACATCAAAGGTTACAAGCATATGGGTTTGCCCTTTTCTGCTTGGCTTTATCGTATTGCCCATAACCTGGTAGCTAACTATCATCGGGATCACTCTCGAAAACAGGAAATCTCGCTTGATAATGTCCCGGGGCAGGTGTTGCCGCAATATGGCCTAGAACCTGAATCACGAGTAATGCGAGACCAGGAAGTGGATCAATTATTGACGACGATCCGTGAGTTGGCCCCTAACCGTCAAGAATTAATTATCTTAAAATTTATTGACCAGCTTTCTAATGCAGAAATTGGGCAGATCATGCGTAAAAGTGAAGGCGCAATAAAAAGTTTGTACCACCGTACATTGCTTGAGTTACGGGAAAAAATGAATTCTGACAATATAAAAGGAGGATGAGGTGTTGAGAATAATTGTAGACGGATCTGCAGATATGCCAGAAGGATGGGCAGAGGCATATCAATTCAGTATTTTACCAATTCCGATTCAAATCGGGAATAAAACTTATTTCCAGGGAGTGGATATCACACCGGATTTGTTTTATCATATGGTCGGTGTGGAAGGTAAAAAACCGCAAACTGCAGCGCCTTCTCCCTCAAGAATAACTGAGTTTATTGAGACAGTGAGTGATGTGGGTGATAAGGTGTTGTCTATCCATGTTTCGGGGAAAATGTCGGCCACAGTCGCAATGGTTCAGGAGGCTGCAAAAGCGCTCAAGGATAAGCTCAATGTCATTGTTTTCGATTCGGAGGCTGGCTCCGCAGCTCTTGCTTTAATGGCACGAGAAGCTCGACGACGAGATCAGGCAGGAGAGTCGCTTGAGGAAATCATCGATGGGTTGAAGAAAATGAGAAGCAAAGTCATGGTGATTTTAACGCTTGATAGTTTGGAATTTGCTTACCGTTCAGGTCGTGTGGGAGCCCTTAAAACCGCTCTGACTTCATTCTTGAAAATAAAACCCATTGTTTCTCTAAAAGAAGGCATGTTGAATGTATCGGAAATGGTGCGGACTCGTAAAAAATCTTTAGAGAGAATAGTAGCCAATATCAATCAGCATTTTGGCTCTGAACCTATTAAAGTAGCCATTGTTCATTCTCAAGATAGGCATACCGCTGAATTATTGAAAGATGCTCTCGAAAATGTCATGAACACGACTGAAACGATCATTACAGAGTTATCCATTTCAGTTGCCGCTAATCTCGGACCGGGAACAGTAGGCATTGTGGCATTACCGGAGGAGTTTTAGTTAGAAAGAGATAAAGGTAGATGACTGGAAGAAAAACATCTGATGAGGCCTTGTTAGCTTTGGAAAATGCCTTAAAAACAAAACTAAAGGCTGTTAAGCCCGATCAGAATTTTGTTGGGAATCTTCATATAAGATTGGAAAGCTCCCCAGTATACCGTCAGCAGCGGCGTAGGGCAGCCACGCTTTTATCTATTGCCGCTGGTCTTTTGGTGGGGTTGGCAATATTTTTAGTTGGTCGTGCTTTTATTGAAGAGGTGAATGAAGCCTGTTAATCCCTATATACACCCACCTTGCGATCTTTAAAACCCCAGGGAGTCTAATTTATCAACCAAAAGTTTATTGGATGGTTCTACCAGGATTGAGTCATCCGGAAAGATTATCGTGGGAACACTTCGATTGCCCGAATTTAATTTTTTGACAAACTTTTCACCCTCTGGATCTTTGTCTATATTTACCCACGTATAATCGACTTCACGTTCATCTAAAATTTTGATCGCACGTTTGGTGTCACCACACCACCGTGTCCCATAAACGGTAATCTTGTTCATCTCTAAAACTCCTTGAAAAAAAATATTAACTTGAAAAACTCAATGCCCAATTGAGGCCTCCAAGGTTATTTATCTAACCCTGATTTTACCAGCAGTTTTTTGCTTATTAGGTGTGTGTACAAATTTTTCCGTCAAACATCTAATTGCGTGTCTGATCAAAAAACCGCCCGTATAAGGGCGGTATTCGTCTGGCTATGTCTGGGCTAGTTTTCAGGTATGGGTTTAGGTTCAAGAATGTCTCGCACCCAATCGCCAACCTGCCAGTATCGGAAATCCTCTCCATTATTGACTTTTACACCGCCAATAATGCCATATATAAGGGACACAGGAATTAATAGCAGAATCAAGAAGCCAGGTACCAGGCAGAGCAGGGGGATCAATAGAAAGGCCAGTGCGGAACCCACTGCGATGAACAAGCCAGCGATTAACCCGGCACCCAGCCAGGTTATAGCCTGGAAGATGAAGGCTTGCATGGCATGGTAGGCCACCAGCCGAGAACGATCTTTGTAAAGGAAATAAATGATTATCGCAGCAGCACCGCCAAGGAAACCAGTAATCAGGTTCAATAGGACGCTCAGGTGAGCGAGCATGGCCCAGGTACGTTCTTCACTGGGTGGAAGAGGTTCAGGCCTAGAGAGATCTGGTGTTTGCCTGTTGCCCACTGGAGCAGGTTCATCAGATTCGGTATTGGGTAAGTGATTTTCTTTATGGATTGTTGAATCTTTTTTACCATCACCAGCTTTTGTTGGCTTTTCATCAAATTGCGGGGATAGATTTGGGATTTGCCCGGGGCCTTGTCCTTCTTCCGGGGTTTCATTCTCGAGTCTATTTTTTTCCGTCACGATGACTCCTTTCAGTTAAGTTAAGCAGCAACCTGTGAGGGCGCAGTTTTTTCACTTTGTCAATTTAATATACGACATTCAGATGAAAAAGTTGCAAAAAACCTGCTCGTTGAACTGAGCAGGTTTATTATTGTGTCAGATTGATCCTACTAGGCGCCCCAACCTTGTTTTTTGACGAAATCGGTCAGCACAGGGATTTCCACATATTCACCGTTATAAGCCTTGATGCCCCAGATGATGCTCATGACCAGTCCAGCTAAACCAATGCATATACCCACAAAAATGAAGGATAATGCAAATGAAAGCACATAAAGCACAATACCCCATGCGAGTGCTTGGGGATAATGGGCCTTAAGGAATGGACGATCTTTTTTATCCTCTATTAAAAGGAGTATAACAGGGACAATAGGTGTGAAGATGTAGGAAAGTAAGGCCCATGTTTTATCTTCACTGGTAATATTTGGATCAATGACCTTTTCTTCAGGTGTTTGTTCAGACATTTTTACCTCCGGATAGTGTTTTTAATAGTGTACCATATTTAATCCATCACACTCTAATTTTAACACAAAATACATGAAAACCGAAATTATCTTGTCCGCGTTCCAAAAAAGGATGTGTTAAAATAAAAGTTATGGATATCAGGGTTGTTTTTATGGGTTCACCAGATTTTGCTTTGCCAACGCTAAGGGCTTTGAATCAGGCCTTCGATGTTGTTGGAATAGTGACACAGCCAGATCGACCAGCAGGCCGGGGGCGAAAATTACAACCTTCTGATGTCAAACTGCTAGGGCAAAAACTGGCGATTCCGCTGATCCAACCTGAATCACTGAAAGACTCAACTGCAATAGAGCAACTGAATATCTGGGCGCCAGATGTGATCGTTGTGGCGGCATTCGGTCAAATTTTAAAAAAGAATGTTCTCAATCTGCCGCCTTATGGTTGCATCAATGTGCATGCCTCATTATTACCCAGATGGCGTGGTGCAGCCCCCGTCCAGGCTGCGGTTCTTTTTGACCAGGTCACTGGCGTCACGATCATGAAAATGGATGAAGGGTTGGATACAGGGCCAAATCTCAGCCAGCGATCTATCCCCATTTCGCAAGACATCACTGCGGGCGCCCTTTTTGATCAATTAGCTCAAATGGGTGCTGATCTTCTGCTTGAGACTTTACCTAAATATTTTCGCGGAGAGATCAACCTTTTCCCTCAGGACCATCAAGAAGCTACTTATGCACCACGCCTTAAAAAATCAGATGGAGAATTAGATTTTAACCAACCAGCTTCTTTCCTGGCACGTAAAGTGCGGGCATTTAATCCCTGGCCGGGAACTTATCAATTTATTAATAATAAACGGATGAACATTATCCGTGCACACGCCTTGCCGATGCTCGCTGCTCAACCTGGTAAACGGTATTGTATTGATGATAAACCTGCCTGGGGTACGGGAAAGGGTTTGTTGGTTTTGGATGAAGTACAAGTTGCCGGAAAAGGGCGAGTCTCAGGAGAAGCATTTTTGTGTGGGGCAAAATATTGGATCGATGATAAGGAGAGAAATCATGGATAAGTTTGTTCTGGCTATTGACCAGGGGACGACGAGTACCCGGGCGATATTGTTTAACCATGCGGGTGAAGTCATTGGCAGCAAACAGCAGGAACATAAACAACATTTTCCAAAACCCGGTTGGGTAGAACATGACCCCCTGGAAATTTGGTCATCTACACAGTTTGTGGTGCAGGGCGTTTTACACGATCATAACCTCACAAAATCCAATCTTGCCGCTACGGGGATTACAAATCAACGAGAAACGACACTTATTTGGAATCGTGAGACCGGAAAACCCTATTATCCAGCTATTGTTTGGCAGGATACGCGCACAGACGCGATCTGTAATCAGCTGGCAAAGAAAGGTGGGCAGGATCGGTTTCGTGACACAACCGGTCTACCGTTGGCGACTTATTTTGCAGGCCCCAAAATAACCTGGATGTTGGATAATGTACCTGGTTTACGTGCAGACGCACAAACTGGTAAAGCCTTATTTGGCACTATCGATTCTTGGTTGGTGTGGAACCTGACTGGCGGTGTGGCGGGAGGCTTGCACATAACCGATGTGACTAACGCTTCCAGAACACTTTTAAT
>PWSY01000101.1 GCA_003563055.1 Anaerolineaceae bacterium | reverse complement strand
AACCCGGATGCAGAGGCGGTCACCCAGCGCGTTGAGACTGCGCAAACTGGTTCCCCCGTGACCGGGGCAAAATCAAGTGCCCCTCTGGGTGTGCCCGTTTGCCAGGTGATGTGCGGGCCGCCTGTCAAGCGCCAATCCTCACCCGCAGTAAAGGGCAGCGTTAGCTCTGGCTGCCGGATGGTGGATAGTAGATAGGGTTCAACGATAGCCGCCCGAGCCCAGGGATCTCCATATAAGCCCTGGTAGAAATCCAGGAAGGATGACTCGCCAAAGAGATGGCTTTCCCAGGCTTCACCTGAATAGACAGTTGCAAATAAATGCATCAGTGCTGTGCTTCCAGCGTTTAACCCGGGTGAAAGCTTGGTACGCTCTCCATCTCTAAAATTCAGCTCCAACAAGCTGCCCTCACGCCAACCATAATATCCCTGGGCCAGAAGTTTTGCAGTGATCATCAATTCTTTATACAAGCCCGTGTCTGCGGCGGCCCCGAAGCCAAGTGGATAAGGATCATTGGCTGCACCCGGGGGATGGCTGTATACCCAACCTGATCGGTATTCCAAAAAGGCCAGCAGCAAGCGCGGGTTGGAACTGGTTTCAATCGCTACCCAGTGGATGATCTGCGGACCTGTGAGCCTTTCTCCCTTCACATCCTCGGCATAGGAGGCAAGAAAACCGCCAGCTTGCGCGGCATAATCAGCAGCATTAAAGTCACCCACTGATGGACCATAAACCACTTCACTGTCGGGTAGGATGGGGATCTGATCGATAAGGGTTTCCTCAAGCACATTCGGGACCCGGATCTGGATGCCAATTGGGAGGAGGCCCCATTCAGGCAGGGGAGTTTCTGAAAGGACATCATTTTCATCAACGCCAAAACGTCTGGCCAAAGCATCCAGTGTGTCGCCCTGCTGGGTCGTGTAAATGATTGTGCCATCCACGTATTCGAGGGTAGGGATGGAGGGGGTGAACCTGGGCAGATCTGGCGTGGGTGTGGGTGTTTCAAGTCCGAAGGGATTCAGGATGCCGGCTGTTTCAGTTTGGCGTTGGTTGCTGCGAGAGATGTGATTGGGCTTGGGTTGCGGAAAATGACAACTGGTGAGGATGAGGATAACACCTGATAGGATCAGTGTTCTGAACCAATTGTTAGCAGGACTGGTTTTATGGTTCTGGGTTTTAGGTTTTCTTTTCATAAGCACATGACGGGATCAGGGCAGGAGAAGTTCCTATTCAGATTGGTAAATCCCAACACTTTTATAGAAGAGGGGGAAAATATACTGGTATTTTTTCTGTGCCGTTTCAGTTGGGGTTGGGGTTGGGGTGTCAGTTGGCGTTGGAGACGGTATCTCAGTTGCTGTTAGTGTTGGTGTTGGAGGCTCAATGACAGGTCCTTGGGAATAGTAGATTACCAGGGCAAAGTCCTGGTCGGTCTCCCCACCGATATTCGGGACGCCATCTCCGCTGATATTTGCGGCAGTAACGGTAAAAGTATACTCACCGGCCGGTAATGCTCGCAAGAAGATTCCCTCGGTGTTATTCATGCGATCGGGTGTACCACCCGGAATGGAGTACTCATCCCCACCAAAATTATTCCCGTAATAGGTTTGACCCGCTATGGAGATAGACAGATCAAGATCATTCACCCAGGCAGGTGTATCACCCCCTTTGCCATGACCGGGCGCGTCGGTCCACACCAGCATCGCTCGTAATTCCTGGATTGGTTCGCTGCTGGAAAGGTCCACCGACCAGGTTTGCCCGGTTTCATCAAATAAGAAGTCCTGGTCAAAATAGAGCACTTCCATCTCAGGTTGCAAGACAGCATTCGCATTCAGCCGTCCCCAACCCTGCTTTGAGTCGAAGGGATGACCCAGGTTATTACCATCTGCGTCTCGATTTCCAGCCAGGGAATGTGCAACGGGTAAGAAGGCGGCCTTGACCAGGGCCGGGCTGGGGTCAACCCCATACTGGGTACGATAGTGCTCATAAAAGAGCGCCACAGCGCCTGTGACATGGGGGGACGCCATGCTGGTGCCGCAGCGTAGGGAATGCCCGGACCCCGGGAAGTTGGTTGAATCCACACAGTAACCCGGGGCGACCAGGTGTGGGATATGCCGCCCATCGAGGGCAGGCCCATGGGCAGTGTTTACCGACAGATCGTTGATATTCAGGTGTTGGATGCCAGTAGTATCTTGCAGGTAGGTGCTGCCAACTACAAGGATGTTCTTCGCTTCATCCGGTGTTCCCTGGGTAGATTTTTTTCCGAAACCGTTCATGATCGAGAGGATATAAGTCAGGGGCTGGTTGCCTGGCTGGTGGGGGTCGGCATCGCGAACGCCAATATCGACCAGCCGGGTATCTAGGTCGTATCCCCGCGGGGTGCTCGAAGGCCCCCAGCTATTCCCTGAAATGACGGCGTTATTGCGGTGGGATTGGGTCATCAGGGTTAACATCTGGTCAGGGTCTGTGCTGGCCAGGGTATAGACCTGGGCCACCAGGTTAGCACCTGGCGCCATCCCCAGGCCGCGCAGGAATCCAAAGCTGTCCGCAACCAAGGACGAGCCGTCGCCGGCTATTATGCCGGCGGTATGGGTGCCGTGCCCTTTGGCGATCACACCAGCGCAAGTGGACCCGGTACAGGGCAGCATGCGGTTAATCAGGTCAGGATGGTTCTGGTCAACACCATCATCTACGTTGGCGATGACAACGCCCGTGCCGGAAAGGCCAATACTGCTCAGCCAGGCCAGGTATCCGGGGAAGGCCCGGTTATTGGTATCGAGGTTGCCGGCAACAACCTGGTTGCTCATCTCTCCCCGGTTTCCGCCGTCGGTTGGCAGGGGTTGGATGGTATACACACCTGGCAGCGAAGCAGCAGCTAACAAACGGTCACCGGGCAGGTTGAAAGTAGCCAGGTCGAAGCTTGGGTCCACATTCTTGGCAACCCCCAGTAGTTCACCACCCAGGGTTTCAATTGCTTGAGTGGTTCTTTCCAAATCAGCTTGCGGGTAAATCATCATGCGCACCAGGTGGGTTTCATGAGCTAATTGCCGGTTTTGTGGCTGGACCGCATAGGCAGGCAAGTAAACCCCTGTCCAGCGGACAAAGGTTTCTTCTTTAAGATTTCCAAGAGTTTCCGGTGTACCCCATACCACATAGGTAAAAGGGTGGATATATTGAACGACTTCAAGGTCAACGCTTACCAGGCTTGTCAGCCATTCCGTTTTTGTCGGTCCGTAAAACTGAACCAGGTGCAGATCTGGCCCTGCGGAGACAGCTTTTTGTCCCCAGGATAATTCATAAACAGGTGTGGATACGAGCGGGTCAAAAGATTGGCCGCCCAGGGTGAGGTGGTAGGGGTTTTCATACCCCAGGTAATTCACGCCGGCAGAGTCCAGGTGGGCCAGGTTTGCGCGGGAGATCACCCCCCAGTGGAAGCTGCTGTAGTCGATTGTCATCATGACTATATCAGATATCTGGCGGGTGGTTGGCAGTTCCTGTGCGGGAATACGCACCCCCACCCATTCACTTTGAGCGCCAACTGGTGCTGGCGAAATGGTGAGGGTCAGTAATATAAGAAAAAGGATTAGTATTTTGGCGCGTTTGCCAACCATGATATCTCCGCTGCACTGACAGCCTTCACCCTCTAATCATACAGGTTTTTATTGTGTCTGGCAATGATGTGCACCTGTATGCTGTTCTCAAAGGGTTGTAGATAAAAAAAAGGGATACTTTGCCGCCTGCCTGTGATATCCCTGGATTTTTCAGTGATAAGGGATCCTGGTCTCGTCAGGCTTGTGGCGTTTCAGGGAGATGATGTCTGCAGGAGCAAGTTTATTGTGCCAGGTAGAGTAAAAACACAATTAACTGGAAGCACTGGTATATTTACGCAGACCGTGCTGCAACAGGATACTGGCCGCAAACAGGCTGGAAAGGCTGAACAATAATGTGAGTGCCGTCATCCAGGGTGACAGCGTTCCGATGAGCGCCTGGGCGGGGATGGTGGTCATCAAGCCGACCGGGATGATCCAGGTCAGGATCAGGCGCAGCCAGTTTGGATATAAACTGACTGGGTAACGGGCTAGCTGGAATAGGTCGTTGATGATCCAGGTAAACAGGAACCCTGAATTCCAAAACACAAGGGCAGAAAAAGCCAACAGAGCTGCGTAGAGTAAAACAAGCCCCGCCAGCAGCATGAGGATAAAGCTGAGCACCGCACCGAAGGAGAGGTCTGAGCCCAATAAACCCATAGCTGCCCCCAGCACGACCAGGGCCAGTAACAGGTCGAACAAGGCAAAGATACGCCAGTGCCGAAAACTCAAGAGGAATTGTTTATCCACCGGTCGCAGGAGGGTGAAGTCAAAAGTCCCCGTCCAGATTTCACCGTCCATACCGGTCACGGATTCCAGGCTGGGCCCGATAAATAGCTCCCGCAGGGCACCCAATAATAAATAAATCCCCAATAAGGCCAATGCAGATGGCATGTCCCAGCCTTGAAGGGTTTCCACCTGGTTGAAAATAACTACCAGGCTCAGAACACCGGTCAGCAGGTTAAGGAAGGAATTAAGCAGTCGGATGAAGAAATTTGAACGATAAGCCAACTCACTCTGGGTGGATGTCTTGAAAAAGGCAAGGATCAGTTTGATGTAAAACATTTCTCAACCTCCGACAGATTCATAGTGGCGGACTCCGCGTGACCAGACCAACCGGTAAAGTATGATGGCCGTTAGGGACCAACCAGCTTGGATGACAAAACCCCATAGGATTTCATTGTGCCTGAGATGCCCGGTCAGCACTTCGACCGGAAAAGCAGACATATACCGAAAGGGCAGGATTCTGGCCCAGGGTTGCATCCAGGACGGGAGCAAGGCCAACGGCGCCAGGTGTCCCCCAAACAGGAAGATAAAGGTATCCTGCAGGGTCAACAGTGAATCGGCCCGGGTTGCCCAGAAGGCCAGCAATGCCAGCCAGTACCCCCAGAAAAAGCGCAGAACCCAGGCGACAAGGATCGCGGGTAAAAACAAACCTCCCTGAGACCAGGTCAGGTTGAATTGCGGCTGGATGATCAAGGCAAGCAACCCGGTGACCGGGATCGAGAAGAGCATAAAGACAACTTTACCGGCGATCTCTGCTGAAAGGGCATGGAAGAGGGGTGACATGGGCTGGATGAGCCAGCGGCTAATCTGTCCCATGCGGATTGTATCCCCTACGGTCCAGTTGGTTGTGGCATAGGTGAACTGATTGGTGAGGATTAAAATTAGGTAGTAGCCTGCCAGCGTTTCCTGGGTTAAACCGGCAATAGACCCATCACCAGCCGCGGCAGACCAAATAAATAGATATACCAGTAGGGGCAGCATCCAGCCGAAGGCCAATAAGAAGAAGAATCCGCGATGCTGGAGCCAGGATTGCCAGGTGTTTTTGATCAGTTCCCATCCGCCCTGGTGGTTCATACCCTGCCCTCCTCGTAGATTTGGTCTATGACGGCTTCTATGGGTGGGTCTTCGATTGATAGGTCGGCAATGGGCAGGGTCTCAAGCAATTTTGCAGTGAGTTGGGCGACATTGTCACGAGGCACTCGCAGCGTATGGTGCCCATTTTCTGAAGTTAATCGTTCTGTATTTGCAAACTGTGTGATGAACCCCTTAAAGTCTGTCGAAGTGGTGCTGAACTGGAGCTTTACCAATTTAAAAGGGGCCAGTTTTTTTGCCAAGGTCTGTAAAGCACCATCATAAATTAAATGGCCATGGTGGATCAGCATCACCCGGGGACACAGGGCTGTGACATCTGCCATATAGTGGGTGGTGAGGATGACCGTCACATGATGTTCGCGGTTATATATCTGGAGAAATTGGCGTAGACGGCGCTGCATGGCAACGTCCAACCCCAGGGTCGGTTCGTCCAGAAACAAGATGTCTGGCTGGTAGAGCAGCCCTGCCACGAGTTCGCACTTCATCCTTTCGCCAAGGGAAAGGTTGCGGACAGGTTTCTTAAGCAGCGGATGCAGATCTAAAAGTTCGATCAACGCCTCCAAGTTCCTCTGATAATGAGATGTTGGGACCTTATAAATTTTCGAGAGAACATGGAAGCTATCCATGGGAGGGATATCCCAGTTTAGGGCACTGCGGTTGCCCATCACCATGCTGATCCGCCGCAGGTATTCTGGTGAGCGTTCCCAGGGTCTAAAGCCGGCCACAGTTGCCTTCCCATAGGTAGGGTAAAGAAGGCCGGACAGGATCTTGAGGGTGGTGGTCTTTCCTGCGCCGTTGGGACCGATCAAGCCGACCATCTCCCCGGCTTCAATCTCAAAGTTGATTGTGGAGACAGCTTCGACATCTCGGTAACGTGGTTTGAATAAGCTTTGGATAGAGGCCCCCAGCCCTGGCTGTCTTTCAGGAACCCGGTAGACCTTGGTCAGGTTTTGGACACTTATCATTGGGCTTGTCATTATCATTCCTTTCATCATATCAGGCGCGCCACAATACCCGGGTACAGCCCGATTTTAATTTGACACATGTTTGTGGATGGCTTGGTGTTTAATCCACTATTATTTTACAACCTTGGTGGATAATTGGAGGGTTTGAACGGACGTGTTTGCCTGCCTGGTGAAGGCTCACGATGAGGGGCGTGGCGAGAAGACATGGCATGTCTAAGTGGATGCGTTGATGACGAGGATGGGATTAATTGGCCAGTTTCTGCTCTAGCGATTCCCATTCGGCCAGGCGTTTTTCAATCTGCTCCTGCACGGTCACATACTTTTCACCCAATTGGAGGACTTCTGTTGAATCTTCAGGAGGTGTTTCAAATGCGAGAGATAAACTCTCAAGTTCTGCTTCCAAGGATTGAATTTCATCCTCAATTTCTGCCAGACGAGATTTGATTTTTCGCCGAGCATATTTCGACAAGGTTTTGCCCTCATTCTTTGGTGGTGAGCTATTTTCAACCGTTTCCAGTGATTTTCTATCAACCCTGTCTATTGCCGACTGTGGTTCCTGCATCTTCAATTGATGTGCTTTATACTGGGTATATGATCCGACGAAAACATGCAGTGTTTGGTTTAAGGGGTCAACTTCCCAAATTTGTGTGGAGAGTGAGTCAATCAGGTAGCGGTCATGGGACACCAGCAAAATCGTTCCAGGAAAATTCGAAAGAACTGATTCGAGAACTTCCTGGGTGGTCAGGTCAAGGTGATTGGTCGGTTCGTCCAACAGGAGCAGGTTAGCATCGCTTAATGACAACTTCGCCAGTGCCAGCCGTCCACGCTCGCCACCTGAAAGGGTGTTGACTTTCCGAAAGACATCTTCGCCAGAAAAGAGGAATTTTGCCAGGTAGTTGCGCACCTCTGCGGGGAGCATGTTTGGCGCAACACTATGAATTTCCTGCACCAAGTTTTTTTCATGGTCCAGGCCTTCGTGGGCCTGGGCAAAATAACCGACCTTAAGACTTGCACCTAATTGGGCTTTTCCAGAATAGGGAGGCGTTTTGCCAAGAACTGTCTTAAAGAAGGTGGACTTGCCGGCACCGTTCGGCCCGATAATGGCCGCACACTCCTGTCGTTGCAAAATCAGGTCAGGACAATCGAAAAGTGGTTGCCCCTCGTCGTGATAGCCCACTTGTAGGTTATGGGTTCGTAATACCAGGTCGCCTGAACGCCCAACCGGGTTGAGGTTGATATGCATTCTGCGAGGCTCATTGGGTGGGGGCGCCAGGCGGGAGTCTTCTAACAGCCGTTCCAGCCTTCGCAGGCGACCTTTGGCCTGGTTGGTTTTCTGACCGGCGATGTTTCGACGGATAAAATCTTGCTCTTTTACAATAAACGCGGTCTGTGCCTCGTATTCTGCCAGGCGCCGGGTATAGCGTGCTTCACGCTGTGTCAGGTAAGCAGAATAATTGCCTCGATAAACTTCTAATGCCGGTGTCATCTCCCAAATTGTTGTTGAGACCTGGTCTAGGAAGTAGCGATCATGGGAGACCACAACCAGAGCACCTTCCCAATCTCTTAAGAATGATTCGAGCCATTCAACTGCCTGGATATCCAGGTGATTGGTAGGTTCATCCAGCATCAACAGATGCGGGTCTTCAAGGAGCAATTTAGCCAGCAATGCACGGGTGCGCTCTCCCCCTGAGAGCTGTGTGATTGGGCGATGGTAATCCTTTTCGTCAAATCCGAGGCCAGAGAGGGTTTGTTTGATTCGCACGTCATAGGTGTATCCGCCAAGCTGCTCAAAATCCTGTTCCAGGCTGCCATACCTGGCCACGGCTTCATCTGCCCGGTCTGGATCAGACATGGCAGACATGTATTCTTCAAGCGATTTCTGCATCTGGCGGATGTCATCAAAGACAGCCAGGCAGTGTTCCCAGAGTGTGCCTTCGGTGATCAGGGTCGCTTCCTGGGGCAGGTAGCCAATTGTCAGGTCTTTGGAAGGTTGAACGGTACCGGTATTTGGGTAGTCCAACCCGATCAGGATGCGTAAAAGTGTGGTCTTTCCGACGCCGTTTTGACCGACCAGGCCAATCCGGGCACCACGAGGAATGGTTAATGCAATTCCCTCAAAAATATCATCTGGCCCAAAGGATTTAGAAAGGTTGTTGGCAGTGATCAGGGACATATTGGCAAGTATACCATTTTCAAACTTTAAGAGAACGATCATGTTTCAATCAAGTTAAAGATTTTATTTTATTTTCATTCTAAGGATTAGCATGGTAAAATTTCTGGCATGAAAAGAAACTACAAACGGTGGTTCATCTGGCTGGGATTGGTCATTTCAGCGGTATTCTTGTATCTTGCTTTTCGAGAAATAGATTATGCAAAGCTTTGGGCCACTTTTCAGGATATCCACCTGTGGTGGATATTGCCTGGTTTGGTGATTTTCTTTGGCGGTAAACTGGTTCGTGCCTGGCGTTGGCAATATTTGCTTAAGCCACTTAAAAAAATTTCTATCGTAAGTTTATTCACCACAATTCTCATTGGCTATATGGGGAATAATGTCTTCCCATTACGTGTGGGCGAAGTAATGCGGGCTGTGGTGGTCAAAAGACGGCATCAATCCCCAATTTCAGGTGGTTTAGCCACCATCGTTGTTGAACGGATGTTTGACTCAGTGGTTGTGGTGGGTTTTGTTTTGCTCAACCTGCGACATCTGGCCAGCCTGCCAGGCGCGGGTCGCTTCTCAAATTTGGGGGGTGTAGCACTTTGGGCAGCGGTGATCTTCTTATTTGGTTTGGTCATTTTTATCCTGGTCGCCATGTTTCCCAAACCCGCAATCCGACTGACCCACGGCATGATTAATAGGATATTGCCGCAAAGCGTGAGCGCGCGCGTGATTGGTATCAGTGACAAATTTCTGGATGGGCTGATGAGCCTCCGCTCACCCAAGGATGCCGTGATGATCCTGTTGACCTCAATAATCATCTGGGTTATGGAAACAGGTTTATTTTGGGGTGTCAACCAGGCATTGGGTTTTGGACTCAATTACAGCCAGTTGATGTTAATGAATGGGGTGGTCAATATGGTGTTGCTTATTCCGGCTGCACCGGGTGGGTTGGGTACTTTTGATGCTGCTGGCAGGGCGATATTGGAGGCTTATGCCATTTCTTCGGAACCAGCCCTGGGATATACCCTTGTGCTGCGGGTGGCCTTGTGGGTGCCCATCACCTTGCTTGGCACATTCTTCTTTATTCAGGAAGGGCTAAAGTGGACGATGGACATCGAAGAAATGCAAGCCCAGGCCCTTCCTGAAGCCAACGAACCGAAAGGTTAAAAATATGAAGGCTGAAACTCAAGCCGTTACTGTTATCGGTGCAGGTGTTGGTGGGATGTCGGCAGCTTATGATCTGGCAAAAGCAGGTAAAGATGTGACTATTTACGAGGCGGCTGATCATGTGGGTGGTCTGGCTGCTGGTTTTAAAGAACAACATTGGGATTGGACTGTAGAGCGTTTTTACCACCACTGGTTCCAATCTGATCAGTATATGCTTGGATTAATTGATGAGCTGGGCTGGAAGGACAAGGTGCTTTTCCCGCGTCCGGTGACGGTTATGTATTATCAGGGAAAATTCTATCCCTTTGATTCAATAAAAGCGGCACTACTATACCCGGGGCTGGGTTGGGGTATCAATAAAGTTCGTTTTGGGCTGGTCGGTCTATTTTTACGTTTGACGAATAACTGGCAGGCGTTGGAGAAAACCACCGTGGATGCCTGGATGCGTAAGTGGGCGGGTAATAAAGTTTATGACTCGATGTGGAAGCCAATGATGATCGGGAAATTTGGCGATAAGTATAATCAAGTCGTCAATATGGCCTGGCTTTGGGCGCGTCTGCATGCTCGGACAACGCGCCTGGGAACCTTTGAAGGTGGTTTTCAAGCCTTTAATGATGCTTTTGCTGACAAGCTGCGAGAGATGGGTGTGACCATCAAGCTTGAAACGCCGGTTCATGCCATCCAGCCCCTGAAGGAGGGCCGCCTAAAGGTTGTCACAGCCGCAGGTGAGAGCTGTACCTTCGACCAGGTGCTCGCCACCACTTCCCCTGGTTTGTTAGCCCACATCACACCCGATTTACCAGAATCGTATCTTGAAGGTTTGTTATCCCTCAAAAGCATGGGGGCAGTCGTGATGGTGTTGTCGTTAAAAAAGCCGCTGTCAGAAGAGGGTTATTACTGGTATAACATACCAAAGCAAGCTGGTTTCCCCTTTTTGTCACTGGTGGAACACACGAATTTCATTTCGCCAATACACTTCGGCGGCGATCATATTGTGTATATTGGGGATTACTTACCACAAAACCACGCTTACTTTGATCTGACCGAGGAAGAAATTAAAAAATTATTCTTGCACCACCTGCCAAAATTTAACCCACATTTTTCACCCGATTGGGTCAAAAAGACCTGGCTGTTCAGAACCAAATATGCCCAACCTGTGCCGCTTTTGAATCATTCGAAAAATATCCCGGCGATTCGTACACCGCTGGCCGGGTTGTATTTTGCCAGCATGAGCCAGGTCTACCCCTGGGATCGGGGAACCAATTTTGCGGTTGAGATTGGTCGTAGGGCCGCGAAGATGATGATTAAGGACATAAAATCCTGATTCCAATTCTTGTGTCTTGTCTTCGAACATATGAGCATTTTCCGCCCAATCAACTTTTTTCGCAATCTCCAAATGTGGTGATTTTCACTTATTCTGGACAGTTACCCCCCATATATAGGGGTTAAAAACCTGAATACTTCTCTAAACCGGCTCGAGTCAGCAGGCGAGTTGGCTTTTTTATTACTTATCAGATAAATGATATTTTTTAATATACGGTTGTCTTAAAGAATGGCTTATTTTTAGGAAAAATGGGTAGAAATTCATTGAGGGATCAGGCATTCTCTGTTAAAATCAAGGGTAATTGAGAGACGAGCGGACGGCTAAATATTTATCCATTGGAAATCAAGTATTGGTCGATTGTTACCGCCACTGAATTTTCATCACCAGTGGTGTTTTTTTGTCAATTTACACAAAAATCATCGGTGGATCATTGTACCGCACAGAAAAGAGGACCATTCAATGAAAGCAGAACATGCCTGGCAAGCCACCCTTGGTCAACTTCAGCTTGAAATGTCTAAAGCTTCTTTTGATACCTGGGTTAGCAGTGCGGAATTACTTGACTATGATGACGAGAAGAGCTGTTTTGAGATCGGTGTCAAGAATGCTTATGCACGTGATTGGCTTGATGACCGCCTGAGCGCGACGATGGCAAGGCTGTTAACTGGCATGATGGGTCACCCTGTGACAACAGAAATTAAGGTATGGTCTGCGAACAAACAACTGTCAAAGCAGCCTGGTGAGGATAAAGCTAATTCTGTAAGCCTCCCCCCTGCAACAGAAAACCCAACCATCAACGGTCGCTACCGCTTTGATAATTTTGTTGTTGGTTCTGACAATCGTCTGGCTCACGCTGCCTGCATGGCCGTCTCTGAAAGCCCTGCCAGAGCATATAACCCGCTTTTTCTATATGGCGGTGTGGGTCTGGGGAAAACCCATCTTTTACACGCCATCGGCAATGCTTGTCAACCTTCCGGGTTGAGCGTGCTTTATGTGTCATCTGAAGAATTTACCAATGATCTGATCAATGCTATTCGTACCCATACCACACCTGCGTTTAGAGAAAAATATCGTCATATTGATATTTTACTGATTGATGATATTCAATTCATCGCCGGCAAAGAATCCACGCAGGAAGAATTTTTCCATACTTTCAACACCCTGCATGGACAGAACAAACAACTGGTAATATCTTCAGATCGTTCACCCAAAGCATTGGTGACATTGGAAGAGCGCCTTCGCTCGCGTTTCGAATGGGGCTTGACAGCAGATATTCACCCTCCCGATGTTGAAACACGTTTGGCAATTCTGCGGGCAAAAGCAGAGCGTGCGGGTCGAGAAGTCCCAACGGATATCCTTGAGATGATCGCACGCCAGGTACAATCCAATATCCGGGAGCTTGAAGGCGCCCTCAACCGAGTGCTGGCTTATTCTGATCTCAGCGGTGTTCCTTTAACACTGGAGATGGCACATAATGCCCTGACAGATTTTTTGCCCCAAGGATTAGACTTGCAGCCTGGTGATGTATTGGAAGCCGTCTCAAATGCCTTTGGTGTTTCGAATGAACGCTTGTTAGGCCGGGAGCGCACACGTGAAGTTGCGCTGCCTCGCCAAATTGCCATGTATTTGCTCCGTGAAGAAGGGGGCGTTTCATTGCCTCAAATAGGGGACTTAATCGGTGGCCGTGATCATACGACTGTCATCTACGGCTGTGCAAAGGTCACTGACCTGATGGAGACGGATGAACGACTGCGCCGCCAGGTGCTCCATATCCGGGAAAAGCTTTATGGACGGGGAAATTTAGTGGTATAGGTTTAAACGGCATTTTTATCGCATCCCTGACTTGCTCTAAAAGACCATTTCACAACTTTTTCATCTCGCCCCAGCTCGCTCCTGATTTGGCTTCTGTGCTCAGAGAGATATCCAGCTTGTATGCATTTTCCATTACGCGACGCACCAGTTGGGTGGTTTCATCCAGTTCTGCCTGCGGTACTTCAAAGATCAACTCGTCATGGACTTGCAGCAGCATTTTTGCACCTATACCGGCTTGCTTAATTTCTTTTGGTAATCGCTGCATGGCAATCTTAATAATATCCGCTGCGGTACCCTGGATGGGGGCATTAATTGCTTCTCTTTCTTCCCGTTGTCGCATGGCATGGCCTGTGCCTTGCTTGAGGTTCGGGAAGTAGCGCCGGCGGCCGAGCAATGTTTTTACATAGCCCTGTTCCGCAGCTTCCTTGCGGATGCCATCCAGGTACTTTTTAACACCCGGGAATTTTTCGAAATAGGTGGTGATGAAGCTCTCTGCTTCTGATAATGTGAGGTCTGTTGCATTGGTTAGTCCATAGGCGCTCATGCCATAAATCAGGCCAAAATTGATCGCCTTGGCATGTCGACGCATTTGGGAGGTGACTTCTGATAGGTTAATCCCGTGAACAGCCGCAGCTGTTGTTGCATGGATATCCTGCCCACCTCGGAAGGCATCTAGCATGGCTTTGTCCTGGGACATGTGAGCGACGATTCGCAACTCGATTTGTGAATAGTCCACCGCCAAGAGCGTCCAGCCGGGTTGGGCAATGAATCCATTGCGCACCCGCCGGCCAATCTCCGTTCGGGTGGGAATGTTCTGAAGATTTGGGTCAGAGGACGCGATACGGCCGGTGACAGTGCCTGTTTGGTTAAAAGAGGTATGCACCCGGCCAGTCTCCGGGTTGACCTGCTGGGGTAAAGAATCGACATAGGTCGACCGCAATTTTTCTAACTCCCGGTATTCAAGCACCCATTCGATCACCGGATGTTGGCCCCGCATCGCTTCCAGCACAGGGGCAGCCGTCGAGTAAAAGCCAGACGCCGTTTTCCGGGCGCGATCTGGCGGCTCAAGGTTGAGTTTTTCAAACAACACTTCAGAAAGTTGTTGGGTCGAGTTCAGGTTGAATGTCAACCCAGCCGACTCGTGAATTTTGGTTTGCATATTGACGAGCTTCTCTTCCAGTTCAAGCGAGAAGCGGTCAAAGAAATTGGTGTCAAGCATAATCCCGGCTTCTTCCATGGCGGCCAAGACCGTTACCAGGGGCATCTCCATGGTTTGGAAGAGGCTTTCCATAGCCTGATGCTTTAGCTCTTCTTCGAGTTGGGGGAGCAATCGCAGGCATATGGCTGCGTCAGCAACGGCATAGCTAGCTGCATCTGCAATAGGAACCTGGTCCATTGTTTTTTGATTGCGTCCCTTCCCGATCAGTGCTGTAATTTGAGTCATTTCATAGCCAAGGCGCACCCAGGCAAGGTTCTTTAAGCCCAGGTTACGTGAAGACGGGTTGATTAGCCACTCTGCGATCATCGTATCGAAGGTGAGAGGGGACACTGTCATCCCGGCGCGTTTTAGCACCAGGAAATCGTATTTGAGATTATGCCCACATTTTTCGATTTTTCGGTCTGTCATTGGGTCTTTCAGGGCGGTAAACACCTCATCGAGAGAAAGCTGTTGACCGGATGTATGGCCCAGAGGGATGTAATATCCCTGATCAGGGCGGGTGGCCAAAGAAATGCCCACTAATTTTGCTCTGATAGGATCTGTGGCGGTGGTTTCTGTATCAAAAGCAAACCTCGTTGCAGATTTGAGGTCTTTCACTAGTGTGTTTAGAGACTCGGTTGAGTCGACCAGAATGGTTTGGATGGAATCTTCCCCGTGTGTTGCAGTTGTAAAATCCGGGGCAACGCTGAATAAATCCATCTGGTCACCCTCTGGCATAAGCGGGTGCATTTTACCTACCAGGACATTTAATTGGTTTGTCAATGATCTAAATTCAAGTTCACGGAACAGGTTTTCAACAGCTTGAGGATTAAACCGCTCAATCTGGGCCTGTTCAAGATCGAGTTCCATTTGCAGGTCGGTCACAATCCGGGAGAGCTTTTGGCTGAGATAGGCCACCTCTTTGTTCTCCTCGAGGGCAGATTTTGCCCGACCACTGATTTGGTCCAAATGGTCGTAGATTCCGTCAAGCGATCCAAATTGTTCTAAAAGTTTTGCGGCTGTTTTTTCACCGATGCCCTTCACACCGGGGATGTTATCTGAGGAATCACCACACAGGGCTTTGAAGTCTACAACCTTGTCTGGCCGAACGCCCAATTTCTTCTCGACATCCTCGGGCGTGTGATCTTTGGCATCTGACAGACGGGACCCAGCCAAGTTGACCACCACGCGGTCTGTGACCAACTGGAGAAGGTCTTTATCGCCAGTGATGATTTTCACATCCAACCCTTTTTCCTCTGCTGCCCAGCGTGCCACACTACCCAGGACATCATCGGCTTCAAAATTCTCTTTCTCTAACCGTGGAATATTAAAGGCATCTACAATCTCCCGCATTCGTTCAACCTGCGATCGGAGGTCGTCGGGCATCTTTGCCCGGGTGCCTTTATAGTCTTGATAGAGGTCGTGACGAAAAGTTTTGCCTTTATCAAAGACCACCGCCAGGTAATCTGGGCTTTCTTGTTCAAAAATTCTTAAGAGAATGCTTGTAAAACCATATACACCGGCCGTTGGTTCACCACTGCTGGTTTGAAAGGCGCTTGCACGGGTTCCACCGGCAGTCAGGGCATAATAAGCCCTGTATGCCAGGCCATGGCCGTCGAGCAAATATAAGATGGGTGACATAATCTGTCCTTTATCCAATTATTAAAATTAGCGCTTATTTATTCTAACCTGAATTGTGTTGTAATAAAAGAAACAGGCCAAGCAAGGATGACCGTATCCATGCAAAAAGGCTGCCCACCCAATAGGGAGCAGCCTTAACAATCGTTGTTGCTGAGAATGAGCAGTTATTCTTTGATGTCTTTAATGATGGATTGAATTCTATCCATCTCTTCTGAGGTCAGTTTTTCTTTAATGGCCACTGCTTTCATATTTTCTTCTACTTGAGACACATTGCTGGCCCCTGTGATCACACTGCTGACATGAGGATTCTTCAGGATCCAGGCCAGCGACATTTGGGCCATTGTTATGCCAAGATCCTCTGCCACTTCAGCCAGTTTTCGGGTTATGGCCAATTTCTGCTCATCTTGAACGCGGTCTTTCATCCAACCAAAATCTTTTAAGGAGGCGCGACTCCCTTCGGGGATACCGTCGTTGTATTTTCCCGTCAGCAAGCCTGTATAAAGCGGACTATAAGTGGTTGTACCATACCCGAGTTCCTTATAGAGGGGGGCATATTCTTCTTCAAAACGCTGTCGAGCGAACAAGTTGTATTGAGGTTGTTCCATTGAAGGCGGGCGCAGGTTGTTCCGACGCGCAAAATCTGTGGCGCGCATAATGGCCGCGGCAGACCATTCTGAGGTGCCCCAATAGAATGCTTTACCCTCACGAATGACTTGGTTGAAGGCGAACACGGTCTCTTCGATAGGTGTTTCGGGGTCGGGACGGTGCGCAAAAACCAGGTCGACATAATCTAACTGCAAACGTTTTAGGGCATTATTGACGCCTTCAATAATGTGTTTATAAGATAGCCCCCTGTCATTGGGGCCATCTCCGCCCCAAAAGACCTTGGTAGAGACGAGATAATCTTTGCGCGGCCAGCCCAATTCTTTGAGCGCCTGACCCATAATATCTTCTGCCTGGCCATTGGCATAGGCTTCGGCGTTATCAAAGAAATTTACCCCGGTGTCGAAGGCAGCGGTCATAATTTGTTTGGCCTGTTCTAGGCCGAATTGGTGACCGTAGGTCACCCAGGCGCCCAGCGAAAGCTCAGAGAGCTTCACACCTGCTTTTCCTAAATGTCGGTATTGCATTTATTCTCCTTGATTACACGTTTCGAATTTCTAGGATGTTTTTTTTATCAATTGGTTAGGTTAATTATACGCGAGGGCTAGCATCGTTTACAACCAAAATTATTATTTAAACAGTGAAATAATTTGACAGAAAAGAAAATATATGTTAATATGGGTTGAAACACCTTTTTTGGAAGCATTTCCAGAACTGTTTTCTTATAGAAATTCGGTATGACTTCTAAACTTAATCGCCCCCCCACAATTTACCATGTCGCTAAAGCGGCCGGTGTTAGTATTTCAACAGTCTCTCGGGTGATCAATGCCAGCCCAAATGTGAGCGAGGCCACGCGAGACAGAGTCCAGGAAGCGATTGACAGGTTACAATTTGTCCCTAAGGCAGAGGCGCGGGCGCGCGCCATGAAAGACTTTGCCCGCATAGGTGTATTAACCCCTTTTTTTACTGCGCCTGCCTTTGTCCAGCGTTTGCGTGGCGTCGCGGCGGGGTTGCTTTCCACTCGCTATGAGCTGACCATTTATACAGTTGATTCAATCGAGCACCTCAATCATTACCTTTCTACATTGCCAATAACAGCACATTTGGAAGGTTTGATCCTTTTGTCACTGCGCGTCAGTGATGAGTCTGCGGCAAAACTTCTTCAGAATAATCTGGAAACCGTTTTGATTGAGTACCCCAGGCAGGACCTGAATACTGTTGAAATCGATGATGTGGCCGGCGGCGAAATGGCTGCTGAATACCTGATCAGCAAAGGGCATCAACGACTAGGTTTTATTGGAGATACAACCGACCTAGGCGCTTATGCGATTTTACCCATTACCTTACGTTTAAATGGGTTTGTGAATAAGCTTGCAAAGCATGGGTTATCCATGCCAGAAGAGTATATCTGCACCTCGCAATATGAAGTAAAAGACGCGGAAGCCAATATTGAACCGATGTTGAGACTCTCAAATCCCCCATCGGCGATCTTTGCCGCCACAGATCTTCAAGCTGTAGGTGTGGTCAATAAAGCGCGGCAGATGGGTTTCAGGGTTCCTGAAGACCTGGCGGTACTGGGATTCGATGATCTTGACCTGGCAGATTATGTTGGCCTGAGCACCATCCAGCAATCCTTGGATGAATCGGGTCGGTTGGCAGTTGAAATTATTTTGTCACGGCTCAACGATCCTGAACGACCGCTCAGACATGTACGCTTGCCACTAAAAATTATTGAGAGAAAGACAACTTAGCCTTTCGTTGTTCCATATCCGAGTAAAAGCACCTTTATTGGTCCCGTTAATTTTAAGCATATTGATATGAGCCTATCTCGACGAATATCCTATTTAGATATCAAAAGGATCATAAACACACTTCTTGCAGAGGGTTGCGTAAATCCGGATTTGAAAGTGCGCTTATGAAAATTCACCAGGAAGCCAGAAGAACATTGGATCGACTGAAGCCTCGTTTGGTGGCATCTCTTACCACGGACCAACATAGTCATCCCCATCAATGGTCGTGTTTTGTCAACCGTCTGGAGGCGAATTTTGAACCCCTTTTTAAATCCTTGGTAAACCTATATGGTGATCAGTATGATTTTTTCTTCCACCTTGAATCTTTATTGACAATAATGGCCCAGGCATGGGTAGATCGACCCAAGTCGTTGAAAACACTGGATGAGACCCGGGAGAATAACCCGGCCTGGTTTCAATCGCATCAAATGTTGGGTGGGATGTGTTATGTTGATCTCTTTGCCACCGACCTGGCGGGTATCCGCGCGAAGATCCCTTATTTTAAAGAGCTGGGATTAACCTATTTACACCTGATGCCCTTATTTCGTTCGCCACAGGGTGAGAACGATGGGGGGTATGCCATCAGCAGTTATCGGGAGGTTGACCCGGGTTTAGGCATTATGGATGAACTCCGGCAGTTGACAGATCAACTGCGCCAGGAGGGGATCAGTCTGGTGTTGGATTTTGTTTTTAACCACACCAGCAATGAACATATATGGGCGCGTAAAGCACGCGCGGGTGAGGAGACATTTCAAGACTATTACCGGATGTTCCCTGACCGCACTATGCCAGACGCATATGAAAAGCATTTACGAGAGATATTCCCCGATGAACACCCAGGAGCCTTTACGTATTCTCATGATATGGGGAAATGGGTTTGGACAACATTTCATTCCAATCAGTGGGATCTCAATTACGCCAACCCGGAAGTATTTAATCAAATGGCTTCAGAGATGCTGTTTTTGGCCAACCAGGGGGTGGAGGTATTGCGGTTGGATGCGGTGGCGTTCATCTGGAAGGAATTGGGGACGGATTGTGAGAATTTGCCGCAAGCCCACGAGATCATTCAAGCCTATAACATGATTGCCCGGATTTCTGCGCCAGCTTTACTATTCAAATCGGAGGCGATTGTTCATCCGGATGCGGTCGCGAAATATATCCGCCCAGATGAGTGCCAGCTTTCTTATAATCCCCTGTTGATGGCCCTATTGTGGAATACCCTCGCCACCCGTGAGGTGGGCCTGCTCCACTATTCCTTATCAAATCGTTTTCAAGTCCCCAATGGGTGTACATGGATAAATTATGTCCGCTGTCATGATGACATTGGATGGACCTTTTCTGATGAAGACGCTGCTGTAATAGGGATTAACGCTTTTGACCATCGGCAATTCTTGAACGCCTTTTATTCCGGGCGGTTTGAGGGAAGTTTTGCCCGGGGCTTAACCTTTCAGGAAAACCCCAAAACCATGGATGCCCGCATTTCGGGTACATGCGCATCACTGGCAGGTCTTGAGAAGGCAATTTATGAAGAGACTGAAACAGAAGTTGCGCTGGCCATCCGACGAATTTTGCTGATCCATAACATAATTTTTACTATTGGCGGCATCCCTTTGATCTATCTGGGTGATGAGGTTGGGATGCTCAACGATTATACCTATCAGCAAGATGCGGCCAAGGCGGATGACAGCCGATGGGTGCATCGCCCCCCTGTGGATGAAGAAGCTTATGCGAACCGAGAGGATTCGGGTACAATCCCCGGGCGGATTTTTCAGGGCATGAAGGCGTTAATTCGCTTGCGAAAAGCAACCCCGATACTAGGTGGTGTTATGCCCCGCTTTCTCGATTCTGGAAATCCGCATGTTTTTGGCTATACCCGTCAAATGGAAGGTCAGCGGGTTGTTTTTCTTAATAATTTCAGCGATAATGCTCAGGCCTTATCAAGTAATTCTAAGCGACTGCTCGGATTAGAAGAACGTTTGGTCGACCTGGTAACGGGGCAAATTGTTAAAACGGAACCGGGTTTGATGTTGGCCCCCGTTCAATTTATGTGGCTGCAGTCAAAAGAGTGAACCAGGGGGGGCAACGATATCACACAATGGTTGTTCATCGAGGCGACATCCAGGATAGAATGGGGGCATTCTACACAGCTCGATCTGGTGTATCTATTTCCTCTGAATGAGTTCACATAAAACAGGCTGCTGTGGCAGGGGGCCATCATTATTAATAAAATTCCGAAAATATGAGCATGCTTCCCATGAGGGACTCCTTACTTCTACCACTGATAAGGAATAAAATACGCTATAATTCGATATGTTTATCGGGAAGCTTTATTATGTTTGAAATTGATGTTCATGCCACCGTTCTCACGGCAACCATTATCATAGGGTTTGTGGCGATTTTAACCCTCATCTTTGGACTTAAAAACCTGTTAACGAGTCGGCGTATCCCTTTTTACCGTAAAAAACACGACCGCATGGTGCGAGGTTGGCGGATGATCTTGATCGCGGTTATCCTGGTTCCTGTGGCCTGGGTTCTTTTAATTTATTCTGAACCGGTTATCTACCAGGTTTATTCGCCTTCACCTACAGTCACCCAAACGACCACGATCACCCTGACGCCGATTTTTACCGATACGCTGGTTTTTACCAGTGCACCAACAATCACCGAGACCCCATCGGTCACTAGCACGCCCAGCATGCCGGGAGAGATCGAAGATGAATTTGAATCCGAGATCGTACCAGACCCTGACACCGTGTTCAGCCCCATCCTATTTTCACAGCGTATTGATGAGGACTGGCAGCCCATTGATCCGGCCGAAGAATTTACAAACCCGGTTGGTCAAGTTTTTGGCACATTCAGTTACAATCTAATGAAGCTTGGTTCCCAATGGAGTGCGCTGTGGTACTGGGAAGATGAGCTGGTTCACTACCAAACGAGAGTATGGGAATTTGGAACAGGGGGGTATGGTTTTACAAGTTGGGAGCCACCCATTGATCAGTGGCGGGCCGGTTTATATGAAGTGCAATTATTTGTGGGTACAGAATGGAAAGTGTCGGGCTTTTTTACCGTGATTGGCGATCCGCCAACACCCACTTTCACAGTTACCAGTACCCCCACACTGACCCCGACACATACACCAACGGTGACCTTAACGCCGACACCCTCATTGACCCCAACCAGCACCAGAACACCCCGACCAACGGATACCCGCTGGCCAACCCTCACGCCGACTCCTATCCCAGTTGAAGATTAGCTAAGACACAGGTCAAAAATAACGGGGTTTATCGAGTTGGGCCATGGCCACCGCCACCTGGGCAGCCACACGGGCGTTGTTTTTTAACAAGGCCAAATTCGCTTTCTTGCTGTCGCCCCCAGTTAATTCACTGACTCGCGTCAATAGAAACGGTGTTGTTTTGCTCCCCTGGATCTTCGACCTTACTGCTTCATCCAGGGCTTGTTCGATGGTAGCGTTAACCCGGTCGTAAGGCATGGCTGATTCCGCTGGCGGGGAAACCACCAGCAATACGGCAGAAGGCAGCCCTGCCTCCCAGGCATACACGGCCATCCGAGCAACCTCTTGTGGGGTTTCTGCGCGTGCATCTACTGCCAAGCCGCTGTTTTGAGAATAAAAGGCCGGGAATTCATCCGTCTGGTAACCGATCACCGGGACCCCCAGGGTCTCCAGATATTCGCGGGTGGCTGGCAGGTCGAGGATGGCCTTGGCACCGGCGCACACGACCAGCACAGGCGATTTGCCGAGCTGAGGTAGATCGGCTGAGATGTCGAAGGGCGCACCCCGGTGCACCCCGCCGATGCCGCCGGTGGCAAAGACGCGGATGCCTGCTTTAGAAGCCACAAACAAGGTGGCTGCTACCGTTGTTCCGCCATTCATGCCTTTTGAGAGGGCGATGCCAAAATCTCGCAGACTGATTTTTCGGCTGTTCTCTCCCCTGGCTAGGGCTTCCAACTGGGAACCTGCCAGGCCAATGTGGATTTTCCCATCCAGAAGGGCAATCGTGGCAGGCATGGCACTGTGGGCGCGCACGACGGCCTCCATATCCCGCGCCAGGTTCAGGTTATCCGGTGCGGGCAAGCCGTGGGTAATGACAGCTGATTCTAAAGCGACCAGTGGCGCGCCCATTTGCTGAGCCTGGACGACCTCCCTGTTGATCATATAATGCTCCGGTAAAGCTGGGAACGACAATGCAGCCTCCTTTGAATGGTAAGGATAAGTATACCAATCCTTAGCAGTTTGTTTTTAGATATGGCTGACTGAAGGGTTTCGCTAGGCCTTGTTTTAGGTGGGTGTTTAATGGTATATGCCAGCTTACTTTCCACCATGAACCCATACATGGTCACCGTCGGTAGTGATACGAACCCAGCCATGTTCAAAGGATTTGACCAACGGGTATCCTGCCAGGAGGGTGAACAAATCATGTTCTCCGATTAAAGGCAGGTCAACTTCGTCCACGGGTAGTAAAATAACTGCTGGCGCCCATAAATTGATCTGTTCCAGAGGGCAATCAACGGCTTTCAAGTCTCTGGGTAAAAATAAAATAAGTGGTGGTTTGGGTGGGTTTTGCCAGGCATCCCGCACTTTACCTGTGGGTATCAGCGCATTGAACTGTTCCCATTCAAGCCAGATGAGGGCGCCGCGCGGCCCGGTCCACAGTATTTCTAAAGTAAGCCCGTCTCCCAGGTGTAAACTCTGACCGGATTCCATCCAGGTGATTGGCACACCTTTTTGAGCCAGTAAAGAATACAATGCAATGGTGGATTGGTTTGTGTTCGGATCCACGCCCCAAAGCGCCATCTCAAACGGGAATTTCTTTACCACGCCGATCAGACCGGTAAGGTCATCGCGAGACGTGCTCCCGATGATAACGGCATCTAATTGACGATTCCTGGCTGGCAGCAGTTGGCCCAGCGCTTGATTAAGCGCGGAAGGCCTTGCGCCACCACCAACCAGAACGGAATTGCCAGCAGGTGTTTGAATCAGGACAGTCCCTTGTGAATCCAGCAGTGTCAGGTGTAAATGCCCGTCTGGTGCGGTGAGCACCCCCCGCCACAGGAATATGATTGCACCAGCCATGATCATTAAGCCTGTTTGAAACGAAAAGACCAGGGCACTCAATGTATTTAATTGATCACGTGGCATCAATGTGAACATAAATAACAGACCATAAAAGATAACAAGCCACAGGAAATGAAAATTTGGCAGGATGATATCGGCCACGGGCAGTCGTCCAAACCAATTTACCATGTGGATGGTGTAACTGACCGGGGGCAGTGCAATGATAGCCATTATCCTTCCCAGACCTGGCAAAGCCATCCCGGCCAGCATGGCCAGTCCGCCCAGAATGATGACTAACGACTGGGGTGGCAAAATAAATGGATTGGCCAAAAGCGCCAGCCATGAAATCCCGCCAAAATGATAGGCCATGATGGGCAGGGTCATCACCTGTGCAGCCAGGGTAAACAATAAGAACTCACTGGCAGGACCTACCAGGTTTTGGGCTTGTTCCTCAGACATCCTACGCATAGCGAGTTGGATAAACCGTTCTTCAAGGGGTTGGGCGTATAGAACAAGCCCGAGGGTTGCCCCAAGGGACAACTGGAAGCTGACATCCCAGGGTATATGCGGGTTTAAGGCGGCCATGACCAGCGCAGCCAGCCCCAGGCTGTTCAATCCATTTTGTCGACGGCCAAACATCCCACCCATGACACCCAGAGAACCCATAATGGCTGCACGGACGACGGCAGCATCCCCACCAACGAGGATCGAGTAATATGTGACAGCAGTAATGGCAACCAATGAGCCCCACCTGCGCCCCAGCAGTCGTGTGGAAATTCCAGAAAAGAGGCCGGCAAGGATGGCAATGTTGAAGCCTGAAATGGCGATGATATGGGTTGTGCCAGTGCGGCGAAAGGCTTCCTGTAATTCAGGCGACAGACCCTGGTCGCGGCCCAGTAATATCCCGGCCAGCAAGTCGGACTCTGGTGATGGGAATAAATATTGAAGCGTATGATATGCCCTGGTGCGTAAACTAAAAATGAATGTCATCAAGGGGTTGCCCTGGTCAAATTCAACCCAATCCAGTCGTGAATAGGTTATCATGCTGTGAATGCCCTTGCGGGCCAGAAACAATTGGTATGAAAAATCCCCTCCCTCCACCGGCGCCTGTAATAAGCCGGTGACTTGTAAGCGGTAGCCATATTCCCAGTCGCTACCAGGCGGCATTTGAAGCAGGATCCTTCCCGACACGTTCTGGTCTGTTTTTGGAACTTGCTCATCAGAAAAGAGGTGTAATGACTCCACCTGGATCACCAGGTTGGTATGCTGATCGCGATAATCAGGCGGGCGAATGACAGTGCCAATAACCTGAACAATGCCCCTGTCATTATAAAAAGCAACATCGTGATGTGTCATCATGGGTTGGATGACACTGTATCGCCAGGCGCCTAAAAAGAAAACGCCTGCCAGGAGAGCCCAGTTCAACCGCCTTTCATACTGTATCCATTTTCTCAGCTGGTGGGTCAGGGTCAGTGATTTTGGCAGGCGCCAGGCAAGGATGAGGGTCAGTGTACTGGCAAAGGCCCCCGCTGCCCACAGCCATACCGGCAGGCCCACCCAGTCAGCAAAAAGAATACCGCCAATGCCAGCCAGAGCCAGCCAGAAAAATGGCAAAAAGCCTTGAAAGGGTGACCTGGGTTTGTGTTTGGGTTGAAAAGAGTCCTGCAAGGGAGCACCTCCCGGACAGCACCTTAATTCTATCAAAGTTTTATCCATTGGCAGGCATGAATTGGGATTTAAATTTAGACGATCGCAAAATCAGGGGACTATTTTTACTTTTAAAAGTGGATGTGAACACCCCTCATCCCCGACCCTTCTCCCAGCGGGAGAAGGGAGGAATATATCTCCTACTTCAGGGGTGCCCCCACGAACAGAGGGTGGGGGTTCCGTTGTACTCCAGAGAATATAAGTGAGAGGGTCTAGGCTATATCAATCTCACAGGATGATGGGTTGGCGTTTAATGAGTCGTTTGAGATCGTTGGCACGAGTTTATAGGCATTCTGATTTTCCGCCAACCCACCCTACCGCTGAATAAACGATAGCATCCCTTTGGCTGTCAGTATCAGACACTTATCACGGCTGCATGACACTTCCCATGAATAAAATGGTGCCGGTCGGTGTGTGCCGGATCAAAAACAAGAAGGGGCGGTCAACCACCATCGAGATGGGCTCGTCAATGGGTGCTGATGTCTCTGCAACAATGACAGCGGTTGCGGCGGCAGCCTCCGTACCGACCTCATCCACGTTGATGGTGGCTTTGTGGAGCACATCACTTATGTACAAATCTTCCACATCCGCCATGCCAGTGAAGTCCGATAAGGCCGGGTCAAATGCTTCTGCCATCCCCAGATCCATCAGGACCTCTTTAGCGCCGATTGTCGTCTCGAAATCAAATTTCGGCATTTGCAGGTGCATTAATTCTGACTGGAAATTGGCATGCAGAGCCTGGATCATCTCAGGGGTCAGGTCATCTTCAACCTTCAGAAAGTCCCCATCATCTGGCAGGATGATCGTCATCGCAAAATCCGGGCTGATGTAAGGCAGCTGTACCGCCTGGAAATCGTCACCTTGATGATACAAGAGACGTTTTTCTGACAGCCGCATCATCTCCACCATCATTTCTTCGCCATCAATCGTGGTGAAAGGCGCATCTTTGGTGCCCCCACGCGGAAAGGGAAACCGCCAGGAACCATTAAAGTAGATCGCGTTGGCCAACACCAGCCGGGTCAGGCTGTCGATGCTGCCTTGCGGCAGCAGATCCTGGATTTTTCCCTCGGTTTCATCTTCCACCCAGGCATTGATCACCTCTCGCGAGGGTTCTGGTGCACCGGCAAAATCAAGCGTATGGATGCCTGCGCCATAGTGGAAAGCAAGCGTATCGATAAAGGGTTGTTTGAAGGGGAAGTCAACCTGGCCCCAGATCGAGTTGGCAATATTTAACTGGAATTTACTGCCTTCTATCTCATCCGGCAGGTCTTTCTGTGATTCCTCTATGGCGAGCAGGAGTGCGTTGAAAGCGGGATGAACCGCATCCTCAGCCAGCGATAGCTGCAAGGCAGAACGCATCGCTTCAAGGGTACTGGTCTCTGCCCCTGTCAGCGTCATGCTGAGCGCTAGTGAAAGACTGATGGGTGAGAAGATGAGGTTTTCATCCCCCGTCCGAACCTGGTCATAAAAGGAGAGCGCAAAGGCGGTATTGTCATCTGCCAGGGCTTGAATCTGATCCATGGTTGCATCAGGATTGGTTTCCCGCGCCAGTTCGGCTTTGATCAAAACGACTTGATCCCCTGGTGCATCGATATCATCAGGCTCAGGCAGGGTACTGCATGCAGCAGCAAGCAGGGTTGTTAAAATCAGGATAAACGTGATTGGTTTTTTCATGACTCCTCCAATTTTCTATTTTTCTTCCAGAACTTAGACGAAGAACCTATCCCATTTGTTCCCATGAAGTTTGAAGGCTGGAATCCCTCTCAACATATTTATAAGTCCCGCCGGCTGATTCTCAGTGTAACCAATAATAGAAAACGGCATCTAAAAAAGAAAAAAATGGGTAACTACTCAGGCAGTCTTTCTCCGTAAGAAAGGGGGTGTGGTCTGGTGGCAGTGCTTTATTTCACAAATGTGATTTCTGGCACCCTGGCGGTCATCCTGGGTGTGTTTGCGATCGTTTTCTTGCTCACCAGCCTGGTTAGCTTTTGCCCCCTGTACCTTCCCTTTGAGCTGTCAACGATCAAAAAGTCTTGATGAAAACCAGCAGCATGACAACCTAATTCATCAAATATATCAATACGCGTCATTTTGTGGCTAAGATCCAGCTCCCAATACCCAACATGTTCTAAGAAGCAAAAAGGGTAGTCCAACTGCTTTGACTGGCAATTGGCACGCAAAGCCTGGCCAGATGCAGAGCAAGTGCACCACCTGGAAATGAGTTTGTTTTATGCCAAACTTAAGTTATGAAAGATTTTTTGTCAGCCCCTTAATAATTTCAAGAGTCAGTCGGATGCAGACAGCGAAATCCAGGGTAATAGTACGAGAATTCTGGATTGAATTTATCCCGGGCTGAAACCCGCAGAAACCAAACACCATTGAACCACGAACCGCCGCGCACAACACGATAATCGCCTGAGTCTGGCCCGGTTGGGTTCTCATCGGACAAAATTGTGTAATAGTCGGCACCATACCAGTCTGCCACCCACTCCCACACATTGCCAGCCATGTCCAGCGCACCGTAGGAACTGGCACCTTCCTCTGCTGGCAATTTTTGGATAGATGTCGCCCAGCAGGCCATAAACAATAGCATAGTCACCATAATCACAAATAACCGCTTCAGGTTCTGGTTTGTGTTCATCATGCTCCTATTTTTATCAAAATAACGTAGTCTATCGAAACTTCTTCCAGAACAAGCACAGACCTGCTTGAATAACCTCACAAAACTAGTATGGACGACCCTTCTTATCTAAATGATATATGATCAGATCGTGTCATGTCAAGTTGGGTAAGTATTGTTTTATGCTTTCAAGCTTATGATCGTTTATACAAGTGATCTTTTTCTGTGTTTTCAGTTTTTTTCGCGTGTGTTCCTCTATTGAACCCACCCATAATTGTTTGCCTTATGTCTGATTGCTCGAATCTGTTAAGCCAGGCGGCCTGTTTTGGTGGGTTGGTCTTGCTCCAACTCACCTGACCGATAAATCCCAATTCCCGGTACCCGATACCCAATACCCACCACCCAACGCCCACTCCCCATCACCCTTTACTTTTCTGCCCAGTTACGTTCCCGGACTTCGGCCAAAACTTCCAGCATTTGGGCATGGATGGCCGCGTTTGCGCACAGGATGGAGACCGGTTTTTTCATATAATCCGGGTTTCCAAAGGTATCGGTTACGACACCACCCGATTCCTGAACCAGTAGGCCGCCCGCAGCAATGTCCCATTGGAAGATTTCTACCTCCCAAAAGCCATCCAACCAGCCGGCAGCAACATAGGCAATATCCAATGCTGCCGATCCCAAGCGTCTGACGCTTTGTGCTCGCCTGGTGAATTGGAAGAAATTGGCGGTGTTATCCTCTGGTGTGTCCCATACGTCATTGGGGAAACCGGTGACAAGCAGGCAATCGATCAGGTTGGAATAACCAGAGACGTGAATGGGTTTGCCGTTTAATGTGGCGCCCTGTCCGCGCTGGGCACAAAAATAATGCTCCCGGGTGGGGTCGTAGATCACCCCCAGGGTCATCTGACCTTTAAAGGCATAGCCGATTGAAACACAGTAGATCGGCAGGCCGTGGGCATAGTTCAGCGTGCCATCCAGGGGGTCAAGATACCATTGATGATCCGCCTGACCTTCTTTGCCACCTGACTCTTCAGCGATGATGGCATGGTCTGGAAAGGCGGCATGGATCGCGTCGATCAGGTAGGCCTCTGAGTCATGATCTGCGATGGTCACCAGGTCTGTGCGGCCTTTATGTTCGATATTCAGGTCATCACCCACATACTGTTGAATGATATCCCCTGCTACAGAAGCGATTTCTTTCAAGAAATTCAGGGTTGGTTTCATTGAGTCCTTTTCTTGGTGTTGGCTGTTTTTCAACGCTTCATTGTAGCATACCTCAACCCAGTCTTGTACCCCTGCGGGTCGGTGGGTGCCTGCTCAAGTCTGCCTGTGAGGTTTTGCAGTAAAATAAGGACACGCTCTTATTTTCCTTGCCCTTTATTGTCCACAGTTGTGGATAAATGTGGATAACTGTCCCATTCTGGAAAGGACAATTCGGTTATGTCCGAGAAAAAAACGCTTCCCAGCTTTGCCGTACTGCAGCTTTCAGGTTGTGCAGGTTGTGAGGTTTCCTTGATCAATGCCAGCGAATGGGTGGATAAATACCAGTTGGTCTACATGCCCCTGGTCGTTTCAACGCACACCGTACCGGATGATACGGAGATCTTGCTGGTCAGCGGGGGTGTTCGGAATGATGAGGATGTGTATAACCTGCGGCGGTCGACTGAGCTGGTCGATCAGGTGATTGCCGTAGGCACCTGTGCCATCTCCGGCGGGGTGGCAAACCTGGGTGATCGAGACGAGGTACGTGCCATGTTCACGGCCCAAGACAACCGCCATCACCTGCCGCATTTGCTACCCAAGAGCCATCCGGTGGATGCCTTTGTGGACGTTGACCTGTACCTGCCAGGCTGCCCGCCCACACCTGAGCTCTTTATGGCAGCCTTATCAGGGCCGCAGGATTACCAGGCCGGCAGTACGGTTTGTGTCGAATGCGGACGGGAGAAGTTAAAGGAAATGCGCCCCAAGCACTTACTGGGATTTCAGCAGGGGGAGGTCACCCCAGACATTTGTCTGATTAACCAGGGGTATTTATGTGTCGGTTCTTCCACCCGGGGGGGATGCCGGGCCATTTGTACGATTCCGGGCCATCCCTGTGTTGGGTGCCGGGGACCTTCCAATGCGTACATTGAAAAGGAATCCCAGGTCTGGTTTGACCGAGTCCAAAAAGTATTTGAGAGGCTGACGGATATCCCGCCGGATGAAATAAACCGCGCACTCCACTCACCACAGCTGTCTTTGTTCCTGTTCCAATTTGCTGACTATCTGGATGGCGGCCGTCCACCCCGACTGAAAGAAAAGGTGCTTTAAGATGACAACACTCAGGTTTCCGCTAAGCAGAATCGAAGGTCATGCCCGTGTCGAAATGGAGGTATTGGACGGACAGGTGAAAACCGCCCAATTCCAGGCAATTGAACTGCGCGGTTTCCGTTTTTTTATGATTGGCACACCTGCCGAGCAAATGCCGGTGATCGTGCCGCGCATTTGTGGGGTGTGTTCGACTGCGCATCATGTGGCTTCTGTAAAAGCGCTTGAAGATGTATATCAGGTCACGCCGCCCGAGCTTGCCTCGAAGATTCGGGAAGTGCTTCTGCTCGGACAGCTCATCCAAAACCAGGCCACCTCCCTGTTTATCTTTACCATGCCTGACCGGGTGGGCGCCAGCAGCCTCTTTCATATGGATCAAGATGAAGCAAACGCCGAACAGCAGCTCAGCCTGGCGCAGCGTTCCTTGAAAATCCGCCAGATCGGGACGGATCTGATCACCCTGGCTGGCGGGCAATTCATCCACCCCATAAAAGCTGTCATTGGTGGTGTGACCAGTGGGATCAAGCGTGAGGCTGCTGATGGGATGCTAAAGGCATTGGATGAAATGCTGCCCGTCGCATGCCACCTCTTTGATACCTATTGGGATATGTCAATTTCCATGAAGGAACGGATCGGCACTTGGGGCGACGATCAGCCAGCCTTTTATATTGCCTCAACAGGTCGCAGTCATCCATCGTTTAATAGCGATGAAATCCGCGTGCTGGGACCAGATGGCACAGAACGCGCCAGCTTTCCGCCAAGGCTCTTCCGGTCATACCTGGAATATGATGAAACAGAATACAGTTATGCCGGTCAATCCAGTTATCAGGGGCAGGTGATGCGGGCGAACAGCCTGGCACGGGTCAACCTGGCCCTTTCCATGGGGACACCCCTGGCAGATGAATACTTACAGAAATTAACCCATACCTTTGGAAAGCCAGCCCATCCAATCCTGTTGTTTGACCTATGCCGGGGTATCGAATTGGTGTATGCCTTTGAGCGGGCTATTGAATTGCTCTCAAAAGACCTGGACTACGAGGATACAGCCATCCCCTACACACCCCATGATGGTGAAGGTTACGGCCTGGTGGAAGCGCCGCGTGGCCCCTTGATTCACCATTATAAGGTCAAGGATGGTTTGATCGAAGATGTTGAGTTCATCATCCCCACAGTCCACAATATGCTGGCGATTGAAAGGGCATTAAAGGTCGCTGGAGAACGGTATATAACCCCTGCAGGAATTGACCTGGAATTAGAGAAAGCTGTTGGACGCGTTGTGCGCGCTTTTGACCCATGTATTGCCTGTGCCACGCAATGAATAGGTTATTCGTCTCCCTGTCCTACACCCAGGATTGAAAGTCTTCGATGATGTTTAAGAATTCATCCGGGAGATAAAGACGAGCTTCTGCCGCAATTTTTTCAGGCACGCCACCATAAAAAGCTTCCGCAATTCCACCAGTGATACACGCAAGCGTATCGCTGTCACCCCCCAATGAGATGGCTTTTCGAATGGCATCTTCGAAATCCTCCGATTCAAGGAAAGCACTGATTGCCTCTGGGACAGTGCCCTGGCAAGATTCGTTAAAGACATAGTTTGGGCGGATCTCATCCAGGGTTCGAGACAGTTCATAGTTAAAGCGGTTGCTGATTTCATCCCGAATTCTGTCCTTTGACGCCCCCTGCTTTGCCAGGAGGATGGCCAAGGCCGTTGATTGCGCGCCTTTAATGCCTTCCGGGTGATTATGAGTGACAGCCGCGCTGCGTTCAGCCTCAGTCAACACGTCCTCGATGCTGTTAAACGCAAAGCCTACCGGACTGACCCGCATGGCCGAACCGTTCCCCCAACTGTTATATGGCTGTGGATTGTCCTGGTGTATCCACTGATTGAAATACCCCCCATACCCCCGACCTGGATACCGCCTGGCGAAGTCCTGGTAGACTTCTGCATAAGGTGTGCTGGTCATCAGCGCTTTAGCCGTTGCAGCCGTCAGCACAGTATCATCCGTAAATTTGCAGCCTTGTTTAAAAAGCATAAAATCCGTGGTTTTGATATTGTCCCATTCGTAGACAGACCCCACGATATCACCGATCATTGCGCCGAGTATAGTTTCCTCCTGTTCCTTTCTTAGGCTTCCTCAAAGCTTGTTTAAGTTATTTTGGATTATGGGTCCGTTTCTTTATCGTCGACAAATTGAGTGTTGAGTAAGTGCCAAGTTTATTATTTTAAAGGGTTAGCTTTCATGAGATTGGCTTTTGTAAAGCCTTATTGTGAAATCAATATTTTCTTGCCAATCCAAAAAATGCAAACCCGGCACCCTCCCAGGCTGCTTTGTCCCAGGCCCTGACCGAGTCGTATACCTGAACTGCATCTGTCATCTGGCGGATCTTGATTGGGTCAAGGTCTTTGAACTGGTTGTGTGCTACCCCTAGGACAATTAAATGGGCATTTTTCAAGGCGGCTTCCAGGGTGTCCGTGAGATTAATCCCTGGCAATTGCCGGTCTTTATTGAAAGGCTCATAAGCAGTGACTCTCGCGCCAGAATGTCGTAAATGATGCGCCAGCTCGACAGCCGGGCTTTCGCGTAGATCATCCACATTGGGTTTGAATGTCAGGCCCAAAAAAGCGATTTGCTTGCCACGGAGACCGCCAGAAATCTGATTTATCTTTTCAGCCACAAACGCGGGTTGCCCGTCATTGACCAGACGAGCCGTTTTGATCAGCTGCGCGGCATCCGGGGCGGCCTCTACCAGAAACCACGGATCAACACTGATGCAATGCCCACCGACACCTACCCCCGGACGAAGGATGTCAACCCGGGGATGCAGGTTTGCGATATTGATAGCTTCCCAGATATCCACATCGAAGGCTTCTGCCAGGCGAGAAAACTCATTGGCAATGGCAATGTTGATGTCGCGAGATGTGTTTTCCATCAATTTGACCATCTCGGCCGTGGTGGCATCGGTCAGGATAATGTCTCCCTTGACAAATTGACGATAAAGATCACGCCCTGCTTCTGCAGAACGGAGATCAACCCCACCGATCACCCGCGGGTTCTCTACCAGTTCACGTAAGATTCGGCCTGGCAGCACCCTCTCGGGAGAATACGCTAGCAAGAAATCATCGCCTGCTTTGAGTCCGCTTTTTTCAAGGATGGGGCTGACGATATCGATGGTCGTCCGGGGCGGAGATGTAGATTCCAGGATCACCAGATTGCCTGGCTGCAGGTGAGGAAGGATTGACTCGCTTGCCTGAACGACAGCGCGCAAATCAGCGTTTTTGTTTTCATAGAAAGGCGTGGGCACTGCAATGATAAACGCATCTGCGGGGTTGACCTCACTGGATATCTTCAGTCTGCCACTGTTCACCGCATCCAGCACGAGTCCGCGCAAACCTGGCTCAAAGATGTGTATTTTCCCGGCTTGCAAGCCTTCGATTATATCCGGGTTTATGTCTATGCCGGTTACCTGGACGCCATTGCTGGCAAAGATGCTGGCGGTTGGCAACCCGATATAACCCATCCCGATTACACATATGGTATTAAATCTCAAAATTAACGTCCTTCATTGAAACAGCAGTAATGACTAATTCTTGATACTGGCAAAATTTTACCTTATTTTCAATGCGTCAATGTACTGGGAAGAATATGGGTTACAGTCCCTCACCTTTAATTAATACCCAGGCTGTTTTGATCATGATATAAATATCAAGCCAGATAGACCAGTTGCTGATATAGTATTCATCCAGTTGTAGCCGATGTTTGAAAGAAGTTGCATTCCGGCCCATCACCTGCCACCAGCCAGTGATTCCTGGTTTGACTTTTAAAATGATGTTGGCAAATTCACCCATGACAGGCAGTTCCATCGGCAGGTAGCTGCGGGGGCCGATCAGGTTCATATCCCCTTTGAGCACGTTGATCAGTTGCGGTAATTCATCCAGGCTGTATCTCCGCAGGAATTTTCCCAAACGAGTTACTCGCGGGTCATTGCTTAATTTATGATATGTTTGATATTCCTGTTTTGCTTTAGGGTCATTTTCCAGCACTTCTTGAAGTTTTTCATCGGCGTTCTCAAACATCGTTCTAAATTTATAGCTGTCAAACTGAGATCCGTTCTGTCCCAATCGTTTCTGGGTGTACAGGATCCTGCCCCTAGAATCCAGGCGCACCAGGATCGCCAGGAAGAGGAAAATTGGCCAGCTTACCAATAACAACAAAAGCGTGAGGAACATATCCAAAACACGTTTGATGATCGTTTCTCTTTTATTGAGCAGATGGTAATTTGTTTCAATGGCTAATGTTCCATGGAGATCGATAGGACGAACCCAAAGGGAACCAAAGGGTGCTGTATTGAGAACGAACAGTATGTTTGGAAAAACGTCCCGCATCCAATGAAAGTTAAAGGAGAGTAGGTTGTCAAAGGGGTCCGTGAGCATTATATGCTGAATGCCAGTTTCCAGGGCTAGTTTTTTTAATGACTCCTTGTCTTTAATGGCTTCAACGCCATGGATTGGTTCGGATGATTGAAAGGTTGGGTCGTAATAAAAAGCAGGGCGAAACCCCAAACGGCGGGGCTGAATTAATTTTTCAATGATCGGTGCTGAATTTCCACGAGAGCCAACGATCACCATTGGAATTCCCCACCAATTAAAGCGAGAGAACCGGTTCCGCAATGCAAAGCGGCCCAGCATCATGAATAGCGTTGACATGAACCAGGTGAGCACAAAAATAATACGGGAATATGCCAACCCTAATTGTTGCAAGAAGAGATATACCCCCAGGAATATGGATGCCAGGGTGACCACATACAGAATTTTTTGCATTTCATGAACAGCGGCGAGTCCAAACCCGGGATAGAGGCCGTTCAACCATGCAAAGAAGACATTAAAGATGACAAAAAAGATCAATCCGTTGAGAAGTAACGGCCAATTAACAAGGCCGCCTAGCAGGGGCTGGAGGAGAATGCGTAAGCCTGCTGAAAAGAGAACAGCACTGCTAATCGTGATGATATCAAGGAGGATTAACAGGATATAAATGACCTGGTTGCGGTTTTCAAGAAGTGCAATTTTAATCTTGTGGTTACGTTTTTTTTTCATATTTCAAAGGTTAGTAAGATATTTAATGTGGAAATTAACTTTTTTAACAACGGGATATTTTTCCACGGTATTTAATAAAAAACTTAAATGCGCTTAGTATGTGGTGAAAGTTGGCTTTGCTTAATATTTTGTTTCTGCCTTCAGCAATATGGGCATGATAAGCTTCTGCACTGCTGATGTAGCATACTTTCCAGCCATGGCGCCAGATCCGGCAACACAAATCCTCATCCTCAAAGTACAAAAAAAACCGCTCGTCCAACAGTCCGACCTGATCCAGGGTTGCCTTACGCAGAATCATCACAGCACCGGTGATCCAGTCTACTTCATTGATATGATCAAACTTGTAATCGTTCATCATATAATTATTAATCACAGTCAAGTTCTTGAAAATTTTATCCAGATGCAGTGCACGGACGATCAGCACAGAAAAAGTCGCAAACCGCCTTCGGGAGGGTTGAATGGAACCATCAAAATTTAAAAGTTTTGGGCCTGCAGCGCCTATCTGTCTGTCTTTTTCCATGGCGGATAACAATTGCTCAATCATCCCTGGTAGACAGATGACATCTGGATTCATCAATAAAAAATAATCAAAATTCGGGTTTTCCTTAATGATCTTATTAACATTGCTGCCAAACCCCCTGGGAACAAGATTTTCAGTTAACTGGATATTTGGATGCGTTTCCATGAGCCATTTTTTTGTGACATGATCCTGCATATTATTGATAACAAAAATCTCACATGACCCATTAAGAGAAGAGCAGGATAGCGACTTCAGCGTTTTTCTTATCATTTCACCATGATGGTGGTTGATTATGATTACAGCAAGGTGTGTCATATTGATCAGGTTGAATTTGTCAGGCTAAAAGTGTCAGATTTTTTGTTGCAAGTAATGAAATGACGCTGTGAGCGAATATAAATGCTCAACTAATGTTTCATTTGAAATAGTGTAACTAAAAACCAGCCATCCAGATGTTCAATTCTACCATAGGGAGGTTGTTCTTGTTTTTCTTTAAGATGGGTGGTTGGCAGATCGCATTTTGTGCAGGTGAGAGCGCTACTTTAACTTTCGCCACGTACTTCGCTTTTTAATTGTTTGTAAAATGCGACCAGGAATGCGTGTCTTTGCTCTGCTAGCGCTTTACCACTCAGAGTGAACATGCGGTCTTTTACATGCGCTAATTTAAACAGAAATTCATGGTAGGAAGAATGTGGCTCGCCCGGCACCTTTTTCCCGGTTTGGATGAATTGTTTTGAGGGTTCCGCATAGGCGGGCATGCTATCCAGAGCGGCATAGGCAATTGTCCGGGCAGCGCCGATTGCACCTAAAACATCTAATTTGTCGGCATCAAAGAGCACTTTAGCTTCCAGTGTCTCAGGGCTGTCTGCCCCTCCCCGATACCGGTGGGCGCGAATGCAATGTTGAACGGCGCTTATATGAGCTGCTGACCATCCCTTTGCAGTCAAGACCTCACCGGCGAATTGGGCTGAAGCCATATGATGTTGTTGACGAAGCGAGCCCTTATCGCCAGGGGCACTACCACGGGAATCATGGAGCAGGGCGGCCGCCTGGATGATAGCCAGGTAGGCTCCTTCGGTTGCTGCCAGCCTTTCAGCAATCCTATATACGCGTAAAACGTGATCAAAATCGTGAACCGGGTCTGCATGCCGGTACCAGTCACGGGCTTCTTCAATGGTGATATTCTGCATGGGTGTCTGTCTCACTGCATCATTCTCTCAACGAAGGATGATGTCTAAGAAACCCAGAAAATAGCCCGCAATCAATAATAGTGATGCAATCACCAGAGCTGCCCGGATTAGTTTCCAGGCCAGCTTGAGGACCACACGTAAGATGAACACACCAAAAAACAAGATGCCCCCGGCCATGACCAGATAGAAGATGTTTTGAAAGGTTGTATCCATATTTAACTCACTCCGGTCATAAAGCTTGTTTCAGGAGCAGGTTGCTTGACCGGATAGATTCTGCCCTGCTTGATGATATAGGATACAAGATTGGTGCCGAAACGGTAACCGAGGTGTCGATAATCGGCGGTTTCCAGGATCAGTAAATCTGCTTGTTTGCCGGGTTCGATAGACCCGATTTGAGTGTCACATTGAATAGCGGCGGCGGCATTGATAGTCGTGGCTGCAATTGCTTGTGCGGGTGTCAGTCCCATCTTTCGGCAGGCGAGTGCTATGATGAATTGGATAGATTCACACCAGGACGTTCCTGGGTTTGTATCTGTGGCCAATGCAAGCAAGCCATTGTGTTTCAGGATCTCCTTGGCAGGTGAATAGTCCTCTTCCCCCAGCCCAAAGGGAGTGCCCGGGAGGGAGACGGCAACCGTATTGGATTTAGCGAGCGCTTTGATATCAGGAATGGATGTCTTTACGAGATGATCGGCAGAAGCCGCACCAAGCTCAGCTGCCAGGGCGGCTCCGCCCAAGTTATCAAATTCATCAGCATGGATCTTAAGGGGGAAGCCCAGGATTTTTGCCTTTTTTAAAATTTTACGAGATTGCGCCAGGTCAAAGGCGCCTCTCTCGCAAAATACATCCACAAATGGCAGCGGGCGATCAGGGGCGTGCTCGCGCCACCAGTTTATGAGATAAGGGAGCATCTGGCTGCAGATCAGATCCACATAGGCATTGGTATTCTGCTGGTATTCAGGTGGAATCGCATGGGCACCCAGAAATGTGGGCACCAATTCGAAGGGACCTTCGCTGCCCAGGGAGAGAATGGTCTGTAATTGTTTGATTTCAGAGTCAAGTGTCAGCCCATAGCCAGTTTTGACTTCTGCGGTGGTGGTGCCATGGCAGAATGCTCGCCATGCACGCCCCCGAGTCTGTGAGACCAGGTCTGCCACCGATGCATTTCGGGTAGCCTGAACGGTAGATAGGATCCCGCCGCCTGATTGGAGGATTTCTAAATATGTTTTTCCCTGCAAGCGCATTTCAAATTCCGCTGCCCGGTCACCTGCCCATACCAGGTGCGTATGCGGATCTACAAATCCGGGCATAACGACATGACCCTGCGCGTCAAAAGTTGAGGCTTGAGGGAATTGCTTCGCGAAAGACTTTTCGTTGCTGCCCACTGCCAGGATTCGCTCTCCTTCAATGACAACCATGCCGCCCTCGATAAGGCCAAGAGACCCAAGGCCCTCGCCGCGTTGTGCTCCACCGGATAGTGTCAGGAGTTGAGAGGTATTATGGATGAGCAGATGCTTGTTGGGTTTCATCATTATCCGTCCATTATACTAAAGGCCAGGGATACGCCCGACGTTCTTCAGGTGGCAGGGGGAATGTGGCGTTTTGGAGCAGGGCCTCCGCTCGCTTTTGGAGTGCATTAATTTCCTTTGACAGCAAATGGGGCTGCAAGGAGCGGTAGGTGGGTGTGCCTGGTGCTAACGCCGGGATGATGTTCTTTACATCACTGAGCAATGTGGGTGGGATAGCTTGCCCGGCATGGTCCCAAATGACGGTGCGCAATTTTTCTTCATGGTGGAAGCTGAGTCCGTGGTCAATAAGCCATAACTTGCCCTGTGGGTCGATCAGGAGGTGCCCGCCTTTGCGATCGGCATTATTGATCAACAGGTCAAACAGCATTACTTGAGGGAAATGGTGCTGGTCTGTTTTCTTAAAATTAAAATAATGATATTCCGGATCATGTTCAATGAATAACTGGGAGGAGCCAGGCCCCAAGGGTAATTTAGCCGTTCTGAAAACCGTTGGGGGAACCAGGTTCCAACCAAGCACCTCGCTGAGAATGTAAGCCGCAACTTCCCGGCGTGCCAGGGTGTTCGGTGGAAAGTCCCAAAGTGGACGTTCTCCCTGTACTGGTTTGTAAACAGCCTGGTATGCCTTACCTTTATATTGACAGATGACCATCAGCGTGTAATTCGACCCATACACAAACTGGCCTTCCAGACGCATGGTCCCCTTCTTCAGCGCGGAAAGGGTGAGCGTTTTGTCCATATTAAATGGGCTTTCAAGGGGTGGTTTTATGACCGTTATTCTTAGGTGAAAACTCTCCTGGAGGTAGGATCGGCTCGCCTGTTGAGGGCCACACAGGTCGCCCACGACTGGCAAGTTCTATTGCCCAGCGGCCCATCGACCAAATTTGTGAACGGGAGCACCAAAATCGCACCTCACTTAACCTGTCATCATCACCTTCAGGCATGTCTACCGAGACTTCTTTGGCAATCAGGATCATCAGATCTTGTTCTGTATCGTAACCCAGACTGAGTTCACCTACCCGAAACAAGGGGTCTAGAGGTGGTTCCAGAACCATATCTTCTTCATCATAGTTCGGTGAAGCATCTGATATATGGGGTAATTTTTCACGTAATTCTGACATGAGGTTTTCGATTGCAAGGGCCAGGGTTTGAATCTGAAATTTCTCTACCAGTAGTGTTATGGCCTGACGATCATTTTTCCCCTGCAGGTAAAAAACACGGTCTCCAGGTTGACCGATGGCGTCAACGGTTATGTGTGTGATTGGATTCAAATCTATATTTATCCGGGACATTCCTCACCTATAAATCCTTGTATTATCTATTTGGATTTTACCAGAATTAGGCCAAGATAGACACTGTTAATTAAATTTGCACCTGCACAATAATATGGCCAGGCAATCTTTATTGAAAAGATGGTTTGGGACAGGAGATTATTATTTTAATTGAATAATCTCAATGTTGTCTGAACCCATCAGACTTTTTAGTTTTTGGATCAAAGCGTCTGTCAACCCGATAGCATTATTGGGGAAATTAATTTCGTACCACCAGCCATTTTCTCTCAGACGAAAGGCAAATTGGTCCCGGCCAGGGCGAGAAACAAGAATGTCATGAATGCGGCGCAATCGTCGCACATCCTGGTGTTTGTCGCCACAAGTGTCAAGTGTGATATAGATTCGGCGGGGTTGTTGATCTGGGTTTGGCATTTGCTCGGGTTTGGGCAGCGGGTTGTTCAAAACATGGAAAGTTTTAGGAGGGCTGGGCTCAACGACTTGTGTGTCCGTTGCCGGTGAGGTGGGATCGTAAGTTTGTGAAGTTGTGTTATGCGTCAGTGGTTTATGACCTGGGTCTTCCTGGTTGGCTTCCATCTCGTGACCGGTTAGGTTTGTTCTCCCCTGGTCCTTGTGATCATTTGTGCTTTTTGAGGAGTTGGTATCCTGTTCCTGGTTGGCGAGGGGATTCTTATCTTTACCATTACGTGCCGGTTCAACCGGATTGATTTCATCAAATGGCAGGTCAGGAAGGAAATCATCCATGAAATCTTCTTGATCAATAAAGACAGAATTTTTGCTGATCCCTGTATTGACTGGGGCTGGTGTCAGTTCTTCCAAAGCGACAGGGGATAATTTATTGACCAAAATTTTGGGCTCTCCCTGATTGGCATCCACCCGACCCTCTGCCAGCAGCACAGTGTCCATCTCGATTAAAGCATAAACTTTTTCCCAAACTTGTGGAAAAATGACCAGGTCGATCTTTCCATAAAGGTCTTCAAGTGTCACAAAGCCCATACTGTTGCCTTTTTTGGTTAGATGTTGACGGAAACGGTCAACCATACCGGCAACGATGATGATTTCATCTTTACCAGCTTCTGCGAGTTGGTGGGAGAAATGCGTCACATGCGCCATCAGTGTGTTTTGATAAGGGCTGAGGGGGTGGTCAGAAACATACAGGCCAATCAGCTCACGTTCCCAAGCCAGTTCTTCTCGTTTGTCGCAATAGGGGGAATCGTTGAGCACAATACCATCGTTAACCGAATTCCCTCCACCGAACAACATCATTTGCCCAGCCTCTTTTGCACGAAAAAAACTACTGCTGACCGCAATGATTCTTTCCAGCGCATTGAGGATGGTTAGGCGAGGCCCAAAGCTATCAAGGCAGCCGACCTTAACCAGGCATTCAAGCGCACGACGTCCGACTTGGCGTAAGTCTACCCTGTGGGCAAAATCTGTCAGGTCTTTGAAGGGGCCGTCAACACGCGCCTCTAAGATTAGGGTAACGGGGTTTTCACCCACATTCTTAATGGCCCCCAGGCCAAAGCGAATGACAGGGTCCCCCTCCTGACGATCCTCTATATTAAAATCGTATTCACTGGTATTGACATCCGGTGGCAGGACATCGATGCCCATGGCGCGGCAGTCAGCGACATAAGTTGCCACTCTGGCAGCGTCGTTTTTCCATGCTGAGAGCAAAGCGGTCATGAATTCTATGGTGTAATGATACTTTAGATAGCCTGTCTGGACGGCGATCACGCCATAATCTGCGGCATGGCTCTTATTAAAGCCATACCGGGCAAATTCCTCCCAATCATGAAAGATCAATTCGGCTTCCTGCTCGCTGACATGACTGTGCAATTGTGCCCCTTTGATGAACTTATCTCGATGTTTTTTGAGCTGTTCACCTTTTTTCTTGGCAATTGCTTTTCTTAGGCTGTCAGCTTCCTTTGCCTCATAGCCTGCCAACTGCATGGCGGCCTGCATAATTTGTTCCTGGTAGATTGCGATGCCAAAGGTGTCTTTGAAAATTGGCTCCAAAGCTTTGTGGGGGTAGCTGGGTTCCTCAATTTTGTGCAGCCGGTTAATGTAGTCAGGGATGAACTGCATGGGGCCCGGTCGATAGAGGGCGATCATTGCAATCACATGGGCCAGTTCTTTGGGCTTCATTTCGGTGATATAACGAGTCATTCCTGTTCCTTCAAGCTGGAACATGCCCGTGGTGTGGCCCTGGCTTATAAAATCATACACATCTGAGTCGTCTGTAGGAATCGTCCTGAGATTGAACGCTATCTCATGTCGTTGCTTAATCAGATCGCAAGCACGCGACATAATTGTCAGCGTGACCAGGCCCAGGAAATCAACTTTGAGCAAGCCAAGATCGTCAATGACTGACATTTCATATTGGGTGATGGTATTAATCGGGATATCTTCAGAGTGGCTGGTTGGCCGGTGCAGGGGAACATAGGCCACAATGGGCTTATCTGTGATGATGACCCCGGCGGCGTGTGTGCCGGCATTGCGGACGGTGCCTTCCATCTTGCTGGCTGTGTCAATTAGCTCTTTGTAAAACCCAGCGGATTGGTAAAGCTGTTGTAACTCCTGTGATTCTCGTAGCGTTTCTTGAATGGTCACCGGTTTGCCAGGTATGGCGGGGATCATCTTAGCGACTTTGTCGACTTCTGAAATGGGGATGTCCATAACCCGACCGACATCCCGGATGGCAGCACGGGCACCCAAGGTGCCAAAGGTGATTATTTGGGCGACCTTATCTTCACCATACCTTTCAGCGCAGTATTGCATCATTTCCCCCCGGCGGTCATCTTGAAAATCCAGGTCGATATCGGGCATGTTCACCCGGCCCTTTTGCAAGAACCGCTCAAATAATAACTCGTGCTCCAGCGGATCGATCAGATTAATATTGAGTGCATAGGCTACCAGCGAGCCTGCTGCAGAACCGCGCGCGTTGTACCAGATATTGCGCTGTTGCGCATGCTGGCAGAGGTCCCAGACGATCAGGAAATAGGCATCAAACCCCATTTCGTGGATGACGTCCAGCTCATAAGTCAATCGTTCCTGGACCCTGGGCTCAGCGGCTCGATCACCGTAGATGCGGTTTAACCCTTCCTGGCAAAGATAATGAAGATATGATGCTGCGGTGTAACCTTTGGGTACATCAAATTGTGGCAGGTGATAGCCTTTTCGCCTCAGGTCTACTTCACACCGCTCAGCAATTATCAGTGTGTTATCAATCGCACCGGGTATGTGGCCAAATAAGGCTTCCATTTCTTGAGCTGATTTGAGGTAATAAGTGTCATCCCCCATACGCATGCGATTCGGGTCAGAAAGAAGACTGCCAGTTTGGATTGCTAAAAGGATATCTTGTAGACGAGCGTCTTCTTTGTTGATGTAATGGACATCATTGGCTGCGACAAACTTGAGTTCAAGTCGCTTGCCCAAATCCACCAGGCGTTGGTTTACTTGCTCTAAACCATCAACGTTGTGCGATTGCAATTCAAGGAAGAAACGATCACGACCAAAGAGGTCCACATACCAGGCCACGTGTTGTTCCGCACGTTCGAGGTCATTATTGTATAGCGCGCGCGGGATTTCACCAGAAAGACAACCAGAAGTAACGATTAACCCCTGACTGTGTTCTTCAAGGTATGCTCGGTCTATCCTTGGCCGATAATAGAAACCTTCTAGTTGAGATGCAGAGGCAATTTCGAGTAAATTTTGGTAGCCGGTCATGTTCTCTGCTAAGAGCAACAAGTGTGACGCTCGCTTGTCGCGTACAGGGTCTCTGTCGGTCATTTTGCGAGGAGCCAGGTAAGTTTCCAGGCCAATGATTGGTTTGATGCCAGCATTGACAGCAGCGTTGAAAAATGCGACAGTGCCGTACATGGTGCCATGGTCCGTCAGCGCTAGAGCGGGCATGCCAAGCTGTTTGGCACGGGCGACAAGCGGTTTTATTTGGCTGAATCCATCCAAAATAGAATATGTTGAGTGGACATGGAGATGGACAAAGGACATATCAGCAGTTATTTTAAAGAAAACCTGGCTAGTGGCTCAGTTAGAAATTGCGTCCTTGCCTTGCTGTGGTTCCCAGGACGTATCATCTGACCTTATTATAGCATGCTGGTTTGGATAAAAATATTTTTGTGTCTTAAAAACCGAAGAATTTTAAGGATGCTTCTGGGACATGGTCAAGGAAGGTGATAAGATTTTTAACCTGGCAGATTATTTTCCCAGGGCGGTGTTACCTGATCGAGTGTAGTAGCTGAATTTTTTACCAAGGTCGTCTTTGCGAACCTTGATGGCCACCCGGTCGCGGGCCTCTGTCAGTGCATTTTTGCCGGAATGGACGGATCGAAACAAGTCAAAAGCAGATGTTGCCCCAGCCAGGGACATAACCAGTAACAGGGTTTCTACCAGGAAATTGCCCGGTAGCGCATTCCTGGCAATAAATGGGATATACACATATAAATAAAATGGATAGGGCAGGACGATTAATATTTGTTGGACAAGCTCATTGCGGATATACCGGCGTGCGCAGTGATTGCAGATAAAATGAGTCTCTTCACCCAGAATGGGTGTGTCATCCGATTTATATTGCATTCTGGCTGCCCTTTGACGGGGGCTGCCAACACTTTCTGTGTAATAGAATTTTGCATCCGTGCCCTTTTGGGTCTGTCCACATCGCAAACATTCTTTTAGTTCACTATCTACCCCTGGTTGATCACGATTGGAAAACATGGCCGTGCGGATAGCGAGCGTGAACGTGATTAGCGGTGCAAGGATGGCGGCTAAGACCCGGATGATGGTGAAGAATAATGACATTTCTGGTCCAATCTATTCAATAGGGGGATTTTACCCTGATTTACCGGTTATTTTCACAGGTCTCGTTAAAACGATTTAGCGAAGTGTATTTACACTTCGCTGAAAAAAGATAATGGGCACGATTAATTACGATTGACAGTCACAAAGATAAAGGGATTACGTTTTGTTTCTTTGTACAAATAGGATTTCATCGAACGCAAGACAGAATTTTCTATATTACCGTTTGAATTTTTGACCGTTTTTTCGACCTGTTTGATGAGCCCGTCCAACAAAGGCTCCATTTCTTCTGGCAGCATGAAGCCGCGTGTGGTAATGTTTGGTTCATGCACCAAGGTGCCATTTTTCTTGTTGACTTCCACGTTGACCACGATGATTCCATCGCGCCCAAGCGTTTCTCGTTCTCTTACAATGCTTCGGTCGACATCACCAACGCCGGTACCATCTACAAAGATGTAATCCCCGGGGATTCGTTCTCCCAGGCGCATTTTGCCGTCCACAAATTCAATCACCTGGCCATTCTCGACCACAGCAATGTTTTCCCTTGGGACGCCGACTTCTTCAGCAAGTTTTGCGTGTTGTTTCAACATCCTGAGTTCGCCGTGAATGGGGATCAGGTATTTGGGTCTCACCAGGTGTAAGAGGAGTTTTATCTCTTCCTGGCTGGCATGCCCTGAAACATGCACCGGTGCAATGGCTTCATAGATCACGTTGGCACCTCGTCTGAACAGATTGTTGATCGTTCTGTAAACGGGTTCCTCATTGCCAGGGATTGGTTGGGATGAAAGCACGATTGTGTCACCCTCACGAACATCAAATTTCCGGTTGGTGCCGTTGGCAAGTCGCCCCATGATGGAGCGTGGCTCACCCTGTGAACCGGTGCACATCAATACGACCTGGTTGTCTGGCATGGAAAGCGATTTGTCAAGAGAGATTACCAGCCGTTCTGGCAAGTCTACATAGCCCATTTCCCGGGCGATTTCCATATTGTCGACCATACTCCTGCCAGCAAAAGCAATCTTTCGTCCGTGTCGCTCGGCTGCGTTCACAACCTGTTGCATGCGGGAGATCAGGGAAGCAAATGTGGCCACCAAAATTCGCCCTTGTGCTTCTTCGAAAACCGTGTCGAGTGCTGCATCAATGACGCGTTCCGACTTGGTCCAGCCGGGTTCGGGAGAATTTGTTGAATCTGCTAATAAGGCTAATACACCACGTTGTGCAAAATCTGCTAGTTTAGCGTAATCTGTGGGCCAATTGTCAACGGGTGTATGGTCAAACTTATAATCAGATGAGTGAACAACCAGGCCCGCAGGCGTTTCAATGCCCAGCCCAACATCATCTGGGATGGAGTGGCAGACATGGAATAATTCCACTTTGAAAGCACCAAACTGTAATTCATCACCGGCATTGACGGTGTGGAGGTCGGCTGCTTTTAACATGCCATAACGGTTGAGCTGCACTTCGATTAAGCCTCGCGTTAGGGGTGTGGCGTAAATGGGCGCGTTAACATGTTCCAGTAAGTGGTGGATAGCGCCGATGTGGTCCAGGTGGCCATGGGTGATAACGATGCCGCGCACACGGTCTTTTTTACCTTGCAGGTAGTATTCGAAGTCGGGAATAATGTAGTCAATCCCAATCATATCGTTTTCGGGGAACATGATGCCGGCATCTACAATCATGATGTCATCTCCGTACTCGTAGAGGGTCATATTTTTCCCAACTTCACCCAGGCCCCCGATGGGGATAATTCTTAATATTTTATTGTTTGTCATGCTTATTTTTCCTTCTGTACGCTTTGGTACATAGCTATTATTAGTTAATGTAAATTTTAAAATGGGAACTCCCATTTGAGGTCTATTTTAGATCGCCCGATTCTGGTAGCGTTAATAAAAAACACCCTGCGGCATCAGGCCGGTCAGGGCGAAGTATTGCTGTCTTTACAATCAGTCAAAAATGCCAAAATAATACCAGCGGCCGATGTCGGCCGAAAATTAATTCCTGTTCTAATAAAGAATTTTAGCATGCGGGATGGATAAAGTCAAACTTAACGCCATATAATTACATTTATCTGATATTTGATTGGCTGAGGGCTGTTTAACATGAGGTGGTGTTTTGATATTCTGTAAAAAAACAAAATCGGCTTAATTTTAATGGGGCGTTGTGCTATAATGGGTTTCTAAAATGGCCCTCTAGCTCAATTGGTAGAGCAGTTGACTCTTAATCAATTGGTTCGGAGTTCGAGTCTCCGGAGGGTCATGTTTTATTTAAAGTGAATAGTGAGTGGTGAATGGGGGTTCGTTGGACATGGTGGGGCATTGGATACTGGGGATTGGGTACGGGGTATTAGGTTTTTTGGACGGCACAGACAACTCGTAGTGCGGTTGTTCAACTGGGGAGGTGAATGTAAGACATGGAAAAGGTGAATAATCCAGAATTAGCATTTTCTCACGAGAGGGCAGGAAGGCTTTGCGATCCTGTATGAGAACAGAGATTGTTTGACAGATGTTTCCCGCATAATCCGGAGAATACTGACCACGAATTCCGGTGCAAACCGGATACTTTTTCATAAAGTCCGGCACTTAAAACCAGGACTGGTCAGAAACCAAAACCTGTGTAAAGCAAGACCTCTTCACAAGACAATAAAATGTCTATATCCATATGCCCATTTTCCAATTTTTGCTTCCAATGATAGATTTCAAGAACTGGGCTGCGGAAAATTATGCCATTTGGAGGAAAATTAGCGACTGTTGAAAGAAATTTACCAAAACGATCACCAGTTTGGAATGAACAGTATGACATAATTTGTTCGACGTAAAATTACGGTCAGGGTTACTCCACTGGGACAGGTCATTCTTCTTTTAAAGATTATGCGGCCTAATCAAGCAGGAAAATATCATATAATTGATCTACATACACACTGGGCTCAACCCCAATCCTTAAAAATACCAATCATGTTGAGCAAATACCAAAAATCTGGAAACAAACGCCTGTTTTTCACTTTACTTCCCATGGCAATTATTCAATTCCAGAATAGTTCGACTTAATGACAGGAGATCTAAAAATGTCCTCAGTTTTTAACCTGGTTGTCACTGCAAAAGACACAGAAGATCGGTTAACCGCAACAACCCAATTAGCAATGGAAGAACGGCCTGCAGCAAGCAAGCGACAGATTATCATCAACCCGGATCAATCCTTCCAGACGATCCTGGGGTTTGGCGGCGCTTTTACCGAAGCGGCTGCTTACACACTACACCGTTTGCCAAAGGAAAAGCAGGCTGAGGTATTAGGCGCTTATTTTAACTCAGATACAGGCCATGGTTACACACTCTGCCGAACGCATATCAATTCTTGTGATTTTTCATTGGGAAATTACGCGTATGCTGAGGTGGCTGGTGATACAGAACTTGAATATTTTTCCATCGACAGGGACCGCCAACACCTATTGGCCATGATCAAAGCCGCCTTAGCGCTGTCGAAAGAACCGTTGAAGCTCATGGCATCACCCTGGAGCCCTCCAGCCTGGATGAAAACTAATGGGGAGATGAACAACGGCGGTAAGTTGAAGCCGGAATACCAAATGACCTGGGCAAAGTACTTCGGACGCTATATCCAAGCCTATGCACAAGAAGGTGTACCCATTTGGGGCGTCAGTGTTCAGAATGAACCTATGGCCGTTCAAACCTGGGATTCCTGCATCTATGCTGCGGCTGAAGAACGGGATTTTGTTCGTGATCATTTGGGTCCGACACTCGAACGCCAGGGCCTGGGAGATGTGAAGATTATCGTTTGGGATCATAACCGCGACCTCATATTACAGCGTGCGGAAACAATTCTGAGTGATCCAGCAGCAGCAAAGTATGTGTGGGGTGTGGGTTTTCACTGGTATGAAAAACCTTTACGTTTCGACAATCTCTCTCGTGTGCATCAACACTTCCCTCAAACCAATTTGGTGTTCACCGAAGGCTGTCAGGAGGGCGGCCCTCACTTGGGAGAATGGGGGCTGGGCGAGCGATACGCACATAACATGATCAACGACCTAAACAACTGGACGGTAGGATGGATCGATTGGAATATGCTGCTGGATGAACAGGGTGGACCAAACCATGTCGGAAATTACTGTTCAGCGCAGATCATCGCTAACACCGGATCAGGAGAACTTGTTTACCAGAGCTCATATTACTATTTCGGACATATCTCCCGTTATGTTCGCCCGGGTGCCGTGCGATTAGGAAGTGAAGTGCATGATCGCAAACTGGAGGCTTGTGCATTCCGAAACGTGGATGGACGGTTGGTTGTTGTAGTTCTGAACCGATCGGACAAGCCCCGAGATTTTTCATTGGTGATGAATACCCTCAGCATGGACGTACCCTGCCCACCGCGATCGATCTTAACATTGACTGAATAGATCTGGAGACGATCTATAAAAACGATAACCTCAGTCGACATGAAAGTCGAAGCCGGGTATTGCTATCATAATCGAATTACTCAATCTTCTGTAGCTGTCTCGAATCTTGTGAAAATGGCATCTAACAGGGGGTCACCGATCTTCGAAACAGACGACCAATGGGTTCCTTATTCACTGATTTTTCCTATCAACATTATTCAGGACAGGTTACCTAATACCAAATACCCAATACCCATTCACAACTCACCATTCCCCATTCCCTATTCAATCAACCCGGCATGCTCAAGCGCGTGCTCCAGGCGGGGATCGTCGCGGGGGTCTTCACCGGTGAAATTGTCTGGACGGGGATATCCGAGATCTATGTACAACGTTCCACTGGTAGGGTCCAAAGGTTGCAGGATGACCACGCCATCAAAAGAAAGTGATGATATGGGTGACCAAAACGCACCGGCAAAAATGCGCTCGCCATACGACATGATCACGAAGGGCACCCCACTCTCTGGTAAGCCAGCAGCAAACAAGAACAAAATCAGTTGGTAAGCTTCGTCTGTCAGATTAAAATTATGTTCTTCCCAGTTATAGTCGGCCAAATCTTCAGTGGTGAGGATTGGTGTCTGTTCTAAAGGCAATTTGTCAAGCGCTAATTCCTCTAATGCCTTCCCGGTTATCTGCTGATCGCCGATTAAATAGAGTTCAAAGGGTTCGCCATCGGGTACGATAGCGTCTTCCGTTTTTGCAGTTTGACAGGCGCTGAGCATTAAAATCATTAATGTGAGGCCCAAGAGTAATCGTTTCATCATTTTGCGTTCTCCATCTAATCTCTTGATTGTGAGATGATCGTATAGAATCATTTTTGTCTGCAGTCATCAAGTTAATGACCCCAGCTTTGGATAATATACCACAAGTGGATGTGAAGCCAAAAGCAGAATCCTTAATTATCGTTTGTTTTAAGAGGCATTGATCCTCTTGGTTATAAAAATATCAACGCTGGCCTTAATGAGGGCAGAGTTCTTTTATCATTCGCCAGGCGGGCTCGTTGACATGCTGCACTTGCCCTTGATGGTCTTTATAGGACCAGATGCCAGCTCTCGAGCCGATGACTGTGTAACCCAGCCGTTGGTATAAGCGCAGTGCACTCAGGTTTTCTTTGGCAACATTGAGGGTGACATATGTGAAGCCTCGCATGAGAAGGTCTTCTTCCACATGGTTCATCAAGCGTTTTCCTATACCCTTGTTACGCCAATGGGGTTTGATGCGAAACGAAAAGACATAGGCACTTCTTCTGTCACTGGCAGATTGAAGATTCTTGCTCTTGAGCATTACAAAAACCTGCCCCACCATTTCATCCTGGGAGGTTGTAACAATCCACATCAGAATCCTTCCTGATTGGGTATCACGAAACAGGTTGGCATACACCCTGCGAAACCGCATATACGCCCCATCCCATTCTAATGCGGGTAAATCAGACTCTATAGCTGGCCGGATGACCAGGCTTGGTGTCTCCGTGGGGCTTTTGGGTTTGACTGTTTTCCTCATCAAATTATTGGGGATGAAATGCTGAAGTTCACTCAATTTCAGAGATCAACTCAAGGAGCAATTGTTGTTCTTCTTCGGGTGAAGAAACTTTCCCATCCAACCAGGCATCCCGCAGTTTATTAAGGATGTGCCCATAAGCCGGAGACGGTGGCAGGCCCATTTCACGCAGATCGTCTCCGCTGGTTTTTGATTCAATCGATGACCAATTCTGGATATATTGCCAGAGTGGCTTCCGCAGGTCTTCGTGAGGGTTAACCAGGTGGCAGGTATATATTGCTGGTAGGGGGATTTTATTGAGAACCGTGACCACCTGGCTGGGGGGTGCGTCTACCAGGTCAGGTAAAACATGGTTGAGCTGACTTGTGGCGACTAAAAGAGATTTTAATGCACTTTTGAATCGCAGGCGTGAGGCGATTGCCTGGAGGGTTGTTTCTGGCAGGTGGCCCAACCAGATTAGATAACTCAAAACTTGTTTTAAGCTGAGATTATCCCACGAAGCCGGTAGTTCCCATGCCGGATCAATAGTAGTGATGTCCAAAAGGCTCAACACCTGCCGAATTGTTTCATTCCAGGGTAGGGCGGGATGAATGGTCTCTAAAATATGCAGGTGTGCCAGGCGGGCCAGCATTAAAGGAGCCTTTGGTTCTGCCAGGATCAGGTTGATCTCGTGGCGTATGCGGGCGCCGGTGAGCTTATTTAACAGGGGCAGGCTTTCTTTCAGCAGTGACAGGGTGCGTGGTTCTATTTGGAAGTTAAATCGCTGTTCAAACCTAACAGCACGCAGCAACCGGGTGGCGTCATCGACGAAGGACAACGCATGGAGTACACGAATGCGTCCTTTATGAAGGTCATTCAACCCCCCCCAATAATCCTGGATAATGCCGTGGTGTTCACCATCCAAACGTAGTGCCAAAGTGTTGATGGTAAAGTCTCGCCTGTGCAGGTCCATTTTTATACTGCTGCTTTCAACGGTTGGGAGTGCAGCAGGTTGTTCGTAGAATTCTGTTCTTGCAGTGATCAGGTCCAGGCTTTTTGGTAACCTGTCAGGGATTGCTTCTGCAGGCTCAACCAGGGGTAATTTTTCGATCAGTTTATGTTTGTTGGCGGCGATATGCCATTTTGCAGTGCCAAACCGGCGATGTGTTAAAACCTTTCCCCCAAATCGTTCTGCCAGGCGGTTGGCAAAGAAGATCGCGTCGCCTTCGACGACGATATCAAAATCAAGGCTGGGGCGGTCTAGCAACAAGTCTCGTACGAATCCACCGACAACGAATACAGGCAAATTGATTTTGTCTGCTTCCTCTGCCAGGGTATGCAGCAGTGCCAGCCGCTCAGGAGGCACAGCGCGTTTTAGTTTTTGAGCTACCTCTTCCTGAGAAGGGATTTCAGGGTGGGGGGTTAAGGTTTTAAGCAGATCGGTGCGGGTCACGATGCCGATAATCTCACCGGACTCCGGTGATACAACAGGCACCTGTCCCCATCCGGTAGCGCCCATCAGGGATTGCAACTCGTCAATGGATGCCGTCGATGCGATTTTGACATCACCGGCTGACATGAGGCTTTCGACTGTCAACTTCAGGCCATGGTTGATAGACCTATCCACCTCCCGACGGTTGAGTAAACCCACCACCTGACCTTCTGAAACAACCGGGTAGCCTTCATAACCATACCGCTGCATCAGTCGATGGGCTTCCTGGACTGGCGTGTCCGGTGACAGGATCAGCGGATCTTTGGACATTAACCCTTCCACGGTGATGACGGGAGCGACATATTTGTCCAGGTCTTCAATCATCATCTGGTATTGTTCATCAAGGTGTTGTTGAATCTTGCAATTATCCAAGCTTGGTTCCGGACGGATCAGGGCAGAAGCGGCCCGCTTATGCCCGCCACCGCCCATCACTTCAGCGATAGCAGAGACGTCCACACGATCACTGGTAGAACGTGCAACCAGCCGGACGCCATGTGTGGTTGATACCAGCAGTAACAGCGCATCCGGGTTGAGTACATCTCGCATCTTATGAGCTACACTGGAGATTTCATCCTGTATGTCCATCGCATCCGCTTTTGCGGTCAGGATGGTTTTGTCTTCAACCTGGAAGGTTTCGATGTTCTTAAGCAACCGATCATAGAGTTTGTTTTGATCAGCAGACAGCGGCGGATAGAGAAACTGCCTGATCAAGTCTAAATCCGCACCGTGTGAGACACAGAACGCTGCTGCTTGCAAATCTTGCGATGTTGTGGAACCATAAGAGAATGAGCCAGTATCCTCATAAAGACCCAGGGCCAGCGCCGTGGCCTGGATGGGGGTCAGGACGATAGCGGCATCTCTGATTCGAGAGACCATCTGGCTGGTATTGGCACCGGTTTCTACCAGGTGCACTTCCCAACTGGGGTCAAGGCCTTCTCGCCTGGGGTGGTGGTCGTAGATCACAATGCGGGTGTCATCGCTCATGCCTTTGATGGTGATCAGTGATTGGGTATCCACAAGGATGACTGTGTCAACTGAAGCGCGAGGAAGTTCTTTGAAGTTAACAAAGGGCAGATCACCCCCAAACTGTTTTAAGAACCGGCGACCATTGCGATTAATATTGCGCGGCAAGACAGGGATGGCGTCCGGATTCAGCAGCCATGCGCCCAACTGGGATGCCAGCGCGTCTAAATCGGCCTGCTCGTGGGTCAGGATGACGATCATCTCTTACTCAGCCCGCCAATAGGTTTGGTTATCAACATTAAAGAAATTATAAACCGTTTGTGAGAGCCTTGCGATTAATTGATTGCCGATGTCGAAATCGAGCCGAACGGTGTCATAGGTGAACACATTCAAGATGTAATCCCCACCCGGTGTAAAGACGATGGCAACATCACTCATTGAACGTAATTGCCCATCCAATTCGCGCACCCAACCGTGTTTGTGGGCAGCTATAGCGTCAGGGGGTAGACCGGCCTGGATCAGCAAGCCGATCTTATTGGCTGCCAGGGTGTCGATCATCAGCTGGCATTTTGATTGGGTGAACTCGCCTGGAAAGGTCTCAGTCAGCAAGCCGCTGCCATCCTGAGCACAGTCATAGATGGCTGAAAGAAGCTGGCCGGCTTCAGCCGCTGTGGTCTGGTTATAGATGTCGGGGCTGAGAAAGATATCCCTTCGAGTATTGGCCGGGGTCTCAAAGCGCTGCAGAAGCGGTGCGCCCAGATAAAAGTAACCTGCCAGGAAAGTGTTTTCCATACCGAGGGCAGCCAGGTCTTCAGTGACGATTAACGGGCCCCGCACTTCATCCAGGTAGGTTGACATGAGCGTGTCGGCGGGTGGGTTTTCCGATTGCACAATCATTTGCTCGAAGAGGGTCACAATTTCTTGGGGGATCGGCTCATCCGTGCGGCGCAAAACTGAAATCATGATCGGGATTTTGATTGTGCTGGCCGCAGTAAAAGCCACGTTAGGCTCTACCAGCTCACCCCCCCGTATTGCAAAGAGAAGTGCTTGACCGGTTTCCTTTGACTCAATGTAAACCTCAACCAGATCGTTAAACCCAAGCCAGGTGATATTATGGACCAGGAAACTTTCCAGTAAATCCCAATCGGGCGATTCATGAGCTTGTTCAAATGTGCGAAGTGTCACCCGGTGGGTTGACGGGGATAATAGGGCTGTGTTGATGGCTGAAACTGCCTCCTCCAGATCTAATCGCTCTGCGGGTTCAGGCAAGCTGAAATTAGTCGTGAGCGGGGTTGGCATCATGGGATTTCCCGGTTGCGTATAGCGGGGGACAATTTCTCTGTTGAGGTAGCTTAAGATTTGGCTTTCGTTTACAGCAGCAGAAAATGGCACCACAACCGGTGTTGACACAGAACGCCCCCACAGGTAGTCCCAAAAACGGCCAGTGAGAAGTTGCCCGGTTGCTTGCTGCACTAATCCTGCTGGATCAATCGAGAAATCCAGCGATTCTGGGCTGGTGTGAATCCTGGCACCATTAATGTCAATTTCTAAAGGCAAGCTGAAGAAGGTTGTTAAACGGTCTTCTGCACCGGTTTCGTCCAAACCACAAACCAGCACTTCTGCGATGCGACTGCCAGGCGGAAAGACTACCGGTAACTGGGTAAAGCGATTGTATTCTACGATGGTGATGACAAGGCTGCTCAAGATGAAGAGCATTCCCAGGCCACCCAAGAGCCACCACAAGGTTTTGTTTTTCATAACAGCTCCAGCAGTGTTTTCATTCCCTGATTCTACCAGACAGAGGTCAAGAGCGGCACTGAGCCATTTTTGACATTTTCCAGCTATACCACCGGTAGTGACGTGTACTGAAAGTCGTATAGAAAATAATGGTTTTTTATAGAAAAGAGATAGAGTCAGCCACTCCTTGTTGGCTCATTATGAGAAAAAACTTACATCAGCATTGATCATAGATTGTTTTTGACACGCGCGAGGTAAAATGTGTTAAAGTAAAGAGATCATTTTTTGATTTTCTCAGGTGACGTGTACGACAAGGAGGTAGAGATCATGGGCAAGACACTAAAAAATATTGGCAAAGGTCTGCTGTGGGGGGTAGGTAGTATTATTGCGGCTTCAGCGGCGACAATTGCGGGTTGGATTGTTTACAGCCGTAAATTTATCCGCCATGATATGCGCCTTGATGAAGCCATTGACGCGGCCCGTAAGCATTTTCAGTCAGAGCATTCAGGGCATATCAGTTACTATGTGGATGAAAGCCGCAAAGGCACACCACTTGTTCTTATTCACAGCATTAATGCCGCACCCAGCGCTTATGAAATGAAACCGGTCTTTGAGCACTTTCGTGGAAAGCGACCTGTATATGCACTTGATTTACCAGGATATGGTTTTTCTGAGCGGACCGATCGGCTTTACAGCCCGCTCTTATATCAGACAGCCATCACTGAGTTCTTGAAGGCTGTGGTTGGTAAGCCTGCTGATGTGGTGGCCCTTTCTTTATCTTGTGAATTTGCTGCCCTCTCTGCAGTTCACAGCCCTGAAAATATCCGCTCTTTGGTGATGATCTCGCCAACCGGGTTCAACCCACCACCTACCGACAAAATTTCAGAACGGGCCAATAAGCGGGGGGCAAAACATACACTGTATGCAGGGTTGGCAGTGCCTTTATGGAACCGCCCGATTTATGATCTGATCTCAAGCCGTCCCAGCATTCAGTTTTTCCTCAATAAGAGCTTTGAAGGATTGGTGCCAGATCATTTTGTTGACTACGCCTACCAAACAGCCCATCAACCTGGCGCGCAGTTTGCCCCGACTTTCTTTTTAAGCGGAAAACTGTTTACACCTGCTGTACGGAAGACGGTTTACAAAGTTCTGGACAAACCTGTCTTGGTGATTTATGACCATGACCCATATACGAATTTTGAGATGTTACCTATGATGCTCCGGGAAAATGAGAACTGGCAGGGCGCCCGCATTACACCGACCAAGGGTTTGCCGCATTGGGAACAACCTGAAAAAACCTTTGATGTCATGGACGATTTCTGGTCAAAAATATAAAATGCCTCCCAAGCGCCTAAAATGCATTGCCTGTGATGCCCTGGCGAGGCCAGTGTACCTGAGCGCAGCGTATTCTCCCTGTATTGTGGATGTCACCCTGGAACGCTTTGGGTTGCATTTAACGCCCCACAAATTACGAGAAGCCCTGCAAGCGCATATTGATAAGGCAGATGAATTAACCCTGTATGATGCGGTTGTACTGGTGTATGGTTTATGTGGCAAGGCCACGGATGGACTGCGGGCTGGTAATCTGCCACTGATCATTCCACGGGCTCATGATTGCATCACCTTGTTTTTAGGCGGTCGAGAACGCTATAATCAACAATTTGCTGCCTGCCCGGGGACTTACTGGTATGTCCAGGATTATTTGGAACGGAGTGAATCTGAAGATATCCCTCTGGCTATTGGGGCGAACACCGCTGTGGATTCCGAAGCGCTCTATGAAGACTATGTCGAAAAGTATGGCCGGGATAATGCGGAATACCTGATGGCGGTTATGGGCGCGTGGGCTGAGCATTACGAACGTGCTGCTTTTATTGATATGGGTGTTGGCTCGGGAGATGTTGTCGCAAGCAGGGCTATTGAGGATGCAAACCGACGTGGATGGCGGTTTGAAACCCTTTCAGGCAGCCTGGTTTTGATTAAGCGTTTGCTCGCAGGTGACTGGGATGAAAATTTTCTCATCCTGCAACCCGGGCAGCATATTGAAATGATCGCCGGTGAGGAAATTATCAGGGCAGCATCTCAACTGAACCCGTAAATATAAAAGGCTACCCCTTATTTTGGGGCAGCCTTATCTTAATCCAGAGGTAAAGGGTTAAAATTTATTCAAACATTTTCTCAAGGATGGGTTCCAGCATTGCCAGACCAGCCTTGCCTGCCGCGCGCCGTTTTAGTTTGCGTTCTTCGTCAAAAATGAAATAAGCGGGCCACAGGTCATTGTCAAAGGCCTTTTTTGCCTGGTGCATATTATCGATCCCACAAGATTCCACGATCCCGCATTCTTCAATCGCGGCTTTAACCTTTTCAAAGTCAGTATCAGATTTCATCCTTGGACAATGGATGGCGATCATTTGGAGTCCCTTAGAGGTGTACTTTTCGCGCCAGCTCTGCAAAACAGGCATATTATCATGACAGATATGGCAGCTCGATGCCCAAAAATAAATTAGCAGCGGTTTACCTTGACTGCCCTCCAGGTCAGGTTCGCTGTTGACCCATTCGGTGATACCCTCCAGGGAGGGCATCGGCGTTTTTAGACGCATAGGCATGAGAAATCCCTCCGTATCAAAGTAAGTCCTGGCCCGGCTCCCAGTTGGCCCCACACAGGCCACCAGCTTGCAGGCCTTCGAGTACCCGGAGGGTTTCGTCAACACTGCGCCCAATGTTCATGTTATGCACCACTGAATATTGTAAAATACCTTCCGGGTCAATGATGAATAAACCACGCAGGGCTGCGCCCTCTTCTTCGACCAGAACGCCGTAAGCCTCTGCGACCACATGGGTGTTATCTGAGGCCAGGGGGTATTTTGTCCCTTCGATACCATTTTCTGAGATGGGCGTTTGCAGCCAGGCACGGTGGGAAAAAACCGAATCTGTTGATACACCCAGAATATCCGTATCCAGCTCCTGGAATTCCTCATAACGATCTGATAGTGCGAGAATCTCGGTGGGGCAGACAAAGGTGAAGTCGTAGGGGTAGAAGAATAGGATCAGCCATCTCCCTTTGTAGTCATCCAGAGAGACGGTTTCTTGCAGTGTTTCCATGTTCTTGGTGCTCAGCATTTCAAAATAAGGTGCTGGCTCGCCAACTTTTGCATATTCGTACAGTTCCATTTTTTATTCCTCCAAAAGGTAAAAGATTAGTGATAACTGTGGAATTATAGCATAATTCAGACCTTAATTGGAAGGTTCAATAGATTGGACACCGCCCAATTGATTAATGCTCAAGTTCCATTTACTGCCAATATTGGCTGATTGGAAAAGCTGTTCACTGGAGGTGGTATAGGTGTAAGTTTCGCCGTTCCCTGAAAACGAAATTCGGTATTGTTCTTGCCTGTCGCCCTCACGCTGATCGCTGGTCAGGTTTAACACAGGCCAATCAGGCGAATAATCCTCCCCGGATGATGTGATGCTCTCCACGACCACCCAGTCCATGGTGGTGTATTCACAGTAATCATCGTAAACTTCATACTCGCAATCCTGGACAACTTCACCGACACCGGTGCCTGTATCTTCAACGTACGGTTCACCACAAACTTCTGTTGCATTGGGCTGTGGTTCTTCGGAGGTATACCGATACTTCATCGAGCAGGTTCTCACTGAAGCCCCTTCTGGAATTTCATCCCGCCAATCGCTGTCAGTGATGCTTGTGTAAGCTTCGACTGCGATGGTTCGTTCCCACTGGACGCCTGTTACGCTGGCAGAGACATCATCTGTCCTGAAGAAGATCAAAAAGAAACCGACCATGCAGGCGATAATGACCAGTAATATCGCGATTGGGATGAGGGGGCTTTTCTTTTTCTTGGGTTCTTCGACAGGGGGCGGGGTGCGTTGTTGAGCTTCAGCCTGTGTGCGAACCCGTCCGCCGGCCTGGCGTGCTTTACCACCCATGCTGATTTCGCCGCCACATTTTTTACATAGTTCGTCAGTGGCAAGGTTGCGGGTACCGCAAAATGGACAATGGATGTTTGGTCCCGCTTTTGCCATCCGGATAAGGGCTTCGTCTTTGATGAAATCAAATCGCTCCTGGTCAACCTGGAGAAATTCGACATCATCGGGCTGCGGTGCCCCACAGCCGGTGCAGGACTTAATGGGTCCGGGATTCTGGGTACTGCAAAAAGCGCATTCCCAGATCAACGGGATAAAACCAAGTGATTTACGGGTCATGTTTCCTCCTATGGTGGGTAGAAGTGAATGATTATTTTATATTATAGATTAAGATAGGGTAGGCGTCTACTGATTGAGTTTGATCGATTAGCTGGGTTAGCTGCTTCATCTTTGTCACCTTATTGCGGCGATCTATTCTCAAATCACTATACTACGCCACCTCACATCTTCTGTGGCAAAAGTACAATTTGATTGGTTATGTAAAAAGAATAGAGATGTACCCAATGGGTCTCACAAAAATATGTTAGGATTATTTGATCAAGAATTTAGATGAAGCTCTCTCAGCATTACCTCAGCAGGAGGCAGATAGTGCAATTTCAGGAAGCAGAAAACCGATTTCGTTTTCTGGAAGAAGAACGGCGCGCTGGCCGCATTCCAGATCAAGATTACCAAGATGCTGTCAATCAAATCAGTGTAATCGATGGTAGTGGCAGGACATGGAAGATTCAGGTCTATACAGGCCAATGGCATGTGTTTGATCTTGGGTATTGGCAGGCTTCTAACCCGCCGATGTTATCTGGCCCAACCGCATTGAAAGAAAACCAGATTAACATACAGAATCGGTCACCTTCTGTTGCTTACGAACACCCACCACAAAAAGATAAATCAGCGAGAACTTGGCATATCCTTGGCTGTATCGCCATACCTGTGGTACTGGCAGTATGTGTGGTGCTTGTACTGGGATTTTTTGGTCTGATAAGTTTAGGAATATTTGTTGGGTCATCTCCACAACGAAGCGTGATCCAGTCTCACACTGTCACCCTGGAAAAAGATGGCGGCACTTATGAAATTGGTGATTTATCCATACAGATTAGGCCGAATAACCTTTCGTCAGCCACCACCCTAAGCCTGACGGAATTTGACACCCCTCTTGGTACGGGTATTGAGAGTCACAGCAGCCTTTTTGAAGTCGGTGGTATTCCCTTTGACTTTGAAGGTGAGATTCAGGTCTTCCTTACCCTGCCGCAAGACCTATTGGCTTCATCACCAGGTAATCATCCTCAGGCAAACGAAACGTTGGTCTTTTATTTTGGCTCATCGGGATATGCGCCTTCTTTAAACACTTTCACAATCCAAGAAATACCTCAGGAAGCTTTGTTTGACCTGGACAACAACTTGGCAATACTGACGGTTGATATTTCAGAAATGGTTGATTCAACCTATTACGACCATCTTCGAAGTGCCTCACTGGGACAACACAGTCGGATCAGCTCTGAAAATGAAGAAGCACCTGTTCAGCGTTTTTCTTGGCAGGTCAAACGACATGACGCCTTCTATTCAATTAGGACGATCGAGACAGATAATTTTGCCTTGATTGTGCCGCGTTACTTACCAGAGCAAGATGTCGAGCGAGTCGACATAATTGTGCAGGCGCTCGAGTCTTCGAGAGCAGACTTGATTTCTTTAGGATGGGAGTGGGATTGGCGCGCCAGATGGGGGGATTATGTGATCTCTGTTCATGTTCGTGAAGATCATTCGGATGATGGTCATGATGCCTTATATGCCTATGGTTTAGGCGGGCCATCTATTACCCTGTATGCTTCCGCGTTAGAAAGCGATTTTCAAACACTGACGGCAACGATTGGTCATGAACTGATGCACCATGCCCAGATGATGGCACACATTCGAAGAGATGGTCACCGGTTCCTGTACGGACGCCAGGATGCCTGGTATATGCTGGATGAAGCCCTTGCAACCTGGTATGAATCGCGTGCTTGTGGAGACCCCGATTGGCTTCCTCATCAGGCCTTGGTCAATATGGATTTTTATCGAAGAGACTGGTTCTTTATGGATTCTGGTGGATCCAATACAGAGAATGCTGGCTATGGCGCCAGCTGGTTTGTGCGTTATTTTGTGAACAGGTTTGGGCCGGATTCCATCAGGGATGCTTACCAATCTCGGGGCGTGATCAGTGGGAGGGACGCGTTGGTTTTTGCCGCTCAACTTGAGGGGACGTCGATGAGCATCCTCTTCCCTGATTTTTTGGAAACCTTGTTCTATTTTCCTGATCGATTATCAGCCGACCTTTTTGATACCCCCAATTACCAGTACTATTTAAATCGGACACTCTTCCTTGAAATCAGGGACAAAGTCCTGACCTTTAACGGGGATAGGATCACCCGCCATGGCAGAGAGAGGATCGAAATCAGTAAAATTGACGGGAAAATCCAGGATGGGGTTTTGGTTGAACCACCATGGGTTGTGGTCACGGTTGTGTTGCCATCCAGCATGACGGCTCATTTTTTTCATTTTGAGCTGCCCAGGGAAAGCGTATTCTGGCAAGAAAACACCCAGGTCACCATTCGGCCAGATTGGGGCGCCGTGATGGTGTATGGGTTTGATGTAGAAAAGGATGACTGGGAGACACTGGCAGGTCAAACAAACTATCTTCAAAGGGGTTTCAGGGATTCATTAACACTCGATGTGACTCGGTTTTCTGATCTAGAAATGATCCTGTTCAACACCACGGGGATTTCTGAACCAGCGAGCCAAAGTGTAAGTGTAGAAATCACCTATGATCCCGGGGAAATGCGAATTGAGATGGGTTCTACATCGCTAATCAAGCCGGGCACTTATCAAGGGGGCATTGGGTGGGATCGTAATCGCTATGCAGAGTGCTTTATGATAGAGAAAGAGGAAGTGCCGGAGGAAGATCCATACACTGTTACAATAACACAGCTAGGCGATCAGTACTATGCTAACGGACAGCAGATCAAATTCGGGACGGATGGAAGGTTTTATTGGTCTGAGGATTTATCTGCAGAATCTCGCATCAGTTTTGTGGGTGAAGTGAGCCCACAATTTTGGGATCCACCCGATTCGATAATAGGCACTTTTAATGTGTCATTTAAGACAGAGGAAGGAAATTACCGGGGTTCATCGTGTTATGTTGGGTATTTCCGTGTGAAATTAGATTAACATTTTCAATCCGCAAATTCTCAGACTGCGCCCCAGAATGGACAAATCATCAGGCGGGCATGCATTGGGTTTATTCAGTTGGTCACTGGTTTTTGATCGTCATGTTTTAAAGGTGTCTGTTACCCCAATCCGCTATTGTGTATCGCTGGAACGGACTCCTGGTTAGTCATTTTCTTCGCGAAAGATGATGTCCATGTCTGGCTTTTCTGTGCAGTAGTAATGGACCCAGATGTAGGCATGTTGAAAGCCGGCCACGACTAACGCCGGGATGGACTGTCCCAACAAGGCGATTGCCCAAAGGATCAGGAATCCGAAGCTGTACATAGCATTATTTGAGTACTTAAAGATGCCCCGCTTTTCTAGTGGCATTTGCCGATACTTGATTCTGAAATGGTCGCCCACCATGGCCCTGAGCAGCCCAAAGTATTTGACCACCGACCAGCCCGTATAGATGGCGGGGATTAATATCAGCACCGCCAGGATGGTGGTCAGGACGGTGGGCAGAGGGAGGGTCCCTTGGGTGGCATGGGCCAGGGCAGCTGTAGACAGCAATCTGGCAATCATGAGTGGCAGGAACAACACCCCCCATACGATCATATCCGCACGACCAAAGACTTTCGTCAGTGTCCCCCAACCCAGTTGAGCGCGAAACACCATCCAGACCACCACCTGATGCGCGATGGGGATGCCAAGGGCCAGCCAAAACCAGCCTGTGTCATGTTCGCCCAACCAGGGAGATGCGAGCCACCACGTAGTGGGCACCAGGATCAACAAGGCTAAAAGGTGCCAAACCTGGCGGTGAAAAAAGAAGGCTGTTGAACGGGCTTCTGGATAGGATATGGTCTCATGTAAGGGAGTCACAAGCTTTTCTCCTGAAAAGAGAGGTAATTTATCGATGTTGTTTATGTTCTCATTTTAATATGACGGTGTCGAGTGCACCCCGGGTGAACAATTGCTGATAAAAACCAACCATGGCTTTAATGGTGTAGGGCTGATCATTTTCCAACCACCAGGTGACCAACTCAATCAAGGTGCCGGAGAAAAAAGCGGCAAAGACCTCATCTGGTACTTTTAGGCCGATTCCCTGCAACCTCTTTAAACGTTTGATGGTTTCGTTCTGGATAATGGTGGAAAACCGTTGAGATGCTTTACTAGCGCCATCACTCCGCAGCATGACCCTGTAAAGGTCGGCATTCTGCCGGGCATGGGTGAAGATTTGGGTTAATATGCGTTCATCAGGGGCAAACCGACGTTGGTGATCTTTATGAGGGAAAGTATCCTGCAGTGAAAGGAGGGACTCATGTTCTTTGATAAAGTCTTCACAGATGGTGTCGATGGTCTGGATGAAGAGATCTTCTTTGTCTCTGAAATGGAGGTAAAAAGTTGTCCGACCCAGATCTGCCTGGTTGGTGATTTCTTCAATGGTTACCGCTTCATATCCTTTTTCCAGGATCAAATGGATCAGGGCATTTTGGAGGGCGCGCCGGGTGCGCTTAACCCGACGGTCTTTTTCAAAGGATGGCATTGCGGGGCTCTTTCTTGAACAATTGTCTAATTATGAACATCAAGACTGATTTGATCCTTGACATGTTTTGGGTAATATTTAAAATAATGAACATGATGTTCATTTATGAACTTGACGTTCATTATAATGCAAACTTGCTCATCTTTCAAACCCTTCAGAAGGATTGATATTGATGTCGTTAAGCCAACAGATGCCCTTGATCCAGGTGCGTGGACTGGTTAAAACTTATCAAACCGGGGATACATCTTTTGATGCCCTGCGTGTAATTGACCTGGTTGTTCACCCCCAGGAATATGTGGGTGTGATAGGGAAATCGGGTGCAGGCAAGACAACCCTGATTAATATGCTCAGTGGTGTGGACGGAATTAGCTCGGGTGAAGTTTTTATCAATGGAACAGCTGTCCACAAGTTGAATGAAGACAGATTAGCCCAATGGCGAGGGTTGAACCTGGGCGTGATCTTCCAGGAATTTCACCTGCTGCCGATGCTGTCCTTACGGGACAATATCACCCTGGCGATGGATTTTTGCGGGCGTTACCAAAAGGGCAGGTCTGAAAAGCGGGCTATGGCGCTGTTGGAAAGTGTTGAATTGGCCGAACATGCCCACAAACTCCCCGGGCACATCTCTGGCGGGCAGAAACAGCGAGTAGCGATCGCCCGCGCTTTGGCCAATGACCCAGCCGTGATCCTTGCTGATGAGCCAACCGGCCGGCTTGATTCCGTGACTTCAGAAACGATTTACAGCATTTTTGATGAATTAATCGCTCAGGGAAAAACCATCCTGATGGTGTCTCATGACCGCTCACTGGCCAAACATGTCCATCGCGTGATCAGCATTGAAGATGGCCAAATTGTCAGTGACAATCGGGAGAGAAAATGACCCCACCATTTGGCACTCCCGAGGATAGAGTTCCTTTGATTGAGATCAAAAATGTCAGCAAGATCTTTCAAAATGCAGCTGGTGAGTTCCCAGCTTTGATAGATGTTCAGCTGGATTTTTTCGATGGTGAGTTTGTCGGTGTGATTGGGAAATCTGGCAGCGGCAAATCGACCTTGGTCAATATGCTCACCGGCATTGACCATCCCAGCCGTGGGAAGGTCATCGTTGGCGGGTTGGACGTTCACGCCATGAAAGAGAGCGCACAGGCACGTTGGCGAGGCAAGAACCTCGGTGTGGTTTTCCAGTTCTTTCAACTGCTGCCGATGTTGACACTGGCTGAGAATGTGCTGCTCCCAATGGACTTTTGTGATGTTTATAAACCGGAAGAACGCATGGGCCGGGCTATGTCCCTGCTGGAACTGGTTGGTTTAGGGGGGGAGGTGCATAAATTACCCGGGGCTGTGTCTGTTGGGCAGCAGCAAAGCGCCGCGATTGCGCGGGCGCTGGCCAACGACCCACAGATCATTGTGGCAGATGAACCTACGGGTAACCTTGATGTAAAAACCGCCGAGTCTGTTTATGATCACTTTACGAACCTGGCTGCTGAAGGACGCACGATCATCATGATCACCCACGACCCGGAAATTGAACAACGGCTCTCGAGGAAGATTCTGCTGGCAGATGGGTGTGTGATTGACCCCATTCTGGTGGCAACCCTGCCCTGGATGCCCCATTCTGACTTGCTGAACCTCAATGACAAGATTGAAAGGATTTCCTTATCAAGTGGGGACAGACTGGATATTAATGGTAGATTCTCAGATCAATGGATCGTGGTCGAAAGCGGTGCATTAAGAGTGTCCCTGTTTGGCTACCAGATCACACTCAAACCGGGAGGTCAATTTGCTGGTTTAGGCATCATTGAAGCCATTGGTCTACGTGATTGCTTAGTTGATGCACAAGCCTCCCCCACCCGGCTGGCTGTCCTACCCCGAGATACGCTTTATGAGGCCCTTGAATCAACGCCTGACGGTCAGGAGCGAATGCTGGATGGCATAAAAAGGTCTGTTCTGGGCAAAACGAAAGAAGGCCGTGGGGGGCAGGGAGTGATACGATGAACCCTCGCTGGCGAAAGGTGTTGGCCGATTGGTGGGGCAATATCCCGCGCTTTATGCTTGTCACCCTCTCTCTGGCAGTGGGCCTTTTTTCTGTTGGGATGATCTCAGGCGGTTACCTGACCACAGTGCAGGATATGGAACGGGGATTTCAGGCCATTAACCCAGCAGAGATCAGGTTGGCAACAGAACCCTTTGACGATTACCTGATCGAAAATGTGCGCAGATTGGAGGGAGTCTTATCCGCACAGGGTGAAAAAAAGCTGTTCTTACAGATGCGAACACCGGCAGGGGATTGGGAAAACATGATCATCCGGGTGTTTCCTGATAATGCGTTTGAAATTGACAAGGTGGCGTTGTTGGCGGGGCGTCTCCCAGGTGATCGTGAAATCATCATTGATGTCCATCGCGATCCAGGTTTTGTGATCGATGATGCGATCACCATCCAGACTCCGAGCGGGTTGCAGCGTGAATTGCCGTTGACAGGCCTTGTACGTGATCAAACGATCGGTGTTACGGGTACCAGCTATTTTGTGGCGCCGGTTTACGGTTACATCACCTTTGAGACGCTGCCATGGTTACAGCAGGAAATGGTTTACGATACGCTGCTGGTGCGGGCAGACCCGGGTCTGTCTGAAGCGGCATTTAGTAACCTGAAAGATGCTATTTCCCGGCAGGTTGAACAGAGTGGGCGCCCTGTGTTATATCTGACCGACCTGACCCCCACCCATCACCCTAACAGCGGCTACGTCTCAGCGGTATCAGACCTGTTGGCGCTATTAGGATTTTTATCCGTTTTTCTGAGCGGGTTCCTGGTGTTTAATGCCATGGCAGCCCTTTTTGCCCAGCAGATCCAGTATATCGGGATCATGAAGGCGATCGGGGCCCAGCGTCGAGACATCATCCGCATGTATATGGCTTTTATCTTTATCTTTGGGTTGATCGCGCTGGCGATCGCCATCCCCCTGTCTGCCTGGGCATCAGCTGAACTGTCTGAATATCTGGCTTTACGCTTGAACTATCAACCGGGAGGACTGCGTTACGTCCCATTAGCAATCGGGTTACAAGCAGTGATCGCCATTTTCCTACCCCAGGTTGCCGGCATTATACCGATTTTACGAGGTTCAAAGGTCAGTGTGCGAGAAGCCATTACCACCACTGGTATCAAACCCGGTGACTTTGGAAATAGTTGGCTTGACCGGCAGGTGGAAAAAATAAAAGGCCACCGAAGGCCCTTATTGATCTCCTTGCGCAATACCTTTCGGCGTAAAGGGCGCCTGGTGCTGACGTTGATTACCCTCAGCCTGGGCGGGGCGGTTTT
>PWSY01000054.1 GCA_003563055.1 Anaerolineaceae bacterium | reverse complement strand
CTGGGGGAAAATGCTCATAACTCGCTCTCCAAAGGGTAAATCCTTCCTACCAATTCATTAATGATGGCAAATATTGGTAGCGTAAAAATCAAATTTAACAAAACACTTGGCAGGATCACGACATCAATACTTTGTCCCCATGATATTGGGGCACCAATTATTTGCAGAACGATAACATAAACCGTGTGTTGAAACAAAGTGCCTAATAACACTATGATAAACATCGCCAAGATTGGGATTCGCCAAACCCGTTTCTGCAAGAATTTCGAAATCCCTACAAGACCCAGGTAACCAATCAAGGGGGCAAAAAGAGGCATAGCAGAGATCAGGCTGATCAATAAACCCGCAATTACAGTCCAAAGCCAAATATTTGTGGCTTGTTCTTGAAGTGACCAGGCTGCCAAAAACAATAATACCAGGTCCGCCGTACCTGAAACAAGAGGCGTTTGAGAAAAAATTGCTGTTTGTAAAAGATAAAATACCACAAGTGACAGCGCACACACAAGGTGGGAAATCAAAATTATGGCTCCGGAATTAAAGAAGAAATATCAACAGCTTCAAAATTGTTGATCACCAATACAGCATTAATGCTTGAAAAATCAACAATTGGTTGGACGGAGGCAGTTTGAAATAAGGCGTTATCACGTCGCTGAGTGGAAAGAACCTGCCCAACAAAGACGTTTGGCGGGTAATTACCGCCTAACCCAGATGTTAAAACCACATCACCTGTTTCAATATTTTCATCCAATGGAATCATGTCCAGGAACACATCACCGGTGAGGGAGCCATGTAACTGTGCCTCAATATCCGCTGTCTTCAGTCGAATGTTTACGACAGATGTTGTGTCGGTGATTAGCTTCACTCGTGCGGCGCCTGCAATCACAGCTTCTACTCGACCCACCAACCCCTGCTGGGTGACAACTGGCATACCATAACGGACACCATGCTCGGTGCCTCTGTCGATTATGATATATTGCAAAAATGGACTGATCTCACGCCCGATTACCGTCGCGGCAATATAACTGTACTGAGGATTTGTGCGACTAAAATCCAGCAAAGCAAAACAGACCTGTGCCTCCCCTAAACGCTCTTCCAATTCGATTAATTGCGTCTGCAGTTGTGTGACCTGAGACTCAAGTAAAATATTCTGTTCACGCAATTGTGTGACTTCTCCTGGTGAGGATAGGAAATCACGGGCAGATAAGTACCTTACAGAAAGCCAACTTTGAACTGAGATCAATGGGTTCAGTGAAAAGTTGAGGACAGGTGTCAGGTATCCACTGAGAGCAAGAAATAAGAGCCCACTAACAGCTAAGAAGATCACTATTGTTTGAATATTGCTGGATTTAATGAATTTCATAATAAACCGACCCTTTTATTATTAAATGGATCGATGAACAGAACTATATGCTATGGGCACAAAGAAGTCAAGGATTACGATAAAGTCCGGGTTGCAGGTTCTCTGTCCAAACCAACCAGAAAATTTTCATATTCGTGGATGTTTTCTAAAATCAGCCCACACCCCCGTGCTACGCAGGTCATCGGTTCTTCAGCCACCCACACGCGTACTTGCAAATCAGATGATAAACGCTCTGCAAGATTTTTTAATTTTGAGCTGCCGCCTGCCAAACAGATGCCGCTATCCATCAAGTCCGCCAGTATCTCGGGTGGCGCTTCATCAAGGGCATCCCGAATGGTTTTAATAATGACTGCAATGGAACTGGCTAATGCTTCGCGGATTTCAACCGAAGACACTTCAATCGCCTCAGGCAACCCTGTGACCAGGTTCCGCCCACGGACATCAATGGTCTGTTCTTCTTTGAGCGGAAAGGCAGAGCCGACAGCAATTTTCACCTTTTCGGCCATACGTTCCCCTATGAAAAGGTTGTATTTGTTGCGAATGTAGTTGATGATATCCTGGTCAAGCTCATCACCAGCAACTCGTAAAGATCGAGAGACGACAAGTCCGCTCATTGAGATTGCAGCGACCTCCGTAGTTCCACCACCAATATCAACAATCATGGTCCCCTGCACTTCATTCACTGGTAACCCTGCCCCGATTGCCGCCGCAATAGGCTCATGTACCATGTTGACCTCTCGAGCGCCTGCAGCCATGGCAGCATCGAATACCGCTCGTTTTTCAACTTCTGTTGCTCCAGAAGGAATGCCGACGACTATTCTTGGCTTGGGCAAGGGTACGATGCTCTGTTGGTGCGCTTTACCGATAAAGTACTCAAGCAATGCCTGGGTAATATCATACTCAGAAATCACACCATCGCGTAGAGGCCGCAAGGCAACCACATGGGCGGGTGTACGCCCTACCATGGCCTTGGCTTGTGACCCAATTGCAATTGGATCCCGGGTGCGCTTCTCAATTGCTACCCAGGAAGGTTCATTGATGATAATCCCTTTGCCTCGAATATATATTAAAGTATTGGCTGTACCTAAATCAATACCAATATCCAGGGAAAACAATCCCCAAAACCAATTTAGCGGGGAAAATGCCAATTAATACTCCTCATTAAACAAGAATGGCAATGGAACCATTACCAATTAACCGTCGCAATTATACCATAGGAAAATTTACGCTTTACTTCTCGTAAAATCCAGTTTACCTTTCTGAAAGCCACAAGTCAATCATTATGCGGTTCAATGATTCATTTGCTTGCATAAGAAACCACGGGTAAACTTATCCAACCAAACTTTTAATAATAGGTTATACGCTTATAATAATGCCAAAACACCATCACATTACAAAGAAATCCCGAGGGAAAATTCGAACAACAGTAACCCTTCACAGAGGTGAAGTGATTTCTCTGTGTCGCTGTTGGCAGTCTGGGAAATTTCCCTTATGCGACGGTTCACACAAGCTCAGTGAGGACGAAAAGGGCCCCCTGATTATTCATACAGCCTGTGACAAGGACTTCTTATGATGATTAACCCTCTTAATCGACCAATCGAGCTTTGAAAAGGGTATGGGTAGTCTCAAGGACAGCATGTAAGTCATCCCCTTCTTTTACTCTTATCACGGATATGCCCTGTCCTAAAATTCTTCTCTCGAAATCAGCAGAATCATTATTGCCACCAAAACTAGCCTGATCCAGCAAAATGACCACAGGCATCAATCCTTTTTGGATGAGTTCCATCATAGCGGACAATATTTTTCCATTCGTTGAAGGCGTGATTATAATCACCGTGCTTCCCCTTGCCAGATGTCTTAATTGCGATCCAACCACTCCCCAAATTGGAATATTACCTTCAGCTTTTAATACAGCCAGTGTTTCTAATATCTTCCCCAACTGCCGCTGGCCCCGTTCAGCTGGTAAAACCATATAACTTTGACCGACGGAAACCAACCCTAATTCACGTTTCTGCTCTAAATAATACTTCGAAATCGAAGCTGCAATCGTAATCCCATACTCTTCTGAGTCTGGCGGTAATTTGAAATCCTGTTTTTGTCTCATCCACCAATTCTCTTCTAAACGGTTTTCAGGATCATCATCTCGGCTAACATGCACAGATTTCTGAGAATCCAAAATAATCCACACTTCAGCGAGTGGGTCCTTCTCAAATTCTTTTACTATCAATTTTTGTTTTCTGGCTGAAGATGGCCAGTGAATTCGTTTTAATGGATCACCCTGGACAAATTCTCTTACGCCAGCCGCATATGGTGTTACTTCAAGCGTCTTTTCTCGTAATGCCCAGCCACCTGGTAAGACGCCAAAGGGGGCCGGGAATTTGGCGATATCTATCAAGTAGGGAATCACCAATAAGCGACTATTCGTCTCAAACCGTTTCTTCAACAAGAATAAACCAAACAAGTCACCAGTTTCAATAATTGTCGGGCCAAGCTTAAACCAGCCCCTTTTTTGAAGAACTGAAAAAGCAACATAAGTATGCGATTGACGACCGTTAACCCAGGTCACCACCCTCGATCCAGACCCTCCTGGGATATTGGCTTCATCAGAGACTTTTAACCAAGCTTTTGGGATAATCGAGCGATTGATGACTTCAAAAGATTCCGTGAGTACCTCACCGACTTGTTTGCGCGTTGATCTGGTTGTTCGTTGTAAATCAACCCCAACAATAGAGAAAAACGACCAAAGTCCATTTACAACCAGAATTACTATAAAAACGATGCTTAGGCGTAGGTAAATTGGGTTTTCATTGAAACCCGGCAGTTGAGAAAAAACAAAACTCAATCCAGAAAGAAGTAGTGTCCACCAAAATGAAGGACCTAGTTTGATCAGAACGCACCACCACCCAGGTCACCCCCTGGCACAGCCAAGGAAGAAAGAATTTCCCGAACAATTTTGTTAGCATTGATATCCGTCAGACGCGCCGATGGGCTGACCACCACCCGATGTGAGAGGATATTTGGGGCAAGAATTTTGATGTCATCGGGTAGAACATAGTCCCGGCCCTGGAGTGCTGCCCTAGCTTGACCGGATCTATATAATCCCAGGCTGCCACGAGGACTTGAGCCAAGGTAGACCTCAGGATGTAATCTAGTTTCACGTACCATTTCAACAATATATCGTTTGACTGGTTCAGATACGTGAACATGTTTAATGGTCTCTTGTACGCGCAGAATATCTTGTAATTCAACCACTGCTGCCAAATCTAAAATCGGGTGGTTCACCTTTTGCTGTTCAAGGATCCTGATTTCGTTACTGAGGGATGTGTAACCCAGGTCAATACGCATCATAAAGCGGTCTAATTGTGCCTCTGGAAGTGGGAATGTACCTTCATATTCAATAGGATTCTGGGTAGCCAACACCATAAAAGGCACAGGTAAACCATATGTATTACCGTCTACAGTCATCTGACGCTCTTCCATTGCTTCAAGTAAAGCGGATTGGGTTTTTGGGGTGGCCCGATTAATTTCATCAGCCAGGACAATTTGTGCCATTAATGGGCCTGGTCTGTATTCAAATTCTCGGGTATTTTGGTTGTAAATTGAAACCCCGGTCACATCGCTTGGCAGCATATCCGGAGTGAATTGTATGCGCTTAAAATTACATCCCAATGACTTGGCCAAACTTCGGGCCAGCATCGTTTTTCCAACACCAGGAACATCTTCAATTAATATATGCCCCTGACATAAGAAAGCGATAATCGTCAATGCCAAAGCCTCATCTTTTCCTATAATTACTTTACTGAGGTTTTCATGCAATTTTTCACCCAGGCTCTGAACGATTTCGATATCAACTGTCATTAAACTGCTCCTGTTTAATTTGTGTTTGGTGATTCAATCAAATAAAATATCACACTTATTCTATCGCAATTCGCAAGATTACGCATCAGAAAGTAAAGTATCACATTATACAACCACAAGCCAAACTCAAGTTGGGATAAAAATGATAAAATAAACAAAACGATCTAGATGTCGCTTATTAAATACTGTTTTATCTTAATACACATACCTAATGTGTGAAAGGCCCAAGAATATGAGTGAATTGTTGAATCTTTTTCGCTTACAACAACTGGATACCCAAATCGAACGGGCAAATTCGCGTCTTGAAGAAATTGATCGTGCGCTTAACGATGACCAACGCCTCCTGCATGCCAGAAAAAAATATGAGAATGCAAAAGAAGAGGCAAAACAGATGAGAATAGAATTAAACCAGATAGAAGACAAAGTAGAAGCCCAAAGGATCAAACGGAAAAAGAGTCAGGCGGCTCTTTTTAGCGGGAAGATAAAAAACCCGAAAGAATTACAGGATTTGCAGATGGAGACCGAGGCCATTAAACGCTATATTTCGCAACTGGAGGATGAACAGTTGGAAGCAATGATAGCCTACGAAAAAGCAGAAAACGTTGAAAAACAAGCCGAAAAATCACTAAAACAGGCAAAAGGTACAGCTGCTGAAGATAACGCAGCATTATTAGGCGAACAGTCACAACTCAAAAAAGAACTGGAACGAATGACTCGAGAGAAGGATGCTGTATTGCAGTCCATTCCATCACAAGCCCTCAAACTATACGATCAGCTAAGAAAAACCAAGCGCGGCACAGCCGTTGTCGCCGTTAAAGACGAAGCCTGTGGCATCTGTGGCCAGTCGTTAACCCCTGCTGAAAAGCAGTCAGTTCGCGCATCCAACCAGTTGGTTCACTGCTCATCCTGCGGCAGGATTTTATTCGCAGGTTAATCCAATAATCAGTATTTTGTAACTACTCAGGCAGCCCTGCTGCCAAAGGATGGGGGGGGTTGCAGGATGAGTAGTTACAGTATTTTTAATAATATAAGCTGCGCAGCAGCATGTTAATCAGAGCACCCACAACCTGCAGCAGGATGATTAAAATCAAAGGGCTCCAATCTAATCCGCCTGCTGGAGGGATATTTTTACGGATTGGGGCCAGCAACGGCTCGACTACCTGCCCAAGGGCACGCCGTACAGGGTGGTAATGATCCATAAAATAGCTTAATAGGGCATAAATAAAAACCAATAATGTCAATAATGACACGATGGCATTGATGACTGAAATGAGCAGACCCATTTTCCCTCGCAATTTTATTTAATCTTCTCAGCTAGGCCTTTGGCCAAATATTTCTGTCCCTAACCGCACCATCGTTGCACCTTCTTCGATAGCAATTGTAAAATCAAAACTAGTGCCAATTGATAGTTCTTTCCAATTCATCTCTGGAAGCTGCTCTTGGAGAAATTGTTGAAATTCTCGAAGTCTTTGATAGACTGGACGCGTTTTTTCAGGATTTTCAAATAAAGGCGGCATGGTCATTAAACCTCGGATCTCAATATTCGATAACTCGCTAAATTCTCTGAATTGACTTGCCAGGTTTTTCCACTTATCCACACTGTCGGCCTGCCAACCAAACTTGCTTTTCTCCCCGCTCATATTCACCTCAATCAAAACAGGCATGATTTTATCTCTCTCACGACAATATCGATCCAGGTATTTGGCGATCTTAATCCGGTCCAATGAATGCACCATTTGAAAGTGATCACAAACAGTACCGGTCTTTCGACTCTGAATATGACCTATCATATGCCAAATTATGTCTTTCTGATCTGACAAAGCGATAATTTTCTCCGCTGCCTGCTCTGGATAATTTTCACCAAAATTACGGATACCAGCCGCAACCCCAGCTTTAACCGTCTCCAAAGGCATCAGCTTAGTGACAGCGATTAATTGAATTTCACTAACATCCCGTCCAGTTTTATCCGCCGCCTTGTTCATCTGCTTTTTCACTTCTATAAGGTTTTGGCGGATTTGAGTTACCTTCAAATCAAATTCGGATTTGGTCATTGATAATGCACCTCCCGATATTAATTATCCTCAATTGCCATTAAAACAGCAAACCGCCCCGTTTTTCCAGCCTCAGCCCGGTGTGAGTACCAATCTTCGAGATGACAGGCCGTACAAAGGCCAGCTATTTCAATCTGCCTAACACCTGCCTTCATCAGGATGTCCTGGTTTGCAAACCACAGATCCAGGTGAAATCGATCGTTAATTTTATTAAAATAATCTTGCTGATGGTTATTAAAGCTGCTCTTAAAAACATCGTACACCTCAGAACCAACTTCATAACAATTCTGACAAATAGATGGACCTATCCCTGCCAAAATCACCTCAGGTCTGGAACCATAGTGCCCAACCATTCTTTCAACTGCATGGTGCGCGATCATCTTATAAGTGCCCTGCCAACCAGCATGGACTAAGCCTATCACATGCTTTTCAGGGTCCCACAAAAGGATGGGCACACAATCTGCAAACCGCATAAAAAGAGTCAGGGTCGAATTGTCCGTTAGGATGCCGTCTGCTTTTTTATGAGGCATTTCAGGGTCTCGTGGTTGATCGCGACACATAACCTGGTTACCATGCACCTGCCACACATCCAGCCTTGAAAAAAAATCGTATCCAAAAGTCTGATAAATGAGCTGATGATTTTTGAACACAGCCTGCGGATCATCGCCCACTGTGCCGCCAGTATTAAGGCTGTCAAATGGTGGTTGACTAAAACCCCCATTACGGGTTAAGACAGCATGAAAAAAGGGCTGCTCAGAAAAAATATCAAACTGAAAATAGCGAAGGCCATTCTTGTGTTTGAAGCCCATGTTTATCTCATTCAACAGGTTCAATAATTTGCTGAACAATGGCATGTTTCAATGCCATCTCACGTCGATTTTCCTCCACAGATTCCTCAAGATAAGGAAAGCCAAACCAGGCGGTTGCCAGGCCAAATAATGCCCCTGTCAACACCCTCAGAAAGATAGTGCTTTCTCGCAAAGGAATCCATTGAAAAAAAGTTAATCCTGTCTGGCTGAGCAGTTGCGTAAACCCATCCAGACCAATCGGACCTAAGCCAATTAAAATCCAGAGGTACCATGGCAATGGTTTAATTTTATTACCGGATAATGAAAAAATGAATCCAAACACAAAAATCGCGCCGTAAATCGCAATGTCTCGTTGGCAAAGTGCGATTTTGTATCCCATCTCATCATTTCCAAGAAAATTTCTTGCTGTACTAATATCAAATTCACTAAAACCAGTAGCCTCACCATAAGTCATGATGCCCTCACCACTTACCATGTCCCTAGGATAATGTAACTGCTCGCCAAAAATAAAAAAACTCCTGAAGGCAAGCTGATGGCATAATGGGCTATAAATCTTATATATGGCTCGGCCTGGCATCTCCCAGCCAATCTGCATTAACACTGGGGCAAATATCGCAAAAAATACATATAAAAAGGTGAACAAGTTCAATGCAACCATATAATTATTTGAAAACCAACGAGAGAAACGATCCGATTTGGTCATCTTTATGGGGTTGGTAATCCTGCGCACCAATACATCATTTCCTTTCTCCCGAGCCTCTTGCAAGCGTTCATCAGCTTTCTTGAAAGCAAAGCGGATTTCATCATTGGAAAATGAATTTTGCAATCGGTAAACACCAACATCAAGGACGGGCGCCTTGTCTACAAATTCATCAATCAGATTCTGGTCACGATCAATATCAATGATATGCAATTGGTGAGGATATTCGGCTTGTAGTTCTGACAAATTCGATATAACCTGTTTGAGTTGGGGATCATCACTGGAAATAAACAACATTGTTTGTATCATTCGCCTACACCAATCTCCCTTAAGTAGCCTGCTAATAATGTATTATCGAGTTCACCGATGTGCATTGCTTGAATAACACCTCTATGATCAATAAACAAAGAGGTAGGATAACCTCGAATGAGGTATTGATTAACCACCTTCTCCTCTCTATCAAGAAGAACGATCAAATTCAACTGAAATTCTTCAACAAACCCACGCACAGTGGCCTCATCTTCCCCCACGTTAACAGCCAGGACAATCAGATCAGGATAATATTGATCTGAATATGATTGAATCAGGGGCATTTCTGCCCGGCAAGGAGGACACCAGGTAGCCCAAAAATTCACCAGGACAGGCGTGCCGCGAAAATCAGATAATGAGATGGTCTCACCATCCAGATTTTCTAATTGGAAATCCGTTGGGGGATTTTGTGATGGTTGATCCACTATCCGAACAGGCGTAAGCGTGGGTTCAGGTGTCTCAATTTCCAACACTGTCCTTTGGTTATCGTCAGGAACAGATGATAATCCATTACCCCGCAAGGACAACACCAGGGTATCCCATTCAAGGAAAATAATGATGCCTAACCCGAGTACCAGGATCAGTAATAGGCTGTCAATAATCAAGTCTTTACGGTTCAAAAGGACTCCAAAACTTTACCTGCTTATATGCCGAAATCAACAAAAGGATCAAAAGTGATTAATCTTTGATAAATACCAAGAAAAAGCAGGACACCGACAATAATCAATACTATTCCCATGGCAATCTGAACAACCTGCATCGCTTTACCATATCTTTTCAAGACTTGGGTGACCCAGCCAACACCTAAGGCAGCTGCCAGGAAGGGTATTGCCATCCCCAATGAATAAGTTCCCAGCAGCGAAACACCCTGATTGATGTTGGCCTGTTCGAGGGCAAGGGTTAATATCAACCCGAGTGTAGGCCCCACACAGGGAGACCAGCCTGCTGAGAAAAAAACCCCCATAATGAATGAAGAAAACAAATGCCCACTTTTTTGTAGCTTTGAACGGGGGCGTATGTCATAATCAAGAAAAGGGATGCGAATCAGGCCTACCATATGAAGGCCAAACAGGATGATAATTATCCCGCCAGTTTTAGCCAGAATATCCCGCGTCTGATAGATAAATTGGCTCAGGGCTGAAAATGCTAAACCAAGGGCAATAAAAACAAAACTAAAACCGAACACAAATGCGAGACCATGCATAAGCGTCTTGGCACGAATCCTCCGCGGATCATCTTCCGGTTGAACCAGAGAACGACCGCTAAGGTAACCCACATAAGCTGGCACCAGAGAAAACACACAGGGAGAAAAAAAAGAAGCCAGACCTGCTAGAAAAGCAAGCCCAAATGACAAATTAAACGAAGGCATATTCAGCGGGTATCCTTAAATAAGAGCGTCCACTCTGACCGGCGTTGAAATACCAAATCCCTGCCAGGTTCTTTCTCCGGGATATTCATATGAAATATATGGCTCAACCCACCGCCACACCCATTTGGCATCTTTCGGTCGGAGATTAATGCATCCAGCCGAATTCATATTGCCGAAAGCATTATGCCAGTAGGTCGAATGAATATAAACACCATTAGGTTCCACTCCAAAATTCCAACCAACACCTGGTATATCAAAATCATTGAATTCATTATCAGCGCTGTAATGCATTGAAACCAATTTGCGCCAGGGTGTATGGGTGCCAAGTGGTGTAACGGATTTTTTTGTCTCTTCATCAATTCTTCCTGTTGACACAGTCGTATAAAAGACTTCTTCATCGCCTTCATAACAGGTTAAAGTTGACAAACCACGATCTCGGATACGAATAACGATACGTTTGTTGTCCGCTTCCGGGTGGATGGGGGTAATGTCTTCTGGCATGATGGGCTCACATACAGCGGCATCCACCCAATAAACATCGGCTAAAGACCCCATACCCTGCTTCAAACAATACTGGGTGATCCCAGTTGTGGGGTGTTGCCGAATATCAAAAGCCCAAAAAATCTGTGAGTAATGAACGCGGGGGTATAAATTGTGAGGATCTCTAATCCACCATTGATGGTTTTCTTTGGGTTTTACCAAATCCATTGGAGCAAACGGTGTGGTGACTTCCACCCACATGCCCCTGGATCCATCAGACATCTCAGGCAGTTCAGATAATGGCATATGGGTTTTATGTTCCACCGGTTGGAGAACATCTGCAAAAACATAACCTTCTTCAGTTTCTACCCAGCGCTGGTTGATGACATTAAAATTAATAAACTCATTTTTCGTGACCACTTGCTGTTTCCACAAAAATACCTCATCAAACCAGGCCCGGCGAATATTCGGGGCAGCCATGTAAGGTTCACTTTTGACATTGACAGGTGTACCCGGACCGCCAATACACACCCTGCCAAGACGTGTATTTTCTGGGAAAATTGGGTTATAAGGGTCTTCCAGGTCAATCCCTGCATAACGAGAAAAAGCGCGATCCGGGTTGTGGCCAGTTAATGCCAATCCACCCAGCGTTATGGCTGATAATTTTAAGAATTCACGTCGTGAGAGTTTGTTTTTTCGCTTCATAATAAGATTAAGTTAGTCTAATTTATCCGTATTGTCAATTATTATAAGGTATTTCTAACATTTTCGCCAGGATTAAATCTCTGATCTGGTCAATTTCCGGTCCCCACCAGGCATCACCAGGTTGATAGGCCACCTTTTCTCTTACAACCCCATAAGCTTTTTGTGTTCCCACACCTAAAGCTGTGTTGGGGTTTTGACGTAAACGCAAATCAAGTGCTCGTGCAGCAGTATATACTTCGATAGCCAGGACATGGGCAGTGTTTTTGATAATATCACGGGTATGCCGAGCTGCTGTCATCGAGTTTGCGTTATGGTCTTCCTGCTCAGCGGAAGTTGGTAATGAATGCACGGAATCAGGCGTTGACAGGGTTTGGTTTTCAAGCACCAACGATGCAGCCGTATATTGCGGCATCATCAGGCCTGAGTTCAAACCAGCAGCAGAAAGGCGATCTACCAGCATCGGTGGCAGGTCTGCATTCAAGTGGCCATCTGTCAGGCGAAATGTGCGCCTTTCAGAGATTGAGGCAATTTCAGACATGGCAATCCCTAAATAATCCATCACTAATCCTACCGGCTCACCATGAAAATTGCCACCCGAAACAGCTATTCCCGGGTCAAATAAGAGCGGGTTATCCGTGGCAGCATTGATCTCCCTTTCGATGACTCCCCTGACAAAGGCCAGCGTCTCCCAGGCAATCCCCTGAACCTGGGGAGCGCACCGCAGTGAATAAGCGTCCTGAATCCGTCCATAGGCATCAATCAGATTGCTGCCACTGGTTAATGCCCGGATTGCACGTGCCACCTTTATTTGTCCCTGGTGTCCTCTGGCAGCGTGAAGACGTTCATCAAAAGCGGCCGAACACCCCTTTACTGCTTCCAGCGACATAGCCAGAGACACATCACAGGCATTTAACAGCGTTTGGGCATCATCGACGGCCAGGGCAGCAATTGCCGCTGAAAAAGTCGCCCCATTATTTATTGCCAACCCCTCCTTAGCACCGAGGATGATACGGCCGATTCCAGCCCGGGCCATGGCTTCTTTACCTGTCTGAATTTCACCCGCATACCTGGCCTGCCCCGATTCTTCCTCTAAGTCATTGGCATCGGTTGTGAATACCAAAGCCATGTGTGATAGGGGGCCTAAATCGCCTGATGAACCAAGCGACCCTTGTGAAGGGATAATCGGCGAAAGGTTCTTGTTTAAAAGTGCCAGCAATGTCTCTACAACTTCTACCCTGACACCTGAAAAACCTTTAGCCAATGTGTTGGCACGCACCAGCATGGCTGCCCTGACTATTTCATCATCAAGTGGCTCACCTGTACAGACCGCATGACTAAGAATCAAGTTACGGCTTAATTTTTTTGAGTCCTTTGAAGGGATTTGATGTTCTGCAAAAATACCAAAGCCGGTGTTGATACCATACACGGGTTTACCAGCATCCACGATTTTCTCAACCCAACCATGTGATTGGTGAATTGCCTCTCGTGCCGATGGTGTCAATTCAACACCAATGCCTCGTCTTGCAACAGCAACAATCTCTTCAATTGTGAGACTGTTACCATCAATTTTGATGACGCTCAATAAACGCTCCCTTATTAAATTAACAACAGGCCCATTATTACCGAAACCAGGGGGACTGTGATATTGTCAATATCTGTGAATGGAAGGGACTCGACCAATGTGGTCACCAAAGCGATCAACCCAACAGGTAATAAATATTGTGTAATCGGGGAGGAGAGATAACCCTGCCAAACAAATACATAAAGGACGAACATTGCAAAAATAAAACCACCCAGTAACATTGTAGATGTTCCGGCTAAAGTCTTTTTCGGTGACCAGGGAAGCCGCAACCCACCAATTTTTTTGCCCACAATATCTGCCAGGCCATCACCACCGCATAGAATCATCAAAGCGATAATACCAATGGGCGAATTACGCCAGAAAACGATCGTCAAAACAACAAACACGATACCATAGAACAGGGGGCCGCGCAAAATCTCTCGCCGATCCCCAGTCCGAGACATCGATTCTACAGCAGATGGATCTTTGATCACACCGGATCCTACCAGAGCAAACTGAAGGGTGATTCCTAGGGGCACAATGGCTGCAATATAAGGCGCAGCAGGGGCATCGTTGAACAACATCCAGCATAGAACAAAAATTGGACCGGTGCCAATATGAATAATTTTTCGGCTGACAATACTCGAGATCCAGCCTTTGTGAGCAAAATAATTATTTACCCTGAGCCAACCGAGGGCAATTGCCAGTGTAAGGATCAATGCAATGATATTATTCAACAGTTTTCATTCTCTTTCCAAAATTATCCCTTTGAACACTAGTAATTATCCTGTTTCGAGCGATTATCCATGGCACGATCAACTTCTCTTTCCATGTCCCTTTTTTTGATCACCTGGCGTTTATCATATTGGCGCTTTCCCTTTGCCAAAGCAATTTCAACTTTTGCCAACCCATCTCGCAAATACAGGATTGTTGGCACTATAGTCATCCCTTTCAAGCGGACACCATCCCAAAGGTCTTTGATCTCCCGTTTGTGTAATAGCAACCGGCGTTCTCGTTCCGGGTCATGGTTAAACACACTCGCCCGATCATAAGGCGCAATATGGGCACCAACCAGCCACGCCTGACGCCCATTTGTGCGAACATAGGATTCACCAAGAGAAACGTTACCAGCGCGAATAGATTTGATCTCCGTTCCTCGTAATTCAATCCCTGCCTCAAAGGTCTCGACAAGATCATACTCAAATTTTGCTTTGCGATTACGGGAAACAATTTTTTTGCCATTCATGAACATCATTTTAGCACAGACTCACCCTTTCAATAACCCCAATATCATCTAAGCCGGATAAAGCAACACTGAGATTTGATAAAGATTCCATCATAGATGGGTATAATTTAGGCAGTAATGTAACTGCTCAGTCTGTAAGGTAATTAAGGGGGTTGGTGTGGCGGCTTCGCCGCCACACCAACCCCCTCGCTGTTCAGCAGCAGGGCTGCCTGAGTAGTTACGCAATAATTATAAAAATTTTTCAGGGAGTATTAATCATGGAGATATCATTGGCACTGGGTGGTGGAGGGGTGCGAGGTGTTGTCCACATTGGGGTGTTGCGCGCATTAGAGGCACATGGTTTTCAGGTAAAAGCCATTGCAGGTACAAGCGCTGGAGGTCTGGTTGGCGCTGTATATGCTGCTGGCTTTAATACTGAAATGATTGAAGCAGCAGTTAACAAACTTGACAAGCATCGCTCTTATGAACGCGCACCAGATGATGCGCCCTCTTTATTGGGTCTGTCAAGTGTGGCCGACATACTCACAGACCTACTTTCAAACCGCACATTTGATGATCTAAATATCCCATTTACTGCTATTGCTGCATGTTTGGATACCGGCGAAGAAGTCATTCTTAGAAAAGGGAAAGTTATTGATGCACTAATGGCAACCATAGCGGTTCCAGGGATCTTTCCCAGCAAAATCATCGCTGGTCGATCGCTAACTGACGGCGGTGTGGTTGACCCGGTCCCAGTCCGGGTTGCGCGTTGGATGCGTCCTGACTTACCGGTGGTGGCAGTTATGCTGCATAAATTACCGGAGGATTTCACCCTTGATCAAATTTCTCTCCCAATCCCGATCCCAGGACCGACATCCCTCATCGAGCGCCTGACAGAGCTACGTCCTGTCCAGGCATTTAAGATATTCTCCCGTTCAGTTGAAATTTCAGGTAGACACCTAGCTGAATTAAATATGAAGCTGTACACACCAGAAGTCATCATCGCGCCTCGAGTCGGACATATCGGCCTCCTTCAACATATTGACGCACAAGCATTAATCGAAGAGGGAATCACCGCCACAGAAATATCCATCAACCGCTTAAAATCTGAAGCAAATTATATGAGAAAAATCCAACGGAGGGTCAAGCATTTTGTTAATCCTGACCCATTCCCTGACTATTGGCATATTATTGAGGAATAATCTTCTTTGCCCGATTTAAAAAAATATGCTCGTCAAACTCAAAATCGACTACTAATGGGACTTCTGATCCTGTCTTTCACCATGGGCATCGCCCTGATTTACTGGTTTTACGGATATCAAGCTGCTCTTTTTGGCTTGTTCTGCCTGGGAGCGATTTTAATTCCACTCCTTCTGACCGTCTTAATCCTTCACTTGATTGAAAGAGGCCTTCATCATGAGTAAGCACCTCCATACCACACAAATAATTTCTTTGGATGGTTGGCCTTTCCGCATAAGAAAAGCCGCCACTGAAACCGCTCAAATAAAACTCATGTTGTTATTGCATGGACATCTTGGTGATGAAAACTCGATGTGGATTCTGACCAAACCTCTCCCAACCACATATGCCCTGTTAGCACCACGTGCACCAATCCAAACCGGTCCAGATCAATTTAGTTGGCATGAAATTGGCCCTCATTGGCCAGATATCATTACATATCATCGTCTTGCGGTCAAACTGCTGACTCGTGTCAATCACTGGCTGGATAACGGTCATATGGCCACGAATCGTATAGATGTAATGGGCTTCAGCCAGGGTGCTGTCATGTCCTATGCACTTGCAATTCTCCACCCAGAACGCATCGGAAAGGTAGCTGCGCTGGCAGGTTTTATTCCAAAAGCATGGAAGGACCATCTGCACAAGGAAGCGTTACAAGGCAAAAATTTCTATATCGCCCACGGCACCCGGGACGACGTGATACCCCTAGATAAAGCCTGTCAAGCTGCAGAATGGCTGAAAGAAAAGGGTGCCCAGGTTGAATTCTGTAAAGCAGATACAGGCCATAAATTGAGTGCCGATTGTTTCAAGGGGTTGGGAGCGTTTTTTTCAACGACCGCTGATTAACGCGATCGCACCTAAGAAGACACCTAAAGCACCAAGACCAACGATGATTAACCCCATGGGGACGCCGTCGATTACAGAAGCACCTGTATCAATGGTATAGGTGGGAATATCCAATGGGGGTGGCTCTGTAAATGTCGGCAATCGAGGTGCATCAGGTGTGACCAGGAATTGTGCCGCCAGAGTTGGATCAACTGTGTGGGTCATATTCGGTGTTGAGGTGGGCGGGGGTTCAATATTAGGTAGATTGTCACCAAATAGGGTCACTAAATTTCCATAAATCCAGCCTTTGCCACCCGGTGCACCAGGATACTCAATTTGAATCCAATCCCCATAACGTCCCAAAGCATTTGCCTCCTGGTGAATCAACAAGACACCCACCCTTTCAGTCAAAGAACTGGGTCCAGCCCGCACGTTAACTTGTGTGTCTGTGGCAGTCACAGGATTAACCATGACATAGGCACCCCGGGGGGTACTGGTCACAGTCGCCATCTCCCCTGTCGGTTGCTGCGCCATCGGCCCTGCCTCCACCGGTGCATAAAAATTTAACGCTACCAGAATTAGTAAAATTGTAAAGAAAAGGACCGGTCGAAACCAGCGATATCTCATAAAAAACTCCAATTAATCTACGGCATACTTCAAATCGGATTATAATCCATGAAGGAAGAATATGAAAGACGTCACAAACACAGCCAGTGATGGTAACAGGAAGGTCTGAAAATGACAGATACCCGCATTTTCCATGGCGATATACTGCCCAGTGATATTGCCCGCAACATCATTGCACATTTCAACCGCGGTAGCTTTCGTGTACAGCAAATTGGTCACGACCCCAAAATCGCCATACAGATATCCACCCACCAACATGCTCGATCTGGTGGTCAAACTGCTTTGACGATTTCAATTCACAAATTGGAGGATGGGGTTTCAGTCCAGGTAGGAAGACAAGCCTGGTTGGGCGTCGCCGCCAGCCTAGGTGTAACCGCGCTAAGCGCCCTACGCAATCCATTGTCACTTCTGGGCCGGCTAAATGACCTTGCACAGGATATTGAATCACTCAAACTAAATGAAGATATCTGGATGGTTATTGAAAAAACTGTTCGTCAGCATGGGGCGGGGACAGAACTTTCTGACCGGTTTACGCGGTATGCCTGTCCTTATTGTCATACAGCCAACCAGGCTGGTGAAAGTCGTTGTATTGCCTGTGGCGCTCCCTTAGGTGATATCCAACCGCAAACCTGTCCACATTGCGGATTTGTCGTCAGCACACTTGAGCAAACCTGTCCCAACTGCCGTGTCAGGCTGGCACCCAGATAAGCCGACCTTTATATTTGTAACCCTATTACCTCAAGCTGTTCAGCCAGACCAATGTTCACCCAATCCGACTCAATAAAAAATCAATGCCCTAGATCTCACGCCATTGGCGACCATCATTGGTAATAAAAAATTCTGCGCCATGGGGTCCTTGGGTGCCTGCTTCATAAACTGGTAAATTTATTAAATCCTGATCTTCCCAGGCTTCAATAATCCCTTGTGTCAATCGCCAGGCCTCTTCAACCTCATCACTACGAGTGAAAAGTGTTGCATCCCCCATCAAGCAATCTAATAACAAACGTTCATAAGCCTCAGGTGGTTCATCGCCAAATGCTTCAGCATAACTGAAATGCATTTTTACTGGCTCAATTTGCATGGCACTGCCTGGTGCTTTTGCGCCAAGAAACAACGTTATGCCCTCATCCGGCTGGATGCGAATATCCAGCATATTGGGAGCTTCTCCAGCCAAGTTACGTTGACCAAACAGAGAAAGAGGCACCTGGGTGAACTGAATCGCAATTTCCGTCACACGTTTTGACAGCCTCTTCCCGGACCGCAAATAGAACGGGACACCCGCCCATCGCCAGTTGTTGACAAACAATCGAGCAGCCATGTACGTCTCCGTAGTTGATTCAGGTGCCACACCAGGCTCATCCCGATAACTCGGCACGCGTTTCCCGTTGATCGTACCGGAAACATACTGTGCCCGAAATGTATTGCTCAATGCTTTTTCGCCCCTAATCTCACCTAGTGATTTTAAAACTTTTACTTTTTCATCTCGAACTGATTTTGCATTAAAAACTGCTGGTGCTTCCATTGCTGTTAAAGTCAAAAGTTGTAGAAGGTGATTCTGTAAAACATCTCGAACGACCCCCGCTTTATCATAATACCCGGCACGAGTACCCACACCTTCTTCTTCTGCCATGATTATCTGGATGTGGTCAATATACTTTCGGTTCCATAATGGCTCAAAAATGCCATTCCCAAAACGGAATGCAAGTATATTTTGCACCGTTTCTTTCCCAAGGTAATGATCCATGCGATAAATCTGGTCTTCAGCGAAAACCGAGTGGAGAATAGAATCAAGCGAAATTGCTGTATCAAGATCTCGTCCAAATGGCTTTTCAACCACGATCCGCCGCCAACCGCCTTCACAAGACTCCAAATTAGATTCACCAATATTCTCAACAATCGTTGAGTACCAGCCCGGAGGCGTAGAGAGATATAACAATGTGTTCACAACACCGATTTGTCTTAACAGCTCATCCAGCCTGTCATAACCTTCTGGATCTTGAAAAGTGGATTCAACATAATACGCGTTATCTAACAACCTGTTGAGGACGACCTCGTCAATGGGTTTGGTTCGTCCATGATCCAACACACCTTGCCGTAAAACATCCCGCATCTTTTCATGACTCCATGGACGTCTGGCAAAACCAAGGATATAAAATGGCTCTGGAAGACGACCTTGTTTCGCATTTTCATAAAGCGACGGCATCAGTTTCCTGCGGGCGAGGTCACCCGTCACACCAAAAATTACAATGGCAACACCGTCAGAGCAGGGTTTTTTATTTATTTCAATCTGTGACATAACAGACTCCAGGCCTTAATCATTAGTTGAGATGTGAATTCAAATTAACATCAATTCTACCTGAATTAATAATCAGTATAATTAGATAAAGCGATCTCATCAATTGAGTCAAGCAACTCTACGTTTATTGCATCAAGAAATCTTGCATTAATTTGTAAATAATTGATTGGCTCAAGGTCAATAAACAGAGAGGTTGTATTTTTGGTGTGGGATTTTTACCTCACACCCCAAAATGAATTCGGGACAACCACACGTGAAGGATCATCATCAGGTCAAGCTATCACTGCGAGTTTGGCTTATACCAGTTATTATATTGCTAACTTTACTCCTGGCTATCATGTCTCCTTTTAAGGGGTGGTGGATGATTTTTCTGGCGGTTAGCCTGACTGGGTGCTTCAGCTTCTACACCACTTATCATTTGAGAAAAAACCTACAAATCCAGCGAGAAATGCGTTTTGGGTGGGCACAAGTTGGAGATACACTTGAAGAGCGTATTATCATTCACAATTCTGGCAACATTCCGGCGACCTGGTTGCAGATCACAGATCACACAAATATTCCTGGGTGTCAACAAGCAATTGGCACCAGTGTTGGTGGGCAAAGCCAGACTACATGGCGAACAAAGCATACCTGTACCCGCCGAGGGCTTTACCGCATTGGCCCAACAATGATCGAAACATCCGATTTATTTGGCTTGTTTCGAATTGAAATCCACAATCTGGCAAACACCAACATCCTCATTACACCACCGATCGTACCACTTCCTCACATTGAAGTAGCCAGTGGTGGTCAAACAGGTGATGGCCGGCATAAGAAAGGTGTTTTAGAACAATCTGTTGCTGTCAGCACCATCAGAGAATATCAGCCGCAAGATCCACTACACCATATTCATTGGCCTCTAACTGCAAAACATGATACATTGACCACCCGTGTCTTTGAAAACACACCCACTGGTAACTGGTGGATCATCCAGGACATGCATCAAAAAGCCCAGCTCGAAGGAGGGACCAATAATGCCTTAGAAACAGGCATCATCCTTTCTGCTTCCTTGGTCAACAAAGGCATTCAATCAGGTAAAGCGGTTGGGTTCATCGCAAATGATCGTCATCATGCATGGATCCCAGCAAAACACACCAATGATCAAATGATGACAATCTTACGCACATTAGCACTTTGTGAGCCTGGCGACATATCTTTGAACGACCTGCTGCTCAGGTCTAAAGACAGTTTAAGACAACCAGCCAGCCTGATCATTATTACCTCGGACATCACTTTATCCTGGTGGGAATCCTTAACATGGTTAAAAGCCAAAGGCATGGTACCAACCATCTTGTTAATCGACCCCCAAATTAATAGAAAGAGCGACCCTATTCAAACAGTCCTTCGCACATTGCAAAATTCTGGTTTTCGTTGTTATAAAATCCCCGCAGATATGTTCGAAGACCAGATCGAAATCAAAGAGAAACCCTTGTGGGAATGGCGTGTATTCGGTACAGGGCATGCCGTTCCAGTGAAGAAACCGAAAGATCCCGGTTGGAAACGGATTTCATGAGATTAAAACCTTTTCCATTGATCAGTAAGTACCGCTTTGGATGGATTTTTTTCTGGTTGACATTAATCATCCTGATCAATGCATTGGCCTTTGGATTGAGTGGTTCCATCCGCGGACTCAGGTCGGGATGGATGGTGCCTTTTGGGATCCTGTCAGTATTATCAGGCTGGGTAATGGGGGGCAATCTATTAAAGCGGAATTTCTATTATATTCTTGGCATGATTGCTGGCGTGATGATTCTGGTATTAATTAATTCCGGCGCTATCACCTTCCTGTTTTTCGCAATTTTACGCGCATTGAGATTGTATTTGACTTTTTCACCCACTCAAGTGTTGATGAACATTGATAACCGCTTGTTCTTTTTTCTTATTACAGCCGTCGCTCGATTAGTAACCTATGCTCAGGACATAAGCTCATGGTTATCCAATCTTCTCCGATCCAGTGCTAAGTTCAATCTTCAAGCCACAAACTTAATTTGGGGCAGTTTCTATTGGATGGCGATCTTTAGTGCAGGTTGGCTTTATCGCCGCAAGAGCCATGCATTTATCGCCAACCTGCCTCCCCTGGTTTTACTGGCTGGTGTGCTAGGGTATTCGCGTAAAAATACTATTGGGTTGATACTTGTTTTGGGAGCAACGCTTGTTTTAATGTCGCTTGCAGAGCACCTTAAGCGAGAAGACTTTTGGCATAGAAACCAAATTGATTATTCAGAAGAGTTACGATTTGATCTCATCACCCTTACACTGCCAGTAGTCTTTGCCATTATTTTTATTTCTTGGGTGGTTCCAAATATCTCAATCGAAAAAATTCGTGAGGTTTATGATAATGTGTTCCGAGTCCAAAGGCATGCACAAGTTGAGGATTCTTTAGGCTTGGTCCAGGTACCGCTTGAGTCCTTCGAGTTTTACCAACACAACCCCATGCCTCAAAGCCACTTATTGTCTTCAGGGCCAGAACTTTCAGATATCATCGTGATGGAAATCGATATCGGAGAAAGCTTTCTTCCACCTCAGATTGATGATTCTGTACTGCTTCCAAAGCTTTATTGGTTTGGCCGCTCATATGATATTTTCACCGGCGAGGGCTGGAAAACCAGTCCAGTCAAGAAAGAGATCATCTCTGCGGACACCGTTATTCAAACCGCAGAAAAGCAAAATTATCGCATCGTAACCCATTCAATCCATAAAACTGACGCAGCATTTCCAACCTTATACACACCAGGCTTACCCCTATCTGTTAACCAGCGTATCATCACAGGCTGGCGTGAAACGACCGATGAATATTTTACAGCTTCACTAGATTCGACTGAATATCAAGTGACAGCCGCTGTAATGAACATTGACGAGGAACTCTTGCGTCAGGCTAACGAACAACCCCCTGAATCTATTCAAAATTCCTACTTGCAATTACCAGATAATACACCATCCCGTGTTCTCAAATTGTCGACTTCATTAACAGAAGGTGAAATGACACCTTACGAAAAAGCCAAATCAATAGAGACATATCTGAGGGGTTTTGAATACTCCACCGAGCTGCCTACACCACCGGGCAATCGTGACCTGGTTGATTATTTTTTGTTTGACCTTCAGAAAGGTTATTGTGATTACTTCGCCAGTGCCATGGTCATTTTATCACGTGCTGCAGGTCTGCCCTCTCGGATTGCCATCGGCTATACGACCGGCCAATATGATTTCACTCGAGGCGTTTTCGTTGTCTCAGAGGCTAATGCACACGCCTGGCCAGAAATCTTTATCGCCCCTTATGGTTGGATTCCATTTGAGCCAACTGCCAGCCTGTCAACCTTTATTTGGCATTCAGAACCTGATGCACCACACGCCACCGTGGACCTAACCACGGAAATTGGCAAACCAACAGACCAAGTAACCTTAAAGATAATCTTAATGGGTATTGGCTTGATACTATTGGTCACCTTTGGCCTTTTGATACTTCGCTATCGAAAGAAACACTTCATCAATCCAAATCTATCTTCGGCCTCTCAAATCGAAAACATCTATCAAAGTATGAGAGCCCATTTGGTAAAGATGTTCCTTTTACCTGGAGAAGGAGAAACACCACTTGAATATCAACAAACGCTCTCAACATATCTGGCAGCCAACAGCACCACAACGATCACAAAAACTCTCGCCCAAAAAATCACCTTTTATATGTCAATCATCACAATTCTTCACGAATATGGCATCTATTCAACCCACAAATTGCTTCCATCCCAAATTAAAACCGCTGGTCAATACTGTCGAAAAATCCAGTTAGGATCATGGTTATTAAAAATTGCATTAACTATTGAAAGCACTTGATCTTTACAACCACTCACCCCAACATTTTCAAGATTATAATACAACAGAAAATCAAACACTCAGGAGAAACGATTATGATCAGAATTATTGCTGATACAACTTGTGGACTACCCATGCATGAACTCTCTGAAATGGGTGTGGACGTCATCCCACAGATAATTATTTTTGCTGACAAAGCCTACAAAGACGATACAGAGATTGACACGCCCACCTTCCTCGCCAAACTTCAAGAGGCTGAAGAATTACCCAAAACCGCAGCTCCTCCACCTGCATTATATGAACCCCTCTTCGAAGAATATGCAAAACAAGGTTGTAGCATCATTATTCCAACCCCGTCAAGTGAACTGAGCGGCACTTATCGTGCTGCAAAAGTTGCCGCTGATTCAATACCACAAGCCGATGTACACATTTTGGACACTCGCACAATCGCTGGCGGGCTGGGTGTACTGGTAAAAAAAGCCAAAGCCTGGGCAGATGCAGGTAAAGACCCTCACACAATCGTTGTTGACCTAAAAAAATTGGCTCAGCAAGAAATTGTTTATTTTTTAGTGGATACCCTCGAATACTTACATAAAGGCGGGCGCATCGGAAACGCTTCTTATCTTATTGGCAGCATTCTCCAGATGAAACCCATTTTAGGATTGGAAGATGGTAAAGTGTACGCCGTAGAAAAACAACGCACTTCCTCTAAAGCCATCACACGACTCAAAGAAATGGTGTTGGCTGAATGCCCACATGGTAAGGACTCAATGATTACCGTGAGCCACTGTGGAGGTAGTGAGCGAGCGATTAGTTTAGCTGGTGATTTAGCCATTTCACTTTCTCTGGAGACTATTCCTGTCTATGAGGTTCCCCCTGCCATCGTTGTCCACGGCGGCCCAGGAATCATATCGGTTAGTTTCTTCAAAAACAACTGAAGAAGAAGCATACCCAATAAAGATGTCTAAGGAAGGCTCAATAAGCTTCTTCCAAAATGAGATTTAAAGTTTTTTCATCCAATTGGACGGGATTCTTTTTCATACTGGAAGAAGCTTTCGATTTTTCAATGATCTGTGAAAAGTCATCCTGCTGGATGCCAATTTCTCTCAAACCAGGAATTTTAAGTGCGCGTGCCAGTTCTTGAATCCAGACCACCCCGTCGTCTATGCCTGCTTCCGGGTTGCCGGTGACCCACCTGGCAATTGCTTCATATCGGTATCGCAACTTTTCAGAACCATTCACTGTTAATAACACCCTGACATTGTATTTCATCACATGTGGCAATAAACTGGCGCAGATTTCCCCGTGAGGGGCTTTAAACATCCCGCCAATTGGCCCAGCAAATCCATGCACAGCACCAAGCCCGCCGTTAGCCAGTGCTAAACCGCCAAAGAGGCTGGTCAAAGCCATGTTTTCCCTGGCTGTTTGGTCCTGACCATTTTCATAAGCTGTCAAAAGTGACTTTGCACCGCGGATAATGCCTTCTTTGGCGATTGCATCAGTCATTGGGTTGGCACGATTTGAGACATAGGCTTCAATCACTTGTGTCAAAGCATCCATCCCGGTGCTGGCGGTCGTTGACGGGGGCATCGTGTAAGTCAAATCAGGATCTACAATCGCCACCTTGGGGATCATCTTCGGGCTGCGCATACTGACCTTAACCAAATGCTCTGGTGACTCAATCACTGCGTTCCGAGTAACCTCGGTTCCGGTTCCAGCAGTTGTGGGCAGCGCGATCATGGGTGCTGCTGCATGGGTTATTTGCTTGCCGCTGCCAATCACTTCCAAGTAATCCATCAAATCACCCGGATTGGTGATCATTGCCGCAATTGCCTTCGCCGTATCCAATACAGACCCCCCGCCAAAACCAATTACAAAGTCACAATTATACGTATTAGCAAACGCCCGTCCGGCTTCGATAGTTGCTATGTCCGGTTCTTTCTCTACACGAAAAACCTCACTGACAACCCCAACCTGATCCAGGATTTCCAGCAGCTGATCCACTGGTACCGACCCGCTTCCAGACACAATCAATGCTTTGGACCCAAAACCAGGGGCAATCTCTCCCACCGCCGACAACTTGCCCGCCCCAAAGATGATTCGATTCGATGTGACAAACTCAAAACACATATTTAATCCCAGCTGCTGTCATCTGGAAAAATATTGTCATAGATCTTTTTTGTTCTGGGAACGGCCATCATATCCTCAACAGTTTCACGCCAGTGCTGATAATGTTCTGTCTCCTTATGCCTGGCAGGATCATCTTTTGTACGGTAAACTTCGATTAGCACAAATCGGTTAGGTGTATCGGTTTCCTGAATGACATCAAATCGAGTTATACCAGGTTCTTTTAGGCTGGCTTTCGCATTTAAGATGGTAGCTTCAATAAAATCCACCACCGCATCTGATTTGACTTCAACAAAGACATGCACGATATGCATTGGCTGCTCCTTTCTGAATACCAATGATGTCAATTTTGATCATATTACAGTATACTCTGTCTTTTAAGATTACAAAAAATGAACAATAATACAACGCCTGATGGCGAGTTGCCAAAAATCATTTTTGAGGACCATGACCTGATCGTAGTAGATAAGCCATCAGGACTGCTTTCAATTCCGGATGGCTATGATGCCAACCTTCCCCATCTTCGAAGTGTTTTGAGTCCAAGTCTGGGTGAGCTCTGGATGGTGCATCGCTTGGACAAAGAAACCAGTGGCGTGATGCTGCTGGCACGAAATGCCAGAATGCATCGCCAGCTTAATCAAATTTTCCGGAATCGTCAAATCGCAAAAGTTTACCATGGCCTGGTCGTTCCCAAGCCGGATTGGCAGGTAAAGGATATCCATTGTTCTCTCAGACCCAATGCAGACCGTAAACACCGTACTCGGGTTGACCCTATCAACGGGAAGCAAGCACAATCCATTTGCACGGTTTTGAAAAGGTTCAAACGAGGTGTTTTAATGGAAATCCAGATTTTAACAGGAATTACCCACCAGATTCGCGCCCATTTACGGACTCATAACCTAACCCTGCTAGGAGAACAATTGTATAATGCAGGATTACCAACGCAACCAACTTGCCTCAGTGTCTCCAGGATAATGCTGCATGCCCGTTCATTAGCATTTACACATCCTTCTACAAACACACCAATACACGTAAAAGCCCCCTACCCGGATGATTTCCGAAAGGCTTACAAGATTCTGAAGATACTTTAAGCACACCATGCATATCTAATCCTTTTTTAGACAGACACTCAATATTATCATTTATAAAAAGTATTTCCGATTTGTTCACACACCAGCACACCAATTCAATCTGTCAGTCAATCCCTGAGATTTTCTGAATTGAGAGGTTGATCTATACTGATTTGGAATAATATCTGTTCACCTTTTGAACATTTCACATGATGACTTTATCATCAATCCCAACATGATATAATAACTTCTACGCAGACATGGATCGGAATAACGATGGAATTTATTATCACGGAATATAAGCACTGCG
>PWSY01000089.1 GCA_003563055.1 Anaerolineaceae bacterium | reverse complement strand
GGGGGGGGGGTTGTGTGCCGGCGGAGCCGGCACACAACCCCCCCGATTCCCCTGCAGCCTGAGTAGTTACATTATTTCACACAATCTTCATCGTGGTTAATTTTACCTTTGTCTCATCAATGTGTGGGTTTCATTGAATCCAACCTGATAAATTGCGCCCACGAAGCCGGGAACCCACCACCACCATCCGGTCGTTTTTCATCATTATCCACCCGCCAAAGAAGGTCAAGAAACTTTGTAAAAGCTGAAAAGTCATCCTGGCTGATCCCATGAGAGACATCTGGTGATGTGCGTTGATGGGCATAGATTAAGTATGTTCCACCAGGAACCAGCCAATTCGCCAAATTTTTCCGGTAATGCGCCCTTTGGCCCTGATTCAGGCTGTGGTAACAGCCAATATCGAGTACCAGGTTAAAAGAGACTTCCAACCTGAACCCACCGGTGATATCGCCATGGATAACCCGACCATCCACACCGGCTGCTCGCAATTTTCTGCGTGCTTTTAGCACAGACAGCCAGGCGATATCCATGCCCACAACCTCCCAACCTTCCTTCGCCATGGTTAGAAGGTTCGTGCCCGTCCCACATCCCACATCCAGGGCAAACCCAGCATCCGCCGAATCTAAAAAGGTCTCCAATTCCGGGGGCGATACGCCTGTATCCCAGGGCGGGTTTCCCAGGTAAAAAATATTAAATCGCAGCCAGCGGTAATATTTTTCTAACATTGACCTCCTTTTTTACTGAAAAGAAAACGCAACCAGTTCAATCCACCAACCAAACAATCTATCTTGATAATGAAAAGCCCTGTGCACAAAACCCACTGTTTCACAAAATACAGCTTCTTCTGAATGATTGATCTGTTCAACAGCACTATGATAACAGGTAAAGATACCCTTACCTATGGGCAGCACTCGATCGTAAGGGTCAGAAACTTGGTGAGAGACACCCAACCCAGGCTGTACCACAGCCCGGTTGGAACGGACAGGGTACCATATCCCCCTACCATCAGGCAAAGGGAAACCTTGGGTAAACTGATCCTTGGAGATGTCGATGTCTGCCAGAGATTCCAAAATGTAAATATGTTCACCATCAACCAGGTAATACAGTGTTCCACTCTCAGGAAAGCTTGGAAAATCATGTGCCGGGTTGCCTTCAACCAGGCGGATATTCCGCTCCACCTCAGCCACAAAATAACCATGATGGCCAATATAGGTTTCTATCACAGACTCGATCAATTCCCAGACCACGTACCCCTTCTGATCATAACCTCGGAATTGATACTCCCAGGTGCTTCCAGCCCATAATGGATAAAGGTGCAAGGTATGACGGGTGGCTGAATCGGCTATTCCGCCTGATTCCAAACCGTCATGGACAGCATATGGGGCAGTTTGGTTAGTGTCCTGTCTTCGAATCTCTGCTGGTGATCGCGTCAATGGGTGGCACCCTGTCACCATAATTGTGACCCAAACAATGATCGCTGTCCTAATTATTTTCTCCATAAGACCTTTTCATCAAAATACAAGTTAAGTATACCCAATCAGAGTCCCTCCATCTGCGTTTAGCCAGCCGCTTGCCGGCTACCTGAAACCAATCAGATGCTTTCTAACCAAGCTTCTTTTTGAGAATCCTCCCTGGTATGGGTAAAATGATAAGGGAAATACTTCTGCAAGTTGGAAAGGAACACAATGAAGAAAAATTTACTATCAACAGCAACACTGAATAATGGAGTCGAGATACCCTATTTAGGTCTGGGCACCTGGTTGGCTAGGGGGCAAACGTGTGAACATGCTGTCGAATATGCGCTCAATCATGGGTATGCCCACATCGACACTGCCCAGGAATACGGCAATGAACAACAGGTGGGCAAAGGATGGAAAGCCAGCGCCAAAACAAGGGATGAGGTCTTCCTCACCACCAAGGTCCGGAATGCCAACCAGGGCTATGAAAGCACTAAGAAATCCTTTGAAAAGAGCCTGACTGCCCTCCAAACAGATTATGTTGACCTTATGCTAATCCATTGGCCGAACATCAAATCCTTCAATCGCACATTAGAAACCTGGCAGGCACTGATCGAGCTGAATGAAAAGGGCCTATGCCGCAGCATCGGTGTGAGCAACTTTACCATTCCTTTGATGGAAAAACTACTAAGTGAATTTGATGTTGTGCCAGCAGTCAACCAAGTTGAGTTTCATAATTTCTTGTATCAAAAAGAATTGCTGAATTATTGTCGCGACAAAGAAATTCAACTTGAAGCTTACAGCCCCATCGCAAGGGCAAAATATACCGATAATCCCCAGCTCCAACGGGTTGCAAAGAAACATCACAAAACGGTCCCCCAAGTAATGCTTGCCTGGTGTCTACACCACGATGTGATTGTAATTCCCAAATCGGTCAATGAGGGCCGCATCAAAGAGAACGCAGCCATTTTCTTCGAATTGGATGATGAAGACATGAAAGTATTAAACAACCTTGGGCCTAAGACGCGGTTGGTTGACGGTGCCTGGGCGCCACCCAACTGGTAATACGATTGATCTACAATTAATAAATGTAAAATCGCCACCCTAAAAATGAATGGTATGCGCTGCAAAAAATGACCACCTATCAGACCCTATCATTGGCATGTCGCACAGCGGGATGACATCCGCCCTCAAGCGCTGGTTTCCAGATAAGATTGTTTTCTTAAAAACTGTGCTGAGAAAATAAACAGGCCGTATATGCATACGGCCTGGTGAATTTCAATGATCAGAAAAATTGAGATCAGCCAGCACCGGTGATGTCAACCATGTCTTCAAGAACCGTCTCTAATGCCATGGTGTGACTGCAGCGCCCGCGGGTTTGAAAAAAATCACAATGACATTGCCATCGCCCATTATCATAAGTCACGGTGTGGTCATTGTGTTTTCCTTTGAAGGTGACGGTAAATTGTTTGAATTCAATCCGCTCACGTTCCTGGGCATATCTTTTGGCTTTTTCAATTTTGCCGATCAATCCGTAGTCCATGGGGCACTTTTCCTTTCGATAGTTGGGGAAATAAAAAAGAGCACGCGCGGTTCTCCCGGCGTGCTTAAAAACATTTTTTTCGTCTCAATCTACCCATATGCACCTTTTTATACAATGCTTTGGATAACTTGAGTATAAGCTGAGTCCTGATTAAAGTCAACGGTTCTTTTCTAAGATAAGGGCATCTTCACCCCCAAAGTAATAATTCTTCCAGCGGTCGACCTTAGAATAGCCATTGGTCTCATATAATCGAAGCGCGGCCTGGTTCGATGCCCGAACACTCAAGCGAATGGTGGGCATTGCCAATAATTTTTCAGCCCTGAAAAGAAGATCCTGGGCAATGCCAAGACGTCGATATGCCGGCAGAACGCCCAATGTGGTTACCCAGCCAATCCGCTGACCGGTGTCTCGTTCACCACCAATAAACCCTACCATATACCCATCCATAACGGCCTTCAAGCGGACCAACCCTGGCAGTGTTAACACGCCGATCAAATCCCAAAAGGGCCAATTATCCTCCGATGGAAAACAAACCCTCTCAAGTTGATAAAGCTGTGAATAATCCCGCCAATTGGCGGTATGTATTGTCCATCTTTTGCTGTGGTCTACTTGACTCTCTTCACAGTCGATTTTTTCCATTGACTACCTTTACAGGTTGAGAGGCCTGCTTCACCTCATAAGTATACTCCGAACCACAACTCCGGCTTATGTTCACCTGTTGATACAGAAAAAAGCAAGTAAAATAAACCCATAGAAAACTTGTGCGCAAAACATAAGGGTGAACAATGAAAATTCGAATCGCGCTTGCTCAATTTAATACAAAACTGGGAGATATTGACTCCAACCTTAAAGTACACCTTGAACACATCGAGGAGGCCAAACAACAGGACGCCGATTTAATTATCTTTCCTGAACTCTCCCTGACCGGTTATGCCCTGCAAGATCTGGTTGCAAGCTCTGCATTAATGCCGCATCAGAACGATCCCATTTTCAATAAACTGATCCATGCCAGCGAAGACATTGACCTGATGGTGGGCTTCGTCCATGAAGATCGCCGTCACCGTTTTTATATTGCTGCAGCCTATTTATCCGCTGGTGAAATCCGCCATATTCACAACAAAGTCTATTTGCCAACTTATGGCATGTTTGATGAGGGACGGTTTTTCGCCGCAGGAAATTCGGTGCGAGCTTTCGATACGCGCTTTGGCAGGGTGGGCATGCTGATCTGTGAGGACTTCTGGCACGCATCCCTGCCCTACTTGCTTTGGCTGGATGGGGCAGATATTCTCTTATTTTCCTCGTCCTCACCTGGCCGTGGATTGAGTGAAGACCCCCGCTTGAGTAGTTCTGTCTGGGTGGAGCACACCAACCGGGCCTATGCCGGTTTATTCACAAACTTCGTCGCTCATGCCAACCGGGTGGGTTACGAAGATGGGCTGAATTTTTGGGGGGGATCAACCATCTTTGACCCTAATGGTGACCTCGTCGTGCGTATACCGGATTTCGAGTCTGCCCTGACAGTAGCTGAGATCGACTTGAACCAATTGCACCGCACCCGAGCCAGGCTGCCCCTATTGAGAGATGAACGTAAAACCCTCGTGCTGCGAGAATTGGAAAGAATACTGGGTGAAAAATGATTGATCTGACCATCAACACACAACTGGCTGAAAAAATTCTAACGGGCTTTATCAGAACCGCCATCACCAGGTCTGGGTTTACAAAGACCTTAATGGGCCTATCCGGCGGTCTTGATTCGGCCGTTAGCCTTTATCTATCTGCCAAAGCATTAGGCCCAGAAAACGTCCTCGCGGTCAGGATGCCTTATAAAACATCCCCCCCTGAAACACTTGAAGATGCACAACGCATGATCGATGAACTGGGTGTGCAGTCGATGACCATCGAGATTACCGACATGGTGGACCCCCTCATCAATCACTATGAGAAGATGAGCCCGCTTCGCGCTGGCAATATCATGGCCCGCATGCGGATGATTGTCCTTTACGACCAATCCGCCGCCTTCAATGGCCTTGTGATGGGCACCAGCAATAAGTCCGAATTATTATTAGGCTATAGCACCATCTTCGGCGATTCTGCCGCGGCCATCCAACCCATCGGCGACCTCTATAAAACCCAGGTTCGCCAGCTCGCATGCGCCTTGGGCATTCCTGAAAAAGTGATCCAAAAAGCTCCTTCTGCTGACCTGTGGCAGGACCAGACGGACGAAGGTGAACTGGGGTTCACCTATGCAGAGGTGGATAAGCTGCTACATCTATTGGTCGACCAGCGCTATCGTCCTGAAGACTGCATTGCGGAGGGATTTGCAAAACCGTTTGTTGATCGTGTGCTCCAGTTGATGCAGCAAAATCACTTCAAGCGCGTGATGCCCCCCATCGCCAAGCTTTCTCAAAGGACAATCGGGTATGATTTTTTATACCTGCGAGATTGGGGCACCTAGGACTGGAACAGTCGACCTATTGATCTACCATCAACCGCCCCGTTTCTCGACAAAAATAAGCCTGACCAAACAGCCTGCTCTGGCTTCCCACATAAGCTCATGATCAACCCTGCGGGGGAAATAACCCATAATAGTCTGAAATGGGCGCAAAAGAACGCCGATGCTGGTCACAGGGGCCTAACTGAGCAATCGCCTGACGATGAGCCCGGGTCCCATAACCCTTATTGCTGGCAAGACAATAGCCTGGAAAGCTCTTGTCCAGTGCGACCATCAGTCCATCACGCGTTGTCTTAGCCAAGATGGCCGCACAAGCAATGGATAGCGAGCGCGCATCGCCCTTAATCAGGGCGGTCTGTGCCAGGGAAATGTTAGGGAGGGTTATATAATCCACCAGGATATGGTCAACCGGTACATGCAGTTTTGCCAATGCGCGCGAGGCGGCCAGGCAGGTTGCTGGCAGGATCCCAAGTCGATCAATTTCAGGCGCGGATGCCAAACCCACCCCCCATGCGTCCACAATCGTTTTAATGCTAGCAGCCCACGCCTCTCGATTAGCCGCTGTCATCACCTTTGAATCTAAAACCCCATGCAAGCGGTCATAAAGGCTCACCTGCCCGGCTGGCAGCACCACGGCGCCAACGGCCACCGGCCCAGCCAGTGCCCCTCGACCGGCTTCATCGACGCCAGCCACAAAGGCTGCCCCGGCACGCCATAAGGCCTGCTCAAAGGCCAGGTCAGGTCTTTCAGGTAGCAATGAGGGATCAAATTTCTGTCTAGGCACCATACCATTACCTGCCCACAGTATCAAAATCGACCATTACAATAAACCTCAGGATGACGTTCAAACACCAAGCCTGATTCCAAACTTTAATAGACTGGTTAACATATGATTGTATTATATGACCCATCGGCCCAAACCACGAAACCGTGTCTGACATAATACTTAACCAATACCTCTATAAATGGGCGCAGGGTAGGCCAGATCATCAACGGCTATTAAAAGTGATTGATGGTCTTAAACAAAGGCCTCACCGCCCACAAGCAAGGCATCCTTCACACTTTTACAGATTGGACATGTTTCATTATTTAACCCAATGGGTTTGACCTTTTCGGTAAACAAAAAAGTGAAACGCTGTCAAAGCCAGTGTTTCACTTCCATGCTCCATTAAGTCGGGGTGGGCGGACTTGAACCGCCGACCTCCGCGTCCCAAACGCGGCGCGCTGGCCGTCTGCGCTACACCCCGGCAGATAAGAGTATAATCCCAATTATGCACAAACGTCAAGACTCTCCCGGCACCTCAGGCATTGCTCAGGCCGGGTTTCTCATCATCATGGATGTTTTGATAGGGCTTGGCGCCTGCAACCCCATCAACACAGCGCCACCAGTTGTTGAGGTCACTTCCACAAAGACTCCCTATCAACCCACACCAACATCTTCTGTAAGCATAACGCCAACAGCGAATAACACCCATCCGGTTACGCCTACCCCCACCACTTCCAACGACTGTCAACGTGGTGAAGGTTGGGTCCAAAAAGGTCGGTTTTTTAGCGATAATTTACAGGCCGATTTTTCCTATCAAATCTACTTGCCGCCCTGCTACCACCACAACACCAGCCAGCGCTTTCCAGTGCTTTACCTCCTGCATGGATTATCTTATACTGAGGATCAGTGGATACGCTTGGGGTTGCCAGAAAAAATGGATGCTTTGATTGCAGAAGGCAGGGTTGCCCCATTTATCGTTGTGCTGCCAAGGGAAGCAAGTTTCACACCTCCCCAAACCTCACAATTTGCCAACGCGCTGATTCTGGAGTTGATTCCATGGGTGGATGACCAGTACCGCACCCTGGCGGATCGACCATACCGCGCGATTGGCGGATTGTCACGAGGTGCTGCCTGGGCTGTTCGGATCGGATTTATCCATTACGGTTCTTTTGGCAGCGTGGGGGTTCACAGCCTGGCCTTGTTTGAGGCTGATGGCAACCGGTTGGATTCCTGGCTTGCACAGGCACGCCGGGAAGAATTACCGCTTTTTTTCTTCGATATCGGCCGGCGTGACCCTGAAAGGCAAAGTGCCGAATCTTTTGCAAACCAATTGGACGCACACAACATCCCCCATACATGGTATTTATTCAATGGAGATCACTCAGAATCATACTGGTCCAGACACTTAGAGACCTACCTGCGTTGGTATGCCCGCAATTGGTAAGCAAACTTAAACAAAATGATGTAAAATAGAACTATCCACAACAACCAATTACAAAGGAGCGTTCATGTTTCAGCAAATCACAATCGTCGGATATTTAGGCAATGACCCCGAAATGCGGTTTACGCCCAGTGGCCAGGCTGTGACAAGTTTGTCCGTCGCGACCTCACGCACTTATACAAACAATGCTGGCCAAAAAATCGATGAGACAACCTGGTTCCGTGTCTCGGTTTGGGGTGCCCAGGCAGAATCTTGCAACCAGTATCTCAAGAAAGGCCGCCCTGTCCTGGTTGTTGGCCGCCTGCGCCCCGACCCAGAAACCGGCAATCCGCGCGTCTACACGCGCAATGACGGCTCACCAGGTGCTTCTTTTGAAGTAAACGCTTTGAACGTTCGCTTCCTTCCTGCCGGTGGCAGTGGGGGCACATATAGAGATGAAATGGGTGACGAACAAGGAGGCGCCGAGGAAGACGATATCCCCTTCTAAACTGGAGTAATTATGCCCAAAAACCCAATACCGAACATTAACCTGCCGGATGATCTTGTATCGAAATACGTCAACTTTGTCCGCATCTCTCATACCGCGTCTGAATTTGTGATGGATTTTTCACTGCTCTTACCAGGTGTCACCCAACCCGAGGTTGAGTCCCGTTTGGTGATGTCCCCAACTGCGGCCAAACTTTTCCTGCATGCCATGATGGAAAACCTCAACCGCTATGAATCCAAATTTGGCGAGATCACCCTCCCGGGTAAACACTCCCTGGCTGACGACCTTTTCAAGCCTAACCCGAACCCGGATGAGGATAATGGATAATCATTTGGATGCTTTTTCAGACCGCATCAGGGAGTCCTTTGACCGTAAAAACCACATCCGGGATGAAGCCCTGGGGCAGAGCCG
>PWSY01000119.1 GCA_003563055.1 Anaerolineaceae bacterium | reverse complement strand
TCCAAACTGGCTGAGCCATTGATCGCCGAAGTTGACAACCAGCCTGTGGGCGCTGCGGTCATCTTTCGATTCGGAGGACGAGCCTGGTATTTCCACGGCATGTCATTGGATGAACACCGGGAGAAAATGTTCAATTATCGGCTTCAGTGGGAAGCAATGATCCGATCTAAATCAGCTGGCTGCCAGTGCTATGATATGTGGGGGGCACCGGATATCTTCAGCGAGGCAGATCCTATGTGGGGGGTGTATCGATTCAAAGATGGGTTCGGCGGGCAGGTTTTGCGGACATTGGGGGCCTGGGACTACCCGGTTCGCCCACTACTTTACCGGATCTATAGTCAAATTCTCCCCCGTGTCCTGGGCGTGATGCGCAAGCGCGGTAAGTCTGAGACAAAAAGGAGCGTAAACACATGAAACCTCGATTATCTTTCGCACACTTACCCACCCCGGTGGAAGCGTTACCCAGGCTTTCGGATCACCTTCAGGGCCCAAGCTTGTTTGTTAAACGTGATGACCAGACCGGCCTGGCCTTTGGTGGGAATAAAACCCGAAAACTGGAATATCTTTTAGCATCAGCAATAGCGCAGAAGGCGGATACCCTCATAACCGCAGGTGCTGTGCAATCCAACCACTGCCGTCAAACAGCTGCCGCTGCAGCCAAATTTGGGATGGACTGCGTCCTGGTTTTATTTGGTGAACCTCAAATTCCCCCCGATGGCAATCACCTGCTGCATTATCTTTTGGGCGCTGAAACTGTTAGCACTTCCAGGGAAAATGTTCAACAGAAATTGGAAGAAGTCTACCAATCAGCTGTCTCAGGGGGGAAAAAGCCTTATCTGATCCCCTATGGCGGTTCCAACCCCACCGGTGCAATGGGCTATGTGAATGCAATGCTCGAATTGGCAGAGCAGGATATCCACCCCGATTGGATCGTCTTCCCCAGTTCCTCTGGCGGCACCCAGGCCGGCATGCTGGTTGGGGCGCGCCTGACCGGGTGCGCTGGAAATGTTTTGGGAATCAGTGTCGATAAACCCGCTGATACACTCACCAATACCGTTACAGATCTCGCCGACGAAACGGCAGCTTTCATCAGCAAAGACTGGTCTTTTTCAACCAGTGAGATATTGGTCAATGCGGATTACACGGGTGAAGGCTATGCCATCATGGGGGAAGCAGAGATTGAAGCAATTCAACTTTTTGCGCAATACGAAGCACTTATCCTGGACCCTGTCTACACCGGTCGAGCAGCGGCGGGCATGATTGACCTGATCAACAAAGGATTCTTCAAGCGCGATGAAACGGTGTTGTTCTGGCACACTGGCGGTACGCCTACTTTGTTTGCCAGCCGATACCAGGAAAGATTGTTATTTAAGCAAAGCCCGTGAGCAATCAGCAAGTGCACCCTGGAATAATTATTATAAACATGGTCAAAAAACGTAACGCAATCCAACAGGATCAATGTTAAATAACTTGCCTGATGAGATTCCTCATCCAGGTTAATAAACAAACCCTGGATTTCTCAAAGAAGAAACCCAGGGCCATTTATTGCCAGGACAAATGGGCAAAAACTTTACCGTTTATAGGCCGGCTACGTCACGTAATAGCTCGACTTTATTGGTCATTTCCCAGGTCAGGTTCAGATCATCCCGTCCAAAGTGACCATAGGCAGCCACTTGCTGGTAGATCGGTCGCCGCAATTCCAGGTCACGAATAATCGCACCGGGGCGCAGGTCAAAGTGATCCTTAATCAGTTGGGCAATACGCGAATCATCAATTTTCCCTGTGCCAAAGGTCTCAATATTAATGGAAAGGGGCCGGGCAACACCAATTGCGTAGGCCAACTGCACTTCACATCGATCAGCCAGTCCAGCTGCAACCACATTTTTCGCCACCCAACGGGCTGCGTATGCACCAGATCGATCCACCTTGGTCGGATCCTTCCCGCTGAAAGCACCACCACCATGCCGGCCCATGCCACCGTAGGTATCGACAATGATCTTTCGCCCAGTCAGGCCTGCATCACCCAGTGGACCACCTACCACAAAACGGCCGGTCGGGTTGACATAGATGATCAGGTTGTCATCGATCAGCTCAGAAGGAATAACGGGCTTGATAATCTCTTCTATTACGCCCTCTTTGATTTGATCATAGGTCACATCAGGGGCATGCTGAGTGCTGATCAGCACGGTGTGGATGCGTTTCGGTTTCCCATATTCATATTCAACCGTAACCTGGCTCTTGCCATCTGGCCAGATAAAATCCAGGTCATCGGCCCGTCGGGCTTCTGCCAACCGGCGGGTGAGCTTGTGGGCGTAATAAATTGGCATGGGCATCAACACCTCGGTTTCGTTGCAAGCATAACCGAACATCATACCCTGATCGCCGGCGCCGATGGCTTCAACCTCATTGCCATTGTCCATTTCGCCTTCTTTGGCTTCTTTAGCTTTATCAACACCCATGGCGATATCCGGGGACTGGTTAGCCAGAGCCACCATCACACCGCAGGTTGAGCCATCAAACCCTTTTTTGGCCCGGTCAAAGCCGACACCAACCACCACATCCCGCACCAGTTTGTCGAAATCAGCAAAACCCTTGGTGGTGATCTCACCCATAGCCAAAACAAAGCCGGTCTTTGTGGCGCACTCACAGGCCACCCGCGAGTACGGATCTTGACGGATAAGCTCATCCAAAACAGCATCACTGATCTGGTCACATAATTTATCCGGGTGACCTTCAGTAACCGATTCAGAAGTGAACAGGTACTTGGGTAAATTCATAAATGTCAATGTCATTGTGAGAACCTCCATGTCTCATTAATAAGATTGCGCCCCTCCTGGCTTCGTGCGAGAGGGGCGTACTCGAGCAATGGCATCCCTCTCATCTTCCAGAATTCGCTCTGCCGGATTTGGCACCATAAAAGGATCACTTTTTGGTTGCCGAGGTATCGTAGGGCCGGTCCCTCCACCTCTCTGGATAAGAGTGCCGCATGGGGCTTTTTAATTTTACATGGGCATTATAACATTAATTATTTTTTATGCAAACTAAGCCCATTGTTGTGCCTGGCTGTTATAAGAAATAAGCTTTAGCGCAGGGTTAATCATAACTGCCAAAACTTATATGGCGTCCTCGCCTTCATTTACATAACGTGTCAGCTCACTCACGCTCAGGTTTCTGATCCCAAGCCGTTTGAGCGTTCGACCTTTGCGCCAGTAATCTGTACTGTGTAAAATGCAACCCAGCCTAATCATCGAGTTGATCGCATTGACCGAGACACCGTACCGCTCACCAAGCGCCGCAATGGGCACCAGGCTCATGGGCACATCCTCTGAGATGTACCGATGCTGCAAGGTGCTGGGGGCATTAATCCCAAAATACCCGGTCTGGTTTTGAATGGCGTCATAAAGCGTATCGCCGCGCACATTATAGGCTAATTGCAGCCACTCCATCGCTGTCCGGGCACGGATACCCATGGCAGAGGCGATGGTAACCCGCTCACGATCAACGGTCTCAAGCACCTTAGCAACCGAAGGGGTGACCCCATCGACATAAAACTGAAAATCACCGCGAGTGGATTCAATCCGACCGGCATTGAGGATGGTCAGGGCGGGGTGGAAAACCGCACCCATATTATTTAACCCGGTATGCAGGACATTGATGCCATCAATGAACTGCGGGTAAACATGCTTTATTGATTCAAGGACATTTTTTGTTTTTTTGGCTGGCAAAGCCGCCAGGGGAACCGCCTCCTTGACTCGGAAGATGCGTGCTTGGCTGGGGCCTTCAGAACGGCTGGCATAAATAAACGTCTCTGCTTCTGCCAACACATAATCTGCCTGGCAGTCATGACGGTTCAAAACAGCTTTAAACTCAATAGCACCGCAGGTTCGTCCGGGGTGTAGGATGATTATTTGTCCATCTTTAAGATGCGGTGCGACCATTTGGGCTACATCAGCATGTCCAGATGAAGGCACAACCACCATGATGATTTCTGCATCAGACAATGCTTCCTGGATATCATCTGTCACTTTGCTAAGCGCGCCAAAACCCTGTGAAACCCCAATGGGGCTCTCAAGATCGATCCCCCCTCTTTGAGCGATGATCTCAATATGAACATAAGAGCGATTGAACAAACTCACATCCTGCCCCATGATAGCCAGGTGCGCCGCCATAGCTTTTCCCCCGTTACCAGCACCAATCACGGTAAATTTTCTGGTTGTCATAGTTCCTCCTTGAATAAACGATGAATTCGATCAGACTCCGGCATCGGATTCCCCTCTGAGTCTGTAACCATACAAGCACCATCCATAATTCTGGTTTGAATGGCGCCATGAGCAAAGGGATTGTTCTTAAGATGCGGTGCATCCAGGATGCCCACGGTGACAGCTTTTGCCAGAGTGCCTGCATCTGCCAGGGGGTCTTTGACCGCTGTGGGGGCAAGCTCCCGGATCGCATGCAGTGTTACCTCAGCTTCCTGGGTGAGCGTTTTTACCCGCGCCTGGATGACAGGGTCTTTCTGCATGTCCGGCTGCCCCGCCAGGGCATTCTCAATTGCCTGGCGTGCCATCCAGCTGGCATCGATGATATCCGCAGCTGTGGCGGCATGATGGGCTTCGGTATGACCCACAATATGGACGATATGGGGCTGAAGTGCCATTTGAAGATAAATACTGGTCGCCAAATGCGCCCTGGCAGCATCCTCTTGCAACGGATAACTCAACAAGCCCGTACGGGTTTGACGCCAAATACGAAAGGTGTCATCTTCGAGAGGTTGAATGATGGCCAGACAGGCCAACATCTTGGCCAAGTCCATTGCATCAGAGGTTCCTGGCGGGCTGTTAAACATCAATTGGGCAATATAATCCCGCACGCCAAAGGCTTTGGCATTATAGGCTGAAAGATAAGCCGAGACGACAAAAATTACATCCGGGGCATCACGCATGCCCCAATGATGCGGCTCATTCAATTCAACGGGTATGTCGTTTTCGCCATACCAGGCCATCACCTCTTGATGTTTGCAAATACTGCTTTCAAGATCCCAAGGGCCGCGCCCATCCATTTGATTAAACCAAAAAATAGGGATCGCACACCAGGCGATATTAATGGTTTCTTTGTACATTTCTGCCAGCCGGATAAAATCGTCTGTGCCAGAATACGAGCGTAGAAGGGGGAAATTGCCAGCACGACTGGCTTCATAGAGCATTTTATAATCCTCGGGTGAACGGACCGGCACACCGCCAGCACCTTTTTGGCGCAAGTTTTGCCGTTCAGGATGGAAGAAGTTCGCCTGAGCATCCTGATCAACGCCCAAAGAAATCACATCCAGCGCTTTTGCTTCAGCAATTTCTTGGATCCCCGTTCGGGTGGCAGCTAAAGTTGGTTGACCATAATGATGGCGTAACAGGGGGTAGGGCTGTTTCCATAAAATGCGATCAATGGCTGCCTGTGGAAAATCGGCTTCTGTTTCTTCACCGGGTTTCTGCCCTCTCAAATAAGCCAAAACAGTTTCGGCAGGCTCACCCCCATCAAAAACAGCCTCAAAAAAGCCCAAAGCCCTGGCGCGATCTGCTACTGGTGGTGTGCCCCCAAAGGTAAACCGGACCCCTTGTTGATATAATTCATCAGCTCCTTCAGCAAATTCGCCTAACAGCCTTTCACCGGTTTCAGGTGTCAGGCGATAAGAAACACCAACCAGGTCTGCATCTTCTTGACGCGCTGCCGCGATCATCGCATCAATAGAGACAGCGGGACCTAAAAACACCGTCCGCCAACCAGCCTGCTCAGCCAGCCGCAGGAAATTAATAACCCCAGCTACATGGACGCATTCACCGAGAGCGCCAGCCACGATTGTTTTCAAATTTCACTTCCCTGTTACTATTTGATTTATGACCGTTCACAGTCAACTTGCCAAATCAAGAGGCGCTCCTACCCCCTGCGCGAATGCGCTCGAGACCTCCATCCCTATTATACTGAATAAATCAAAAACTGTCAGGCTTAGGTCACAATAATTCTCAACCCCCAGAAATCACATGCTCAGATGAAAATTCCTAATACCCAACACCTAATCCCCAATACCGGTCTAATTCGCTGGTCTAAGTGCCAACATCAGGTTGCACTGTTCTATTCGCGTTAAATTACAGACTATCTCCTGGCAGGGTATAGGCTTGTTTTGAACTGCGCAGCAGGCGTGGGTTTACGCGCCCCATCCACTTCTCAGGCAGATAAAGCTTTTGAAAATCCCCATACTCCTCATAAAGCCCATGTGCGTCCCTGGTAGCCAGCATTGTCCACCTGACTCCTTCATCATCAAGGACGTTTAGTATCGTCTCTGTCAGCCATTTACCCAAACCATGCCCCTGATAATCCTCGAGGATAAACACATCACACAGGTAAGCAAATATCGTGTAGTCTGTCACAACCCGAGCAAATCCAACCTGTCGATCCCGGTGATAGACACCAAAACAAAGAGAGTGCTCAATGGTTTTCTCCGTCATCGTGCGCGTTCTACCCGTCGTCCAATAGGCCTCATCTGTTAAATAACGGTGTATGACATCAATCTGCAATTTTTCTTTATTCGTGCTGATACAAAAATCATCCTGGTTAAAATCCATGGCAAATTCTCCTTAAAATCATCTTACCTCATTTTCTTTGAGATTCGGATGGTCCCGATACATCCAATTGCTGGAATCCAGGTGATAAAAGCCGCCGTAAGCCTCATAAAACCCATGCGCATCTCGGGTTGCCAGCAGGGTACGCTTAATCCCTTTCTGGTCAACATATCGACAAGCAGCCTCCACCAACCACTTACCTAATCCTCCCCCTCGCTGTTCATCATCAACAAAGACATCACATAACCAGGCAAAGGTTGCCTGGTCGGTCACCAGGCGGGCAAAAGCCACCTGGCTTCCATGATGGTAAATCCCCAAACAAATTGAATGCTGAATGGAAAGCTCAATCACAGACTTAGGCCGCCCGGCTGCCCAATAAGACCGGTTCGCGATAAAATCCTCTATCACATCCATTTGCAGCCGGTCTTTGTCAAAACTAAGCAGGAAATCGCCGCGTTGCTCCTCAGCGAACCCTTCCTTGGGGAAGTAAACGGCTTCTGGGTTAAATGTTTCTGGAAGAGGAGAGATAATGTCCTTGACACGAAGATCGTCATGGTAGACAAAATGGTAGTGCAAGGGCGCTTCTCCGGCCAATATTTTTGGCAAGAACACATGAATATTATTGACCACATCAGGTGATGAACACGCCCAGGCCCGTGACTTCCAGGCCAGGTTTCCTTCGTGGTTGGTGACAAATCGTCTGTGGGGCACCTTTGCCGTGAAAATCACTATCCCGCCAGGTGGGATCTCAAACCCTTCCCAGGTAAGCAATCCGGCGAACTGTGGATCAGATATTTGATATCCGGTTTCTTCGGCCACCTCTCGTATTACCGCTCGCTGTGGTGTTTCACCCGGTTCGATATGCCCCCCAACGCCATTCCAAAGACCCTGGTTTGGTGGAAAACGCCGGTGAAGCATGAGGATGTCATCACCATGAGTCAGAAAACAAAGCGTAAAGGCCACAGGGGGCATCATTTCAAGACCGCCAATAATTGCTTTGGCTGCGTATCATTGATGACGTAAGAGGACATCCCATGCCAGTGGCTGAATTTTTCCAGCATATCCCTGAGTGCACTGACCAAATGCTGGTCAATCTCCACTCCGGGTTCCATGATAATTTTCTTGATCTCCATTACTTTGTCCAGCCTGAGTTGCTGTGGTTGGCTGCTCGCAACAAGGCCTCTCCCAATTCTCGCGCCTGGTCAGGAGTCAAAAAGATATGGGTTTCTTCCACTCGCATAATCCGCTCAGCAGGAGGACAGGATTCAATTATCGAAACACACACGTTATCTTCAAGATCCTGGTCTTCACAATCATAAAAGACATCAATTTTTAAGGTGTTCTCCAATAAATGAATGGCCATAAATCAATTCCTCCAGACAAACAAGAACCTTTGACGATTTTTTCAAATCATATCATTAATTCACGCCCTTGCGTGGAGAAATTGTTCCTTAAAGGAATAACTTAGCCCCAGGTAGCCAGGATAGAGCAAGGTTAAGGCATTTAATCTCAAAGAACGGTAATTCTGATAGTTTCTGAGAGTCCATTATCGGTAAACTCTAAGATGTCAAGATAATAATGCAGTGACCTGAATAACATTAAGTACAGGAGGTATCATTATGGAAGTCCCACGCCACTGGCGATTAAAGAAACAACGTTACGCACTGGTTGGCGAAGTATGCCCCCACTGCGATGCCAAAATTTTCCCGCCCCGAGACGTGTGTCCTGAATGCAATGGTGAAGCAAAAACCCCCTATACCTTCAGTGGCAAGGGTGAAATCTATTCCTTTACCCGTATGAATACTGCACCAGCCGGTTTTGAAGAACAATCCCCATACACCGTAGCATTGATCAAATTGCAAGAAGGCCCCATCGTTACAGCGCAATTGACCGATCTGGGTGAAAGTGATGTGCAGATTGGCATGCCTGTCGAAATGGTCACCCGCAAACTTCGCTCCGATGGTGATGACCGGGGTATGCTGGTTTATGGTTATAAATTCCGCCCGGTAATGGCCGCACATTAAGCCTATTTTTCGCCCAACACAAACGCCGTCCTGAATTGGAGGGCGTTTTTTATATCATCGCTGTATTTGGTTACCCATTGACTGGTCGTCATAAATTTTTTCTCTGGAACACCTTGGGTGATAAAATTCTGAGGCTGGCAGGCAAGCATCTCATAATTTCACCCAGGAATTGCTGTCTGTAATAGCAAAAGGATTTACAATAGCTTTACAAAAGACAACCTGCCCAACTGGCCAGTCAAACACCCCTTTGCTGGCCGCTGGTCAAACATATTTTTCCAAGTTATACTTGATCATTATCATGGAGTAATGAAATATTCTTGATCTCTACCTGGCCAAAACAATCAAACTCTCACGATCTGTAACTACTCAGGCAGCCCTGCTGCTGAAGGCTGAGTTGTTACCACGATCATTTATAAACCACCCTGGCAAGAAAGGTGCGCATTATGCAAGCCCAGGATAAGCCCCAAAAACAACCCATTTTATCCCCGGTTATGCGATGGTTCATGCTGGCGATGGTTCTGGCGAATATCGCTGGGATGATGACCCCCTTGCTGATGCCCCTGTACCTGACCGAACTAGGCGCAGAAATCATAGATGTTGGGTTGGTCTTCACCGTTACCTCGGCTGTCGTCCTGATCTTGCAGATTTTTGGGGGATGGGTATCGGATTCAATTGGACGATTGCGAGCGGTGGCCATTGGCAGCATCGGCGGCACGGTTGGGTACCTGGCAATGTTCCTCGCCCCCAGCTGGCAGTGGATGATCGTTGCTTTAGCCATCAACCAGATACCCTATGCACTGGTTGGGCCAAGTTTTCAGGCATTCTTCGCCGAGAACTCTGCTGAGGAAAATAGGGGCAGGGTGTTTGGCATGACCAATACCATCTTTCAGATTACGGGGGTCATTGGCCCTCCTCTGGGTGGACTGCTGGTCAGCCTTATGGGGTTTAAAGGCATGCTGGTTGTTTCCGGGGTTCTTTATACTTGTGCAGCCGGTTTGCGAATCTGGATGGCAGCCACAATGAAAGATCAAGCTGTGGAACAGCCCACCCAGAAGTTAACCATGGGATCTTTCAAACGAAGCATGTCTAATATGCTGGGATTACTGGCCGCTGGCGGTGTTTTAACCTGGATTTTTGTCACCGACGGTGTGGCCGACATTGCCTTTCGGATGTCGGGCGAATTGCAACCGCTGTACCTCGAACAAATTCTCAATATCGGGGTCACCCAAATTGGCTTGTTGGGGTCTATCAATGCCATTGCCGGGATGTTTGTGCCCTTGCTATCGGGTAAGCTGGTTGACAAATATGATGAAAGGCTGCCGCTTATCTCTGGATTTACCTTGATCTTCATCTCTATATTGATTTTTCTACGGGCAGAGAACTTCCTGACTGTCGCTATCAGTTGGGCGGTGGGAGGTTTTGGTGGTGGTATGTTGGGGCCGGCTTTTCTATCGCTGATTTCAAAAGTTGTGCCAGCCAAAATGTTGGGCACTTTTTCCGGTGTATTCCACAGCAGTATGGGGTTTATCTCCCTGCCGGCACCCTGGTTAGGGGCCATGCTCTGGGAGCAGATCAACCCTCGGGCACCTTTTATGATCACTGCCATAGCCGCCTTATTGATCATTGTGCCGATTTATTTCAAGTTCCGGTTGCCTGATAAAGAGAAAAATTCATCCGTGGTGAGCGGAATACCCCCTGGAACAGCATCTAAGGTTGTTGAGACAACCGATAAAAAAATCTGATGTCAATATCATCCTTCCCTTACCTCAGTCACTGTGAACAATGTGACATCGTCTCAAAAGCGCAATTATTGGGTGCGGAATATTATCCCTCAACCCGCACCCGGGTTAACATCATCGCTGCCAGCAAATTAAAAAGGATCGCTGCCAGGCAAGATGCCCAAAAACCGATCCCGAACAGCCCTGGTGCAATCAGGTTGCCCAACATGCGGCCTAATGAGAACCCGGCCACTGTAGCAGCCAGCGTGGTTGCGCGTGAAACCGGCATCACTTCGCTCATCATCGTGAGGGTGCTCACCAGCACAATTTCAAAGGTGATATAAAACAAGCCTAAGCCGGCCATTGCCCATCCCAAAGTGCCGCCAGTGGATGGCAGTAGTAACGCCGCCAGGCTGTTAATCCCAAGGAAGATCCAGATCATCCTACGCTTGCCGACCCTATCCAGCCATACCCCGGTCAGAATTTCCCCACCCAGTTCCGAGATGCCGATCACGATCGAAGCAGCCGCCAATGCAGCAAAATTAATCCCGAATTGGTTTTCTATCCACAGGCCGAAAACCAGGTTGATGGTCTCATTAGAGCTGGTCACCAATACACCGACCAATAACCCGGATATTGCCTGCCAGCTTGTCAAAATGCGTTTTAAATTCCCGACTAGATTATTACCATCTGATTTTGAGATCGAAACCGATGGCAGCAGATAAAGCATCAGGATGAAAAAGAACAGACCGACGCCACTTAACAAGAAAAATGGTGTGACCCATGAATAGGATTCTATCAAAAAACGCACAATGGGTATCCCAATAATAAATGCCAGGGACCAGCTCAACTCCACAAAAGCCATCACCCTGCCTCGCCTTTCGAATGGCACATGATCCCCCAGGTATGCATTGAGAGAAGGGACAAATACCACATTGCCTAATAAGACCAGGCTGGTGCCAAAAATAAAGGGCCAGAAAGAAGGCCAAATACCAACCATTCCACTGCCTGCTGCAAATAAACCCATCCCCAGCAGAATTCCGGTTTTGCGATTATGGGTATCAGCGACTGTCGCCAGGAAGGGGCCAAAGACTCCTAAAAAGGATCGGATGGATAAGGCCATCGCCAGGGCACCTGGTTCAACACCCAAACCTCTCGCGAATACCGGCAGAAATGGGTAAACCATACGATAATTCGTGACGACTGCAATGCGAGCCATGGTGAATACCAAGATATGGCTTTTAATTTTCATGGATAAGGCAGACATAATTCAGAAATTATACTATCGTCGTTACTACTCAGCCAATCCTGCTGGTGAAGAGGTGGGGGGGTGTTGTGTGGCGGCAGAGCCGCCACACAACACCCCCCCAATTCCACTGCAACCTGAGTAGTTACCTATCGTCTTTGTAATCGCCAAGAAGCGTTTTTTCGGGTAAAGTAAAGAGCGAAGATAGGGCTCAGAGGCCCCTGGTGAGAGATCCTAGATGATCAATGAACCTGAAAATAAAAGCCGGACCTACAATCTGAAACCGACTGCCATTTTTTGAACTAAGCGTTTAGAGGTGGTTTACTTCAACAATCCTGATTATTTTAAGCAAAAGAGAACATGATCCCTGAAAAAATTAAAAAAGCGTTATCTATAATATTCTTACTTATTCTCGGAATGACTTTAACGGCCTGCACATCCTTAACTGCGCCAGACGTGCCAATAGATATAAATCAAGAGTCGCCAACCATTGAAATCCCCCGCCCATCTCCAACGGTCACACCCGAACCGACTCTAACACCAACCCTCACACCCACTTCACAGCCGCTGACGTTTTACAAGCAAGCTCCCCTCCCCGACGGTATTCTCCAGCATGACCTGCCAGATGACACTATCCTCAGTGAAGATCCCCAGGCTTCTTTTTGGTTTGGTCTGGCGGAAAATGCCCCTCCAGGCCAAGCCCTTCAGTCCGCCGTGTGGGTCTATGCGCTCGCGGCCCCGTTCCCAACCCTGACGGATGATATCCGTCTTGATGATCTGGTCAATATCTGGCAGGGAAAGCAAGATCAATCTCTTTCATCCTTCAGCTATCTTTATGTACCTGAAACGCTTGTTGACATTCTGGAAGTTCGTTGGGGGCAGCACAGCCCTGAGAAAGTCCTCACCTTCTCAACTGCACCAGATCCTGAGCTGCTGTGGGAGGAAAATGCCTGGGCGATCATCCCATTTGACGAACTGACCCCCAAGCTCAAAGTGATCAGTGTTGAGGGTGTTTCCCCACTCTTCAAAGATTACTCGCCACAAGAGGATCCGCTGGCACTACACTTTGCGCTGCTTCAGAATGCAATCGTAAATGAACAAATTGATCAAACTGTTCAGCAATCTATGATCAACCTGATCACACCCACCAATCGTGACACAAACAGAATCACAACCCTGGTGATGACCGGGGTTACTGCACTTGTCAGACAAACCGCCTATAAAATGGAACAACACGGCGCGCTGTATCCGGGAGAAAAAATCGTCCATTGGCTGGCAGAAGCGGACCTGACCCACATCAGCAATGAGGTCTCGTTTTATGAGGATTGCCCCTTCCCCGACCCTGCTCAGGAAAGCCTGTTCTTTTGCAGCGACCCGAGTTATATCGAATTGCTTGATTTTATCGGCGCAGACATCATTGAACTGACCGGCAATCATAATAACGATATGCTTTATGCTCGCGGTGTAGATGTGGTGCCGTTCACCATTGACCTTTATAATCAGCATAGGATGGCTTATTACGGCGGTGGGTTAGACCTGGACGATGCCAAATCCCCACTGCTGATCAATCACAACGGGAATCGGCTTGCTTTCATCGGCTGCAATGCCTTCGGTCCCGATTTTGCCTGGGCGACGGAAGAACAGGGCGGCGCAGCCCCATGTGAAGATTATGGCTGGATGGTCGATAAGATCACACAACTCAAAAGCGATGGCCACCTGCCCATCGCGACCTTCCAGTATTACGAAGATTACTACTACGCCGCAGTTGACCATCATATCAGGGACTATGGACGGATGGCAGAAGCCGGTGCAGTGATCGTCAATGGCAGCCAGGCTCACCATCCCAAGGCGATGGAATTCAGTCACGATGCCTTCATTGATTATGGTTTGGGGAATCTGTTCTTTGACCAAAAATGGTACATCGACATGTATGGCAATGTGCTTGTTCAAACCAGCTGGTTGGTCATTCAACGCCACACCTTTTATGACGGCCGTCATCTGAGTGTCGAATTACTGACAGCTTTACTGGAAGATTTTGCCCAACCCCGTCCAATGACAAGCGATGAACGCATCCTGTTTTTAGAGGAACTTTTCACAGCCAGCAACTGGAATCCACGGTAAAATAGGTAGAAGGAGTGTCCAAAGTTTAGTGAGGCTTGACCATGGTATCAATCGCTGAATTTTCAAAAGAACCCAAGTACACCATCAAAGTTCTCAGTGAACGCACCGGCGTCAAACCGGTAACCCTGCGGGCCTGGGAGCGTCGCTATGATCTGATAGAGCCGGAACGGTTGGATAACAATTATCGCCTTTATTCTGAGAGGGATATTCAACTCATCCGCTGGATTACCCACCGCCTGGATGATGGACTCTCGATCAGCAGCGCTGCGCGTGAATACAGGCTCCTGCGGGATGAGGGCATTTGGCCTGAAGCACTGCCCTCTGTCCTGGCGCCAGAACCCTCTAAAACGCCGCACCATCCCCCACAGGTTTATGCAGAACAACTCTTCACAGCACTCACCTCCAGAAATGAATCCGCAGCCCGGGGCATCATCAACTCAGTCCAAAGTATGTTTGATCTGAAAATTATCTTTTTCCAAATCTTCACCCCATGCCTGCACCAGATTGGAGAGGCCTGGTTTCGTGGGGAGATTCGGATTGCAACAGAGCATTATGCCTCGAACTTCATCCGGGGTATCTTATTAAACCTCCTGCAAGCATTCCCGGTTTACACAGCTGCCCCCAGCCTTTTGATCGGTTGCGCGCCGGAGGAATTTCACGAAATTGCTCCCCTGATGTTGTCTGTACTCTTGCGACGTGAAGGCTACCAGGTAGAATTCCTGGGCGCTGACCTCCCCATTGACGACCTGGCAGCCTATGCCCAGGATGTCTCACCAGAGATGGTCATCCTGTCCGCTGGATTCAAAAGGACGGCTCAACCCCTCTTCAAAATGCAGCCGCTGCTTAACGAACTACCTTCCAAACCAGTGTTCGGGTTTGGAGGACCCTATTTTAATGAGAACACTGCGGCCCAGGAAAAATGTCAGGGTGTTTTCCTCGGCACAAGTTTGGATCAGGCAATCCAAACCGTTCACGATCTATTGGATTAAGAACAACCTCAAGGGTGCAAGGGCAGTGGCTTCGGCGGTCTCGGTGCCGGTACCCACCCCGGGGCTGGTTTACCTGGTGTGCTCTCTTCGTCAATCGTAACCCAGAAACTTCTTCAACAAGGAACATAAGACAATCTTCTGTATTAACCATTCAAAAGAACAGGTCAAAATTAGCATGGGTATCAATGTCGACACAATCAACCGAACGAAAGAACAACACCTGGCTTATGAGCAGGTTAGAGCAATCATTCAAAAACGCTCAAAGACCTTCTTTTTTGCCACCGGTTTTCTGCCTCGGTTAAAGCGACGCGCCATCCGTTCATTGTATGCTTTTTGCAGGGCGACCGATGATCTGGTTGACAGAGAAATTGCAACCCTAAAGGATGTCGAAGCCTGGCGAGAACAGGTGCGTAAACCCCTCTCTGCCCAGGATGACCCTATACTCAAGTCATGGCTGATAACCCGTGAAGCTTTCAACGTCAATCCACACCATGAAGATGAACTGATTGATGGTGTGGCCATGGATATCGCTTTCCACCCCTACCGCACCTGGAAAGACCTGGCAAATTACTGCTATCATGTGGCCTCTACTGTTGGCCTGTTATCCATGCCAATCATCGGGATGGCAGACGGTTTCTCTCATGAACAAGCACAACCTTACGCAATCAAACTTGGGATCGCCTTGCAATTGACCAATATTCTCCGTGATGTGGGTGAAGACCTTGAACGGGGGCGGATTTATTTTCCGGTTGAAGACCTGCATCGCTTTGGGTTAACCCTTGAAGATATTCAAAAGAAAGTACTCGATGAGCGCTTCATAAACTTGATGGCCTTCGAGATAAATCGGGCCAGAGTGCTCTACCAAGAAGCTCTGCCAGGCATCGCCATGTTACATCCATCTGCCCGGATGGCCGTGGCGACTGCAGCATTGACCTACCGTGCTATTTTAGATGAAATTGAGGCAATCCAATACCAGGTCTATGATCAGCGTGCCTTTACCTCATCGCTTAAAAAATTATGGCTGTTACCCAAAATCCTGGTTAAGATCACAGCCCAAAAACCCCCGAATACAACACGCCATTAGGCGTACTTTCTCCTGCCAGGTACTGGTACCTCTCGAAAAGTTCCGGGGTGCTTGTTCTCTTATCTGTACACTCTGCTAACAAAATCCATAAAAACACCTTCCGAAAACCAATTTATTCATCATCTGAGGAAGGTTGATGTCCCCGCGCTTCAACCAATAACGATACCCGATCAATCGCGTTCCCCATGCTATACAGTGCCAACTCAAAGGGCACCTTTTCCCCGGCCGACAATTGTACATCGCTCTCCCAACGCCGAACAGCGACCACATGACCTTCTTCATCGAAAGCCGTCGCATTGACCCAAATGTACCGCGTAGCTGGGTGACCAGCAGGAAGGAATAAATCACCCTCAATAATTGCTATGTTCTGATCTTCATTCAACACGATTGATTGATCTTCAATAACCACCGGCAGGTAGCGCTGATCATCCGGCATGACAGGCAGCATGAATGTGATCGATGCGATCACGGAATAGTCCTCCGGGAGCGGTGGTTTAAAATAAACAATCAAAGGAAGCGCTTCTCCCGCTGGCAGCAAGTTCAAAGGCATGATGGCAATTTCTCGCCGTTCCTCGTCACCTATCCTCAAGATAACTTCTGCTGAAATATTTTCCAGGGCAGTGTCTTCTTCATTCTCTACCAGCACAAAGCACCACAATCCTCCAATTGATTCGGGGTAGCAATCGGGTGTGATTAAATCCACCGCAAGTTGGGTGGGTGTCGGGGTTGGGTCTGAAGCCGTGGTTGGTGTAGGCTCAGGTGAGGGTGTAACAGGGATCAGCAAGGTTGTCCCCACACCCATCGCGCGAGGATTAACTTCCGGGTTGGCAGTCATGATGGCGTCAGGGTGAACTTTATAGCGATAGCCAATACTGTACATATCATCCCCAAGCTGCACTTCATAAAACACCTGGGTGGCGGTTGGCGTCACCGTGGGCGAGGGGGTCGGGCTGGAATAGCCGGTTGGCAAAGGTGTAACCGTGGCTGTATCAGTCGGATAAGGGCGCAGGGTGCCATCAACCGTTGAGGTGAGTGTGTTTATCACCACCGGTGTTGATGGCGAACAGGCTGTCAGGAGCATGGTGGCCAGCAACAACAGATATGAGCTGATGTTACCTGTCTTTTGCATGCCGGCATTATACCCGTTAAGGAAATTATGTTCCAATCGATGAATGATGACAAAAACGAGAAAAGAACCAACCAAAATATAGGAAATCCATAAGAACAACACAATCGCGCTTGCCAATAGCACACAAGAGGGCTATAATCGGGAAGGAAAAATAACAGGAAGTGTATTATGCCTACTTATACCTATCAATGTGAAAAATGCGGGATCCGCTTCGATCAGTATCAGAAATTTACGGAAGATCCGTTGATTTTCTGCCCTGAATGTACTGAACCTGCCTTACGGAAAGTTTACCAGCCGGTGGGTATTGTGTTTAAAGGGAAAGGCTTTTACGCAACCGACAACCGCTCACCATCGGGGCAATCACACCATACAGAAAAAGAAGAGCCACCTAAAAAAGATACTGAGAGCAAAAGTGAAACCAAGCCTGAAAACAAAAAGGCGGAGAGCAAACCCTCAGACGATAAGTAATCCAGTAACTCCATCAAAGTCTGCCTGATTAAGCAGACTTTTTATTTTTAAAACACAAGCCATCCACAACAGAAACCCCTTAACCCTGAACCCGATCGTTGTGCTGGCTAGTTTTTTTGCTAACACCATCAATATAAACCGGACAACGCCATCAAGCCATTCCCAATAAGTCTCATTTACCGTCACTTGCCGGTAAAAGCAGGTAGGGATTTAACCACACTGGTAAATTCAGTTTCTTCGCCGACGCCAGGATTAGGCTATAATCTTATTATCTTCAACCACCATCAACGAGTGTAATCTTATGAAACAATTATTACAAAATATAAAAACCGGTGAGACCGTCGTCGCAGATGTCCCGGTACCCCGCCCCGGGCCTGGCACAGCGCTGATCAGCACTGAGGTTTCGCTTGTTTCTGCCGGGACTGAGCGGATGATCGTGGCTTTTGCCAAGCAAGGTCTCTTGGGGAAAGCAAAATCACGACCAGATTTATTGCGCGAAGTTCTCAACAAAGCCCAACGAGAAGGTTTATTAACCACCTATGAAGCCGCCATGAACAAATTAGACCAACCCATGGCACTGGGGTACTCCTCCGCCGGGACAATCATCCAGACCGGGGCGGGCTTACGCGGTTTTCGAAAGGGAAATCGTGTTGCCTGTGCCGGCGGCGGATACGCTGTTCACGCTGAGTATGCCGCCATTCCCCAAAACCTGATGGTGCCCATTCCCGATGGGGTCGATTTTGAACAGGCGGCCTTCACCACCGTTGGCGCGATCGCCATGCAAGGCTTCCGCCTGGCACAGGTGCAGGTTGGCGCACGGGTGGCCGTCATTGGGTTGGGATTGCTCGGCCTGCTGGCATGCAGCATCGCCAAAGCAGCTGGCTGCCAGACCCTGGGGATTGACCTTGACACCACGCGGGTTGAGCTGGCGAAACAAATCGGCACTGATCGGGCTGTCACGCGCGGCCAGGCGCTAGAGGCAGCAGAAGCCCTTTCGCAGGGTGTGGATGCGGTATTAATCTGTGCCGACACACAATCCAATGACCCGATTGAATTGGCTGGCGAGATCGCCCGAGACCGTGCTAACGTGATCGTTGTCGGTGCGGTAGGGCTCGAAGTCCCCCGCAAACCTTATTTCGAAAAAGAATTAAACCTGGTTGTTTCTCGCTCATATGGGCCTGGGCGTTATGATCCCGTCTACGAAGAAAAAGCACAGGACTATCCCATTGGCTACGTGCGCTGGACTGAAAACCGCAATATGTCTTCCTTCCTGGATCTGGTTGCCCAGGGGAAAGTGGATGTTTCACCACTGATCTCTCATCGCATCCCCATTTCTGAGGGCAAACAAGCTTATGACCTGATTACAGGCAAAGAGGCCTATCTCGGCGTGCTGCTGACCTATACCGAAAAAAGCCGCCTGGGTGAAAATCGGATTCCTAATTTGCTGGCGCCGACTGTACGGGTTAAACCGGGCGAGATCCTAGCCCTGGGTGTGTTGGGCGCAGGCAATTATGCCCTGTCCACCTTCCTGCCAGTGGTCAAGAAAACGGGTGATTTAGCCCCGGTTGGAATCGTCTCGGCTTCTGGCGTCAGCGCGCACCATGCCGCACGAAAATACGGCTATGGTTTTGCAGCCAGCGAACCCGGTTCACTGTTTACAGATCCTGCAATCAACCTGATCGCTATTCTCACCCGCCATAACCTGCACACACCGCAGATTTTGGCCGCATTTGCAGCAGGCAAACATGTTTATTGCGAAAAACCTCTGGCCATCGATCAGGAACAACTCGCCCAGGTCACCGATGCATTAGAAAAAGAAGATCATCCAATATTGATGCTTGGGTTTAACCGCCGATTTGCACCACTGGCTAAACACCTGAAAACTTTCATTGACAAACGGCAGGAGCCGCTCTATGCACACTTTCGGGTTAATGCCAACATGCTTCCACCAGAACACTGGCTGATCGACCCCGCAGTCGGTGGTGGTCGCATTATCGGCGAAGGATGTCACTTTATCGACTTTTTAACCTTCCTGGTCGGTGAGAATCCCCTCGACGTGACCACGATCGGTCTGCCAGACGAGGGCAAATACAACGAAGACAATATCATGATCACCTTCCGCTACCCAGATGGCTCCCTTGGTACGGTCAGCTACCTGGCAAATGGGGATAAATCCTATCCGAAGGAATACCTTGAAGTCTTCAGCGGTGGCCGGGTTGCCATTCTCCATGATTGGCGCAAGCTCGAGCTGGTGACCAAAGGACGGCGCAAAGTGAAACGCCACTGGTTTCACCAGGATAAGGGCCACCAGGCAGCCTGGCAAGCCTTTTTAGACGCTGTTCAGGGTGACCTGGCACTGCCGATCCCATATGATCAAATGATTGGCACCACGCTTGCCAGCTTTGCTGCAGTCGAATCGCTGCGCAATGGAGAAACCGTTCAGCTTACACAGAATTGATGCTAGAAATCTGGGCTGCGAGCATCGATTGACTCTACCAGGGCATTATGAACCGGTTAGTGAAAGCTTATAAAGCCATCCGCGATCTTGGGTTTGTCAAGCTGTGGCAATACACGCGCTACCAGGTCGGGCTGCACAGCGGATATACCCGCCTCAAGACACCCTCATATCACGACCATTTCACCGGCAGACCAGACCTGCCACCCTTTACCAGCTTCCCCACCATTTCCAGCGATCACCAAACCCAAACACGGATTGAAGCTGACGAGATTCTTCGAGGCTCCGTGCGGCTTTTCGGTCACACACTGGCACCGCTTGATCTGACCATCGGTGCCTCACATCAGCACTGGACGGTGCTGGAAAAAACGCCCCCCGACAGGGACATTAAATTCATCTGGGAACCGGCGCGGTTTGGCTGGGCGATCAGCCTGGCCAGGGCTTTTGCGTTCAGCGGTGACCCTGCCTATGCCGATGATTTTTGGAAAAAAACACAGCGCTTCCTTGCCAGCCATCCCCCCAACCTCGGCAGGCAATGGGGTTCGGGCCAGGAAGTGGCCCTCCGTTTGATGGTGCTGGTTTTCTGTGACCGGGTCTTTGCCAGCGCACCCACCACAACAGAGGGGCAGCGCAGCCGTCTTTGGCGTGCGATCGCTGAACATGCCGCCCGCATCCCACCCACCCTGGCCTATGCCCGGTCGCAGAACAATAACCACCTGCTGTCAGAAGCGGCCGGGCTTTATACGGCTGGGGTATACCTTCGCAGCCACCCCTTAGCCAAAAACTGGCTTAAGGACGGTTGGCATTGGCTGAACTGGGCTTTTCAACACCAGATCGACGAATTTGGAACCTATATACAGCACAGCGTCAATTACCACCGCCTGATGCTGCAATTGGGATTGTATTGTGATCACCTACGCCGTGAATGGGATTCGCCCGAATGGCCTGCAAAGACGAAAGCACGCCTGGGCGCGGCCACAAACTGGCTGTGGGCCTTGACAGACCCCCACACGGGCAAGGCGCCCAACCTCGGCGCTAATGATAGTGCCTATATTTTTCCTCTCACTGCCCTGCCATACAGTGATTACCGCCCGGTGGTGGATGCCGCCGGGAAGGCTTTTCTGGGAGAGGATATTTACAGCCAGCCCAGCCTTTCAGAAATGGCGGATTGGTTCGACCTTTCTGCGCCCGGGTCACCTGACCGAAAGCAGCCGCAGGCAGCCGATATGCTGCGCGTTGAAACAGGCCCGGGGCGGGGCTTCGTGCGGGCTGGCCAATACACCGACCGGCCTTCCCATGCTGACCAACTCCACGTCGACCTGTGGTGGGGGGGGATCAACATCACCCCCGACCCGGGTACCTATCAATACAACGCACCACCGCCTTGGGACAATGCCCTGGCTGGCACCCAGACCCATAACACCCTCAGGATCAATCAGCAGGACCAGATGCTGCGAGCAGGACGATTCCTGTGGCTCGATTGGGCCCAGGCTGAGGTTCTGGGCTATGAAATGGACGATCAGGGTTCGTTGAAGTGGGTGTCCACCGAGCATCATGGCTACCGCAAGCTGGGCCTTATCCACCAGCGCAAGGTGTCATCCCTGGCAAACGGTTGGTTGGTGACGGATGCGATAGCCCCCTGGGACAATCTGAGAGAAGGTACCTGCCAGGTCGAGCTGACCTGGCTGTTGCAGGATTGGGCCTGGTCGCTTGAAGATGAATGTCGGCTCTATTTTTCCGGCCCTGACCTGGGGGTTGAACTCAAGCTGGAAGGTCTCAGCCAGATCAATATCATCCGGGCTGGCCAGTGCTTGTTGGGCAATATCCAGCCCAAACCAACCTGGGGTTGGATCTCAACCACTTATGCTAAAAAAGAACCGGCTTTGATGCTGGTGGGGACCTGTTCAGGGGCGTTGCCGATCAAACTTCAATCCACTTTCACCATAAAGTAACCCCATACCTTCACAATAAGCCTGGCTTTGATGAAGGATGGTCTGCCTGCCCATAAGGGTCAGAAACCTGGGATTTCAACAGTCAAACCTCCATCGTTTGGATCCTTGCCATAAAACCAACACCCTGGTTATTATCCGTTCAACACATCCATCTAATATTCAAGTAAAATGTTAACAACATGCACATCCTGCTGATCCACCAAGCCTTTGCGGCCCTGGATGAACCTGGCGGCACCCGGCACCATGAACTGGCACGTCACCTCAGGCGACAGGGCCACCAGGTCACCATTATCGCCAGCCCGGTCAGCTACCTGACCGGAACTGGCAAAGCTAAAAAGGTCAGAAAACAAATCGATGACCTGGGTGTGACCATCATCCGCAGCGCTACATTGCCCGCCTTACACCGCTCTTTTATCTGGCGGGTACTCAGCTTCCTCAGTTTTATGATCTCTTCTTTTGTTAATGGATTGTTTGTCAGGCATGTTGACCTGGTATGGGGCACGACTCCCCCCATCTTCCAGAGCCTGACAGCTTGGCTGCTGGCCCGCTTAAAACGCGCCCCTTTTTTGCTGGAGGTGCGAGACCTGTGGCCCGCCTTTGCTGTGGCGGTTGGGGTGCTCAAAAATAAAGTCTTGATCAACCTGTCAGAGTGGCTGGAGCGGTTCCTGTACAGCCGGGCTGACCAGGTGGTGGTTAACTCGCCGGGGTACGTGGCGCATGTCAAAGCACACGGCGCGCAGAAGGTTAAGCTGGTTCCCAACGGTGCCGATCCGGACATGTTCGATCCTCACGCTGATGGACGCATCTTCCATAAAAAACATGGTCTGCTGGGTAAATTCATCGTGCTGTATGCCGGGGCCCATGGCATGTCCAACGACCTGGATGTGGTTCTGGATGCCGCTCAGCAATTACGCGCAGCAAACAACATCCGGATTGTGCTGCTGGGTTCAGGCAAAGAAAAACCTCGTTTGCAGGCAGAAGCCAAAAATCGTCAGTTAGAGAATCTTATCTTCCTACCACCGGTACCCAAGCGGGAAATGGGCCATGCGCTGGCTGCTGCCAATGCTTGTCTGGCCATCTTGAAGCCAATTGAGCTGTACAAGACCACTTATCCTAATAAAGTCTTTGACTACATGGCCGCCGGCCGTCCGGTGATCCTGGCCATTGATGGCGCTATTCGGCAGGTGGTCGAAGCGTGCCAAGCAGGCGTTTTTGTCCCACCTGGCGACGCGACGGCATTGACCGCTGCCATCGAGCAATTAAACGCTAATCCGCAGAAATGTCGTACAATGGGAATGAATGGAAGAATCTGTGTGGAAACACATTTTTCTCGCCAGGTTTTAGCGGATAAGTTCTCCGCTGTCCTGGAATCGATGAGGAGTAGAGATGACTGAAAAAATTTTAGTTGTAGATGATGAAATATCCCTGCAGGAAACCCTGGCTTACAACCTCAAAAAACAGGGCTATGAAGTCCATGCCACCGGCGATGGTGCTGAGGTGCTCAACATGGCGCGGGAGCTGAAACCAGACCTGATTATCCTCGACATTATGCTGCCAGGTTTGGATGGCTTTGAAATTTGCCGGATTTTAAGGCAGGAGATGTCCACCCCTGTTTTAATGCTCACCGCCCGTGATGATGAAATCGACCGGGTGGTAGGCCTTGAGGTCGGTGCGGATGACTATATGGCCAAGCCCTTCAGCATGCGCGAGCTGATCGCCCGGGTGAAGGCCATGCTGCGTCGGGTCCGTTTGGATCGTGAGGAAAAGTACCAGTCCGAGGGAGACAACGGTCTCCCCAAAACCGAGATGATGACCTTCGACAACCTGAACATCAACCTGACCCGGCGCGAAATCACCGTTGATGATGAAGTTGTTCCCTTCAAGCCAAAGGAATACGAGCTGCTCACATTCTTTGCCCGCCACCGCGGCCAGGTCCTTTCCCGTGAGTTCATCCTCGAACGTGTGTGGGGGTGGGACTTCATCGGGGACAGCCGCACAGTGGACGTCCATGTTCGCTGGCTGCGCGAGAAGATTGAGCAGGAACCCGCCAATCCTCGGCGGATCATCACCGTACGAGGTGCAGGCTATCGTTTTGAAGGGTAAGTAATGCCGCTTCAAATCCGCTGGCGAAGGCTTCTGCCCTTCCTGTTTTTGCAAACACTGACGATCGTGACCGTCTTGATCGTCGGATTGAATCACATGCGCCAGGAACAGGACGCTCGCTGGCAGACCCAAATGTTGAACACCACCCAACTGATTGCCGCCACAGTGCAGGAGTATTTTTACACCCGGGGAGATCTCAAAGAACTACAGAACCTGGTCGACAACACATCAGAGATTTTAGATTTATCAATCACCATCCTGGATGAGAAAGGACAAATCCTGAGCTCATCACTCCCACCTGAAGAGCTGCCCGATGACCCCTTCAGCCTGCCAGCCTTATCACAGGCGCTGGATGCTGGCGAGGCAACCCAAATAAAAGACCATTTCCTGGCCGCAGCAGTGGCTTTCCAGGGACAGAACCAGCAAGCATCAGGCTATGTCCACATTCAAGCCCCCCATGCCACTTACAGACCAGATTTGGGCCGCGTATACTGGCTGGCAGGCGGGATGGTTTTAATCAGCGGGATGGCATGGATGGTCTTAACCCTGATCATCCAGGACCGTTCTCGCAAACCTCTCGAAAAGTTGACCATCGCCATACAGGAGATGGGGACAGGCAATTTTACCGATCTCGATTTTCCGCATTCACCACCAGAGCTCAGTGATCTCTGCCAATCCCTGCAAAGCATGGCGCAACAACTGGGCAGCCAAATCGACACCCTCACCAGTGAACGCGCCAAACTATCTGCAGTCCTCAACCAGATGACCGATGGCGTATTAATCGCCGATGCTGAAGGCCGGGTGCAATTATTGAACCCGACTGCTGAACGCCTTTTCCGAATAGGCGAGAAATCTGGCCTGGGCCGGTCTGTGGTGGAGGTCTTGCGCTATCATCAATTGGTTAATTTATGGCGCCTGGCCAGGGAAGGCGAGAGACAGAGCACTATGCTGGAAATCGGTCCGCAACATATTTTTTTGCAGATGGTCGCCATCCCGCTAAAATCATCCCTCCCTGGCAGCACCTTGCTGCTTTTCCAAGACCTGACCCAGTTGCGGCGGTTAGAAACAATTCGCAGAGATTTCATCAGCAACGTGTCCCATGAACTGCGCTCACCCCTGGCCAGCCTCAAAGCCCTGGCAGAAACATTACAGGAAGGCGCGTTGGATGACCCACCAGCAGCAAGGCGGTTTATCCTGCGTATGGAAACAGAAATCGTCAACCTGACCCAGCTCGTCAATGAATTACTTGAATTATCGCGGATCGAATCAGGCAAAGTGCCCCTGTCCTTCCACCGGGCCAAACCATGCGAACTGATCAGACCTGCCTATGAACGGATGGCTTTGCAGGCAGAACGAGCCGAACTGGAACTAAGCCTGGACTGCCCGCCAGATTTGCCACCCGTTTTTGCTGACCCCGACCGGATTTCGCAGGTGATGATCAACCTCATCCATAATGCAATCAAGTTTACACCTTCTGGCGGCAAGATCACCGTTTCTGCATATCTCGATGGCGACCACATTGTATTCTTCGTCCGTGATACGGGCATGGGGATTGATAAAAAAGACCTTGGCAGGATTTTTGAGCGGTTTTATAAAGCCGATCGGGCCCGCGCGGGTGGGGGCACCGGGTTGGGACTGTCGATCGCCAGGCACATGATTGAATCTCACGGGGGGTACATCTGGGTTGAAAGTGAAGAAAATAATGGCAGCACTTTTTATTTCACACTGCCGGTTGCCTGATGTTAACCGGGTCTTTACACTGCTTTATCCAGTCTTAACCAATACAACAATAATCGTTTAACCACAAATGTTATCATCATAGAGGTCAGCATCACCTGATGCTGTCTGACAGTGCCCGCTCTTAAAAGCTCATTCATACACTTAAATGATTGGATAACGGCAATGAACTATTCTAAACCACAAACACTGGTTTTGGCCCCATCACTGACGGATACAATTGATAAAAGAACCCAGCCCAGGGTCAGTATCCCAAGGCGAACCGCAGATGATGGACTGGCTTTTTTGCCGGTTAAAATGGCAGCCAGAAACTTGTTTGTTCATTATGGCAAATTTCAAGCCCTCAAGAATATTTCGCTGGATATCCCGGAAAACAAGATCACAGCCCTGATTGGCCCCTCGGGGTGTGGAAAGTCCACCCTGTTAAGAACCTTTAACCGCATGAACGACCTGGTGCCAGGTGCGCGGGTTGATGGGCAGGTCATCCTGAACGGGAAGAATATTTATGACCCGGATGTGGATGTGGTCGATGTCCGGCAGCGGGTCGGGATGGTGTTTCAACGGCCAAATCCCTTCCCTATGAGTGTATTTGAGAATGTGGCTTACGGCCCCCGCCTGTATGGTATTCACAGAAAACGCGTTTTAGAAGAAATCGTCGAACGAAGTCTTCGCCAGGCTGCCCTCTGGGAGGACATGAAAGATAAACTCAATCAATCTGGCCTTGCACTCTCTGGCGGGCAGCAACAACGCCTGTGCATCGCCCGGGCTATTGCGGTCGAACCGTCAGTGATCTTGATGGATGAACCGGCCTCTGCATTGGACCCGGTTTCCACATTGAAAATCGAGGAACTCATGGAGGCACTTAAAAAAGATTACACCATCGTCATCGTCACCCATAATATGGGGCAGGCCGCGCGTGTGTCCGATTTCACGGCCTTTCTGATGATCGACGAGAATCAATCCGGTACGCTTGTTGAGGTGGCCGTGACGGAGCAGATCTTCACCAATCCCCAAAACCAGCAAACAGAAGCCTACGTGACGGGTCGTTTTGGGTAAAATGATATAATATATCCACACCTCACTACTGTTCTACCAGGAGATACCCATGCCTCGTCAAACATTGGACCGTGAAATACATCATTTACAAGATGAGGTCTTGTTACTTGGCAGCATGGTTGAACAAGCCATGCTGAATGCCATTGATGCGCTCAAGCGACGAGATAAAAATACAGCTCGCCAGGTTTATCGTGGCGATGAACAGATCAATGAAAAAAGGTATGCCATCGAAAACCGGGTGCTGATTGTGTTTGCCACCCAGCAGCCCATCGCGCATGACCTGCGCCTGCTGGCCGCCATCCTGGAAGTGAT
>PWSY01000129.1 GCA_003563055.1 Anaerolineaceae bacterium | reverse complement strand
TACGGCTTGATTAGTTCCAATCATTTGATTTTTTACACCAGACCCAATAAGATTAAGAAAAAAGGATAGTAACTACTCAGTCTGCAACCTTCAGCAGCTGAGCTGCCTGAGTAGTTACAAAGGAGATTAAGATGCACTATAAGTTTTTAGGAAATACTGGACTAAAGGTGAGTGAGTTGTGCTTGGGATGTATGACTTTTGGGCGAGAATCATCCAAAGCTTTGTCTTTTCAAATGATGGACATGTTCCTCGAACGGGGAGGCAATTTTTTCGATACGGCTAATGTTTATGAGCGGGGAACCTCAGAAATGGTGTTGGGTGAGTGGTTAAAAGATAAACCCCGTGATGAGATGGTGATCGCCACCAAGGTCAGATTCCCCATGGGTGATGATCCCAATAACGTCGGATTAAGCCGAAAACACATTTTACAATCAATAGAAGACAGCCTGAACCGCTTGGGGCTTGATTATATTGACCTGTATCAGGTGCATATGTGGGATAGTGCCACACCTCTGGAAGAAACCCTCAGAACACTGGACACATTGGTACAATCTGGTAAAGTGCGCTACATCGGCGCCAGTAATTTCACAGCCTGGCAACTTCAGAAAGCAATTGATATGAGCCGGTATAATGGTTGGGAATCATTCGTGACCCTGCAACCCTTATACAACCTGCTTGACCGTGAGTTGGAATGGGAACTGTTGCCGCTTGCCCAGAATGAGGGTTTGGGTACGCTCATTTGGAGCCCTTTACGGGGTGGTTGGCTTTCAGGGAAATACACCCGTGATATGCAAGCGCCACCAAGCGGCACCCGGGTCAAAAAAGCGACGGAACAGGGGTGGTCAGAAACATGGGATGTGTATGCTAATGAGCGTACCTGGCAAATCCTGGATGTTTTAGAAGCAATTGCTGATGACCTGGATCGTAGTGTAGCCCAGGTTGCGCTGCGCTGGATGATGCAGCGCCCGGGGGTCACAACCCCTATCATTGGGGTTCGAAAGCTTTCTCACCTGGAGGACAACCTGGGTGCAACCGAATTTGAATTGAGTGAAGCACAAATGACTCAACTGAACGAGGTCAGTGAACAGCCAAAACCCTACCCTTATTCATTTATTAAAGATCGTGAATAAGAGTTGAATTTCTAAAGCACCCTCAAACGTCCCCAGAGAGGGACGTTTGGGTTTAATTTTCAGGTGGATTTGGTTAATAATGGACTCATCATCCAGGATGTGTTCCATGAAACGAAATCACAATCATTGGTAAAATGAGGATATGGAATCACAGCCATGTTTTCAGCATGAATTAAAATCATTAATCCTCGCAGCCGATGGTCATTTTTCTTCGTTAAGCCCGGGAAATGATCAAGTGTGGGCCCTAAACCTGGATGGTGGTGACACCCATCCATTTCACCTGCATACGACCTATAACTTGCGGGCAAAATCTATGCGGGTGGTTCCCAATATCACCATTGGTAATCATCGACTCGTCTCAACCAATTATTTCACGGGCAGGCCGACCATCTCTCACTACACGCCTGCCTCTGCGCGAATAAGGTGTCAATTGATCGAGAGTGTTGATGTGATATTTGATTTATTGCTCCCTGACACTGATGTGCTGGTTGGTTGCATTGAAATTCACAATAATGATGATCAACTAATAAATCTGACGGCTGCCGTTTCTGCAATCCTGGTTCCGATGGGTGAAGGCATTCCGACCCGCGCAGAAAAATCTGGTCTCCATCGTTTCATCGCAGGGCACACGGAAAAGCTCTGGCCGGTATTGTTCATGTCTGGGGGACCTGCAGCACACACCAGCCCCTACCCAGCGCTTTCGAGGGGTTTAGAAATCTTGCCCTATCAGTCAATGATGCTTTCCTGGGCGCTGGTCACAAAAGAGAGCTGTGAGGCTTCATTGGAAACGGCGCGACATGTTATTGCTCGTGATTGGCATGGAACGATGCGAAAGCACCTGTTGACGCATTCAATCAATACCATCGAAATCCATACAGGTGATTCGGACTGGGATGCAGTCTTTGCCCTGGCGCAATCTACCGCCATGACTCATCTAGTGGCATGTTGTCCTGAGGATTCAGAACCCTATTTTGTCAGAAACCGCCTCCCAAATCAATCTACACTCAATGAAAAGAATAATCATTGTGAGGATGATCTGACAATACTAGAAGCGACCCATCTGTCACAGGTTGTTTTGCCAGCCCATGTCGAAAAAGTGGTTGTTGTTGTCAAGCGTTTTCTCAAGCGGATAAGTCAACAGGGCCGGATACCGTCGCGCTTGAATTTACCTGCTTCCAACAAGCCAGAGAATGAATGTCCAATGCTCGCCAACCTTTGTGTGGAACTTTATGAGATTAACTCGGATAAAGCTTTTCTGAAAGAGGTTTATCCGGGTCTGTGTCAATTTTTATTTGGCTGGTTAAATAAAAGAACGTTTCAAGAAACGGACTATTTTCCTGCCTGGGAAAGCGCGCAACAGCTTCAGCTTGATATGGGACTGTTCACTTTTGATATTTGGGAGCCCACCGGATGTGGGTTAGATATTCGAACTGTTGAAAGCCCGGCACTGGCAGCCATGCTTTACCGTGAAGTGACAGCGTTGGGAAAAATAGCCGGTCTCCTGGCAGACGAGTCAGGCCTGGCCCAGTTTGAAAGTATGGAAAGGCAACTCCAAAAAAAGATTGACGGTTTCTGGCAGGATGACCTGGGCCGATATGCCTACCTCGATCAAGTGTCTCATTTATCTCAACCACGAGAGCTGGTTTGGGCAGGCACTGCAGGTGAATATTTTAAGGGAGAGAAAAATTTTCTTCAACCAAGACGATTGCAAATACATTTATTTTCAGTGGATGAACTTTCGCGTGGCTGTACTGTGTCGATCAAAGGGCAGACCACCGATGGCGAGCCCATCAGTGAAACCTTCTCTCACGGGAAGGTCCGCTGGGTGATGGGGCGGGCTCACCTGACCACTCACAACCTTTTCGGCGTACTCCATTCTGTTATGTTGAGTGGCCTGCAGCCTGGGGATACGTGTCTCCTGGAAACGGCTAATCTCTACCAGGGTGATATCACCTGTCTGCTGCCGGTTTGGTCTGGTGGAGGACAAAAAGAACATAACCAGGTGATCCTCAAGAAGCACTTAAACAGGCAGCACTCAATAATGCAATTTGGCATTCCTGATACCTGGCAGGAAATCGGCCAATTACCAGAAGGATTACAACCGCATGTCAACCTCTTATGGAATACCCTCATCATCCAGGGGATGGTGCGGGAAGGCTTCGTTACGCAAGCGATGCATATGTTCACCGGTCTGATGTCGGCCATTGTAAACGGTCTGGCAAATTACGAGGGTTTTTATCCCTGTTACCAATGCGACAACGGCCGACCGGTTGGCCAACCGAATGGGATTGGATGTCTTGCACCCGTGCGTTTATTTTTAGAGATTGCGGGTATTCGTCTTTTTAGACCGGACCGAATTGCACTTTGGGGCGTTAATCCATTCCCCTGGCCCATTGAGGTGCATTGGCAGGGCTTATCTATTCGACGGAAAAAGGCCCATACAGAAGTTATGTTCCCGGATGGCACCACTTATGTGACCGATTCAAAAAAGCCCATTCAGTTAATGACAGGTAAAGAGGCCAAGAGCCATGTTTAAAAGGTACAAAAGACTGGTTGTTCTCATATTAATCTTTTGTGTCTTTCTGGCTGGATGTCAAAAGGCAACGCCTGTGCCACCCACTCATACGCCCACCGCCACCCGGACGATGATGCCAACTTTGACACCAACACTTACTCCCACACCATCACCCTCGCCACCGGCTGTACCCACATCAACACAAGAACCCACGTCTAGGCCCAGCCCAACCCCGACCATAATCGGGTATCGGGATGATCTGATCCTCTCTAACAACTTTCTGCCGCCGCTCAAGGAAGCAATTTCTGTCGAAAATACAGACCAGGTCCAGGCCATTGCTGCCTGGGGGACAGGTGAGGCAAACACAATTGCCCTGTCGCCTGACGGACACTTTATTGCTGTAGGAACCAATATGGGGGCTTATGTGTATGAAACAACAAATTTTGTTCTGGTGCAGATCATCCAAACCCCCACTGCTGTTCAAACAATTAGCTTCTCATCTGATGGTCAGATGATTGCCCTGGGCCAGTCCCATCACACGATTGATATCATCGATTTTGATGATTTTTCTCTGATCTCACGTCTCTCTTTTCTAGATTTAGGAGCCCCGGAGCGGTATGTGCTTTCTGTTCATTTCTCAAATGATAGGGCGGAAATTTTTGGTGTTGTAAAATCTTCGGGCAAGTTATTCATCCAGCAGTGGGATACCACCACCTGGCAACCCGGGGGCGGATTTTTAATTAATGCCGGCTCAGCGCATTTCATCAACGATAGGATTGACCTGCTCGGTAAGATCATGGGGGAGTCATTAATTCTTCAATCACTAATTTACCCTGATGAAACAAGCACTATATCATTGCCCACGACTGACCTGGTCTCATTTTGGGACAAACTTCCACTCTATAACAACATCATGGTTCCTTCTTTTGATGGTAATTTTTTAATAATCAGTAATGGCCTATCCATTGTCCATTGGCGAATTGTGGATGCAGCAGTTACCTATCACCTTGACACGTATTCCTCAGAAACTATAGACCCATGTTATGACGCGCCGACCAGCTGTTTAAACGCTGCGCAAGGTGTCTCATGGCGTTGTCAAGATATACTTGAAATATCACCCATAAGCGAACTGACCCTCAACCATGACAATACCCACTTTCTTGTCTCGCTTTCCGAGGGGCGGACTGAGTTAAGACGCACTGCAAATGGCACCTTGGTTTGGGAGATCAGCACCACTTTTAGTGAAGTTCGTTTTTCAGAAGATGGCCAATTTTTTTATGGTCTGAATCCTGATGGCAGCATCCAAAAACGTGCCACGCTGGATGGAGAGCTGGTTGACATTGTGAACCAACACCCGAGCCGATTGCATGATCTTGCTTTTTCACCGGATGGTGTTGTTCTGGCTGCTGGCTATAATGATGGTTGGATTAGAATCCTAAGCGCAGCCAATGGTCAACAGCTGGGTGTTCTGGATGGCCATGCGAGATCATTAGCGTTTTCGCCGGATGGTGAGTTGCTGGCCGCAGGACTTGATGATGGAACTGTGCGTATCTTTGAGTTGGGTGAAGCCCGGTATTATGACCTTGGAAGCGGCCACCAGGCCGCTGTCAACGACCTGGTCTTTTCAAATACAGGTGAACAGCTGCTGACGGGTAGTGATGATTGCACAGCCAGCCTCTGGCGGTTAGATAATCGTTCCCGGGCGTTTAACATCACCCCAAATAGTGATGACCCCTTTCGCATCAGTGCGGTATGCCTGTCGCCAATCAATGACCTTCAGTATTTCACGGGTAACCGGAAGGGAATCTATGTTCTGGCAGAGGCAGAAACAAAGGATGTGTTTTTACCTGAAGAACCCCCTGTTGCAGCGATAGCATTATCACCAGATTCTGAGTCCTTAGCGGCCACTGGTCAAAAAACATGGCTGCTGGAAAACATCGTCTCAGAAAAGTCTCCTGAGCAGCATCCGCTCTTCTGGAAAGAGGAATCAAGAGGGCTGGCGCTGGCGTTTACGCCCAACGGCTCAATCTTAATCATTGCTTCAGAGGCGGGTTTTGAATTCTGGTCTGTTGAGGACGTTCAGTTTCTGGCTTTCTTACCGTATATCGATCCGCTGCCGGCAGGTAGTCTTCCGGTGGCTGTGGATGTTTCGCCTGACGGCCTGCTGATTGCCCTCGGCAGCAGAGATGGCTTGATCACCATCTACGGTATTCCCGATTGAAACCACGAATAATTTTGTTTCTCCTTGTGTTTCTCTTATAATTAAAGCGTGAGCAATTCTACATGAAAGGAAAAAGATGACAGAAAGAGTGGTTGTTTATCAGGATAGAAGTTTCAGGACTGAATTTAAGGCGGGTGACCCGAATGATGAAGAATCAAATGAAGTGGAAAACGTGATTTCACTGCATAACCTCACCCCTTATGGGATGCTCCTGGCCAGTTTGGGCACCTGTACGGCCATCGTTGTAAATTCCTATGCCAGGAATCATGATATCCCTCTTAAGGGGATTACTGTGGACGCATCTTTTGGAAGAGTATTTGCGGAAGATTGTGATGACTGTGATGAAGAAAATGAATATGATGAGATTATTCAAGAAAGCACACATTTTGAAGGTGACCTGGATGAAGCACAGCTTAAGCGACTCCATCGGGTTGTAAAAGCCTGTTCTGTACGGCGTTTGTTGGAGAATGGTATTCGGGTAGAATCTGCGTAAAGATCGCTGGGATTAGATGAGGTTTAAGATATGAAGCCAGATGAATTGCGATTGGCTAGTGGTGTTTTGCTGACCGACCAGTACCAGTTGACGATGGCACAACTGTATTACCGCATGGGTATCCATGAAACACGAGCTCAATTTGACCATTTTTTTCGCAGTAACCCCGATTACGGCGTACACCATGCCGGGTATTGCGTCAATGCCGGTCTGGAATCACTGATTGATTGGCTGGATGAGGCCGTATTTGGCCAGGAGGAAATCGACACCCTGCGGAGTCAGCGCAGTTCAAGAGGTGAGCAGCTCTTTGCTGATGACTTTCTGAACTGGCTGCAAAACCAGTTCTCGGCCAAAGCTATCAACCTCTACGCTGTACCTGAGGGACGGGTGATTCACCCCAATGTGCCGATCCATGTGGTGGAAGGCCCACTGGCCATTGGTCAGATTATCGAGACTGGTCTCTTGAATACGGTTAATTACCAGATCCTTATCGCCACTAAAGCCGCTCGAGTAAAGCAAAGTAGCCAGGGGCAAGTGCTGATGGAATTTGGACTGCGACGAGCTCAGGGGCTGGGTGCCATATCAGGAACCCGGGCCGCGTTGATCGGTGGGGCTGATTTTTCTTCTAATGTGGGCACCTCTGCTGTGCTCGGGTTTCCACCCAAAGGCACCCACGCCCACAGCATGGTCCAGGTTTTTATGGGGATGGGTGCTGGTGAGCTGGAAGCTTTCCAGGCATATGCCGATATCTACCCTGATGATTGCCTGCTGCTGGTGGATACGATCGACACCCTCGAATCTGGCGTTCCCCATGCCATTAAGGTCTTTGAAGGCCTCCGGCGTAAAGGGCATCAGCCAATAGGTATCCGCCTTGATTCTGGCGACCTGGCACATTTGAGCATTAAAGCTGCAAAGATGCTTGATGATGCTGGCTTCCCGGACACGGTTATTGTCCTCTCCAATGACCTGGATGAACTGGTCATATGGCAGATTGTTACCCAGGTTCAGGAAGAAGCAGCATGGTATGGCGTTGATCCCGACAGCTTAATCAAGCGGATGGTTTATGGCGTTGGCACCAGCCTGATCACATCTGCCGGAAAGGCGGCATTGGACGGCGTTTATAAGTTGGTCGCGATTAACCAGGACAATGAGTGGATCCCTACTTTGAAAATTTCCGAGAATGTTGATAAGACCCTCAATCCGGGGAATAAACGAGTTTGGCGGATTTATGATGATCGCGGTAAAGCGACAGCAGACCTGATCAGCCTTCAGGGCGAGGAGATTGAAAATCATTCCCCTCTCGAACTACGACACCCCTCAATGGCCAGCAAACGCCGCAGTTTAAAGGAATCTGAGACCACATGGGTGGAAAAATTACTGGTCCCTGTGATTAAAGATGGTGAGGTCGTAAACGACCAGCCTGGTATTCATGAGATGCGAGACTTACTCAAAAAAGATGTTGACGCGCTGGACCCAGGTGTGCGTCGTTTGATGAACCCTCACATTTATCACGTATCGATCACGCCCAAACTTTGGGACCTGAAACAGGCACTGATTAAAAAAGCCCGGGTTGAAAATGCTGAGCCAAAGAGCTCGTAAATTGGAAGCATCGTATGATCATGAAGGTGATATTACGTTGTCAACAAGGAACTCTTATGGTTCCATCCATGGGTAAAAGGTGTATTGAAGACACTTTTAAAATTATCCACAATAAATGAAACCTGAATCCAAAAGGAGATACCTATGTCTCAAATTTCACTTGAAACCACAACCAAACACTCAGTACACAACGTGATTGAAAAGGCTAAACAAAAATTTAGTCGTGATCTTGAACTGGAATTGGTTGAGGAGTCTGAGTGTTGTGTCCGTTTTGAGGGTGGGGGTGGGTTTGTTTTTATCCGTGCAGAGACCGATGGGAACCATATCAGGGTCACACTGGAAGGTCAGGAGTGGGCGCAGTCATTAATGCAATTTATGAAAGAAATTGCGTAATAGGTTTTCCAATATTTATCTGTTACCATCAAATCGTTTAATTTTCGTGAATATCGCGTGCTCCCCCAAGATGGGATGTGAACCAGTACCATTCCTCTGATTCCAACCCTAACAGCACCCATTGCAGTTCAATCGCCTGGGCATAGAACCTGGCACGTGGCAGGAAATTGTTGAAGGCTGGATATTCAGCCGCTATTTTAGCCACAAGCGTTTCCCCATAGCAGTTGATCAGGCTGCCCAAATCCGTTGCCGGGTCACCCAGCCCCGCCACCCCAAAGTCGATCACCGCGTTTAACCGCCTTTCTGCAGGTGAATACAGAATGTGATACGGCGCCAGGTCCCCATGGATCAGGACAGGTTCAAAATCAAAATAATCGACTTGACTCAGTGCTGCTTCAAATAATGACTCAATCCAGTCGCATTGATGTGGCAATAGTAACGGGTAGACTTTTTCAATCACCCGGTCATGAATGTCCAGCCAGGTTTCCCGAGTAACGGGCGCTAGGGTGAGGGGGATGTCCCAATCCAGATCCTGTGTGGGTACC
>PWSY01000005.1 GCA_003563055.1 Anaerolineaceae bacterium | reverse complement strand
GCACCCCCCAGGTTTCCGATGGGCGTGCGTAGGGCGTCAACGATGACAGCTTCAGGCATAGGGTGTTCTCCTTTATTTGTGACTTCTTAGAGGTCCATTTTACCATTGGAAGGGCTTTGCCCCCATTAAATCTTTTTCTTGGGTTCAATCAATATCACAACAGAAAGCTCAAATTAATTAAAGCATGTAGGGCGGGGTGCGTTTTTCACCCCGCCGAACGCATCTAAAGTAATTCTCAAACCGGATTTTAATCAGCGAGGTGGGATCCCGACCCCTAATAACGGATAAGATGAAAAGAAACCCCAAAGGCGTTTATAATTGGGGCAATAGCGCAAGGAAAAAGCTGTTTGGGAAGGTGGATGCCAATGGTTAGGAAAACACACTATCGCCGGGTAGTGGTCAAAGTGGGTACCTCCACGTTGACGGAAGGGGAGTTACACCTGTGCCTGGCACGTATGGTGGACCTGGTGCGTCAAATCATACAGATCAAAGCATCCGGCATCCAAGTCTTGCTGGTCAGCTCGGGCGGCATTGCCGCCGGCCGTGAGATGATGGATTTCCCCGACCTGCCCCGTTTTTTGCCGGCCAAGCAAATGCTGGCAGCAATAGGGCAGCCGCGTCTTATGGCCATCTACACCCAGCTTTTCACCCTCTACCAGGGACAAATTGCCCAGGTCCTCCTCACCCGCGATGACCTGGCAGACCGCCGGCGTTACCTCAATGCCCGCAACACCCTCGAAGCCCTCCTGGAATATGAGGTCATCCCGATCATTAATGAAAATGACACCATCGCCACCGAGGAAATCCGCTTTGGTGACAATGATAACCTGTCCGCACTGATTGCCAACCTGATTGAAGCGGACCTGCTGCTCCTGCTGACCGACCAGGAAGGTGTTTTCACCGCCAATCCACGCTTGAACCCGGATGCCAAACTGGTCAAACGTATTGAGGGGGATCGAATCCCCCCCGAGATCCTCAATGCGGCCAACGCCAGTACGAATGGTTTGGGAACTGGCGGTATGGCCAGCAAATTGAGCGCGGCTGAATTGGCCCGGCGTAGCGGTGCTGCAGTTGTGGTTACCAATGGGGTCCTGGATCAGGTGATTCCCCGGGTCATCCTGGATCAGGAAGAACTGGGAACCTATTTCACACCCCAGGCGACTCACCTGGAAAGCCGTAAGCGCTTCTTGCTGGCCGGGGTGACGGAATCCTCTGGACGGATTGGTATTGATGGGGGCGCCGTGGTTGCCCTGCGGGGTGGGGGAAGCTTACTCCCTGTGGGAATCACATCCATTCATGGAGACTTCTCACGCGGCCAGAGTGTGACTATCATCGGCCCCTCCGGCCAGGCTGTGGCGGTGGGCTTGAGTAATTACAGTGCCGAAGATGCCAGGCGCATTGCGGGGCTACAATCGTCCCAGATCGAAGCGGCCCTGGGTTATGCCTATGGGGCAGAGGTCGTGCATCATAACAACCTGGTGTGTTTATGAGGGCTGCAGGAGGTAGGTATGATCGATTTAGATAAAATGGGACAGGGTGCCAGGCAGACAGCTCGGGTTTTAGCCGGGCTTGGCCGGACAGACAAAGACCGGGTGATTAACCGCCTGGCAGACCTGCTCGATACACAGCAAGCTCGGGTACTGGCGGCCAACGACAGGGATATTGCCCTGGCAGAGGCTGATGGGCTGGCACCTGCACTTATTGACCGCCTGCGGCTGAACACTGACAGGTTGGCTGGTATTATGACAGATTTACGCAGGGTGAGCCAGCTGGAAGACCCGGTCGGGACCATCTTCGACCGCCAGGTGTTGCCAAATGGACTACGCATACACAAACAACGCGTTCCCATCGGTGTGCTGGGGGTGATCTATGAGTCGCGCCCAAATGTCACCCTGGATGTCGCCAGCCTGGCCCTGAAATCAGGCAATGCCGTCATCTTGCGGGGTGGGAAGGAGACACTGCACACCAACCGAGCCCTGGTTAGCCTGATCCACGAGGCCCTGGCTGATTGCAAGCTGCCTGTGGAGGCCGTGCAATTCATCAACTCGGTTGAACGAGCGCATGTATTGGCCTTACTGCACATGCATGATACGGTCGACATGCTGATCCCCCGAGGCGGGGCAGGCCTGCACCAGTTTTGCCGTGAGAACAGCCGCATCCCGGTCATCATGGGCGGCATTGGGGTCTGCCATTTATTTGTCGATGAAAGCGCAGATCTGGGTGCTGCATTGGACGTGATCCATAATGCAAAAACCCAGCGTCCCACTGTCTGCAACGCGCTGGACACGGTCTTGGTTCACCAGAAGATCGCCAGAGATTTCATCCCGGCATTAATCGCCCACCTGGAAGGAGATGGTGTTTGCTTTCGCCTTGACCCGGGTGCGTTCCGGTGCGCGGCTGGAAGCCCCGACTCTTCAGAAGCTGTTACATTTGCCGATGCAGAAGACTTTGGACGGGAATGGCTGTCGCTGACCCTGGGTGTGGGGGTGGTGGCAGACCTCACCCAAGCGATTGAACACATTCACGCCCACAGCACGGGCCATTCTGATGGTATCTTAACCCAGGATAACGCGCAGGCTGAATTATTTGTCCAGGCGGTTGATTCTGCCGCGGTGTATGTCAATGCCAGCACACGCTTCACCGATGGCGGTCAGCTTGGGCTGGGGGCAGAAGTGGCCATTTCGACTCAGCGCTTGCATGCCCGAGGGCCAATGGCACTTGAAGCATTAACCACCTACAAATGGGTTATCTGGGGGGAGAATCATACCAGGCCTGATTAACCCGGAAGGGCGGCGCAGGTCGATGATACAATTAACCTATCGGAGGCACGCTTGACCCAAACCTACCTTGAATCCCTGGCCAAACTCATCTCACTGCATCACCGTTTGGGGTGCGTGCATCCGGCCCTCGAGAAGTGTTATCCGGTAGCCATTGTGGAAGGTGAAAAATTCTTGATTTACGACCTGGATCAGTCTCAGGGCATCTATCACTTTAAAAAATCAGCACCCATACCCATGCCCATCCCGCAGGGGGTCCGGGCTGCCTTCCAGCTGGCGGATTACGGCGGGCGAATCGCCTGTGTGGTCACACCCGAGGTGTTTGATTCTATTGAGGGCTATGTGACCATCCTGCATGAGTATGTGCATTGCTTCCAATATGAAACCTGTGAGCAGGAATTGAAAATGACCCTGGATATCGCCAAGCAGGCACAGGAAAAGGGCGATTTTATGTGGGAAATCGAACATCCTTTCCCCTATACAGCCAAAGCCTTTATAGACGCTTATCCAGATTTTCTTGCAGCTCTAAGAGCGCCCGATTTCCCTGCCGTTTCACGGATACGCCAGTGGCTAAATATGTACCTGGGCCGACATGATTTTGAGTACATGCTGTGGCAGGAGTGGAAAGAGGGCTTTGCCCGTTGGGTGGAGAACCGCTTGCAGGCCCATTTGGGCTTGGACATCAACAACCGGGGGTCAGAACCACCCTTCAGCCGTATCACTTTTTATGCTGGTGGCGCTACTTTTATTGAGGCACTCTATCGCAGGGAACCCACTGCCGTCAATGACCTCATGAAACTGTTCAACCAAATGTCCATGAACATTGGTCATCCTGCACTTTCTGCAATTAATGATGAAAATCACCCCTGAATCGTGACGCATCAGCCCTTCTGGGTTGATGGTCGCCAACCAATTTGGAGTATACTAAAGTCGAAAGTCCTGGAAACACTCACCTTGCCATCGTTCAGGACGATTCTGTCGATTAACCAAATAAGGAGGATCGTTAATGCCCGCCAAGGGATATATTATCGTCAATGAGTTGTATTGCAAAGCCTGTGAGCTGTGCGTGACAGACTGTCCCCATGAAGTGCTGGCGCTGGACATGGAACGGTTGACATCCAGGGGATATCACCCCGCACATATGGTCAAACCAGAAGCCTGCACGGCTTGCAGCATTTGTGCAGTTGTGTGCCCCGATGCTGCCATCACCGTCCACCGTTACGAAAAGCAAAAGGCGGAGGGATAAGATGGCCAAAGAACTGATCAAGGGGAACACTGCCGTGGCCGAGGCTGCTTTACGCGCTGGCCTTGAAGCCTATTTTGGGTACCCCATTACACCCCAGTCTGAATTGCTGGAGCACCTCTCTGGCCGGATGCCCGAGTTAGGGCGGCCCTTTGTTCAGGCTGAAAGCGAGCTGGGGGCGATTAATATGGTCTACGGGGCAGCCTGCACCGGCAAACGTGTGATGACCTCTTCTTCCAGCCCAGGCGTCAGCCTGATGATGGAAGGGCTCTCATATATTGCTGGCACGGAGGTGCCCATGGTGTTGGTGGATGTGGTGCGCGGCGGCCCGGGCCTTGGCAATATCGCCCCGGCCCAGGGTGACTATAACCAGATTGTGCACGGCGGCGGCCATGGCGATTACCGCATCATCGTCCTCGCCCCGTCCAGCGTTCAGGAAGCCGTTGACCTGACCGCGCTCGCCTTTGACCTGGCCGATAAATACCGCGCCATCACCTGCATCATGCTGGATGGCAGCATTGGGCAGATGATGGAACCGGCTGAAATCCCCCCCATGCAGCCCCTTAAAACAGACATTCCCGATTGGGCTGTGCGTGGCGCGCGGGATGGCGAAAAGCGCTTGCTCACATCAATCAACCTCGACCCACCAGCACAGGAGGCCATGAACCTGCGCCTGATGACCCGTTGGCAAGCCATCGAGAGAAATGAGGTGCGCTATAAGGGCTATTACCTGGATGACGCCGACTTTGTTGTGGTTGGGTTTGGCACAGCCGGCAGGATCTCACTGTCAGCTGTCAGGGCAGCCCGTGAAAAAGGCCTCAAAGTGGGACTCCTACGTCCCATCACGGTAGCCCCGTTCCCCAATACAGTGCTAGATGAGCTGACAGAAAAGGTTGAGGGATTCCTGGTTGTCGAAATGAACGCCGGTCAAATGCTGGAAGATGTCCGCCTGATGGTGCGCGGTCGTAAACCCGTTGAGTTTTTTGGCCGCATGGGTGGGGTGGTGCCCTTCCCGGATGAAGTTCTGACTGAAATTGAGCGTCTGGTAAAAGGCCCTCGAACCACCGATGGTCACCCCCGTGACCGCTGGCTTGCCCGGTTAGCTGAGACAATTGGATAAGGAGAGAATAATGGTCGTAACGGATATTCCAACCAAGATTGTATACGAACGCCCTGAAGCGCTTGACCCACGTGTGACCCACTATTGCCCGGGTTGCACCCATGGGGTGGCACACCGCCTGGTGGCAGAAGCGTTGGACGAGATGGGGGAAGTGGAAAACACGATTGGCGTGGCTTCTGTCGGGTGTTCTGTCTTTGCCTATAATTATTTCAATATTGACTTTGTAGAAGCCGCCCACGGCCGGGCCCCGGCCATGGCCACAGGCATCAAACGTGTGCTGCCAGACCGGCTTGTTTTCACCTACCAGGGTGACGGCGACCTGGCTTCTATCGGGATGGGTGAGATTGTCGGCGCAGCCTCACGCGGCGAGCAGATCACCGTTATTTTCATCAATAATGCTACTTACGGCATGACTGGTGGGCAAATGGCACCCACTTCGCTCCCAGGCCAGGTGACCTCCTCGTCACCAACTGGACGAGATGTCACACGGCAGGGACACCCCATCCAAACAGCCGAATTACTGTCCACCCTGACTGGGTCTTCCTACATTGTAAGGCGCAGCCTGCACAACTTCCGCGAGACTCGCCGGGCGAAAAAGGCTATCCGCACAGCTTTTGAAGTTCAGAAGCAGGGCCTGGGCTTTTCGCTGGTTGAACTGCTTTCTAACTGTCCCACCAACTGGGGGATGTCGGCCGTCGAATCCCGGGATTGGATCGAGGAGCGCATGTTGGCTTTTTACCCACTGGGTGATTACAAAGTTTCATCCGCTGTTGCGGATATAAAGATATAGGGAGGGATTAAAATGCAACAAGAAGTAATTATCGCTGGTTTTGGTGGACAGGGCGTCTTGTTTGCGGGGCAGTTGTTGGCTTACGCAGGCATGGATGAGGGCAAAGAAGTGACCTGGATTCCTTCTTATGGACCCGAGATGCGTGGCGGCACAGCCAATTGCACAGTGGTCATCTCCGACGAAGAGATTGGCTCACCCTTTGTCAAAAACCCGGCTGCGGTGATTGCCATGAACCTGCCTTCACTGGACAAATATGAACACCTGGTCAGGGAGGGGGGCACCCTGGTGGTCAATTTGTCCATTGTCGATCGCCAGGTCACACGGGATGACATCCAGGTGGTGAACATCCCTGCCAATGAGATTGCCGAGGCAATCGGAAGCAAGCGCGCCGTCAATATGGTTATGATAGGTGCACTGCTGGGAAATATGGACCTGTTATCCCTGGAGGCTTTGGAAGCTGCACTGGAAGAGCACCTGCCAGAACGACATCAAAAGTTCCTGGATGCAAATAAGGAAGCACTGCGCAGGGGTGCCGCCTATCAGCCAGGAGAGCCAGTTAAAGCCTGACCAAGGCATTTGAGATTAATGATGATCAAACCCGGGGCCAATGCTGTCCCGGGTTTTTACAAAAATAATCACCCTGCAAAACTCACTCAAGCTGAATAACCATGATGATGTCCTGTTGAAAATGTGACCTAAAAATTAAAACCCGATTAATAATTTGTTGTTCGCAACACCGGCTGGAACATCTCTTTCTTTTTGGCGCACACCGCATCAAGCGCGCATTCGGCACAAACCGGGTCCGTCATTTCAGGACAATGGCTACGCATGTAATTAAAGAAAAACCAGTCGACTGCCCCGATGGGCTTGCCTGAAAGGGCTTCCACCTGTTTCTGAATGTGATAGGCGGCATAACGCACGGCCCACTCTTCATCTTCGTTAAGCAGACGCCTTTCTGCCAGCTTTTGATAAAGGTCCGCATCCAGCACCTCCACCAGCCCGATCCGCAATACCGAGCGCATGCAGTGATAATCAACAACCGGCGCCACAGTCTCATCCTGACCATAGCGCAGAAATGCTTCGGGCCGAGCGCTCACGCTGAGGGCCAGCAGGCTGGACTTCTTCCTGATGGGGTCCTCTTTATAGCCACCGATATGGTCCAGCAGCATCATAAACGTCTTCAAGGGCGTTTGTGACTCCATCGCTTGCTGAACAAAGGATTGTGGGCTGTAACCCAGTGCCAGCATATCCCGCCCATATTGATTGGCCTGCTGCAGATGCAATGCCAGTGCCGGCATCTGAACCGTGCCGTCGTCTGCTCGGAAGATGTCGGCCATTTCATCCAGGGTTAAATTCGCCTGCCGTTCCGGTGAATAAAAAGTTGGATTCGTATCCAGCGGACGCAAATAAGCATAGTACAAGTAATTTGAGCCCTTACGTAGCTCACCACCAAGCTTGGCAATCAGGGGTTTATCATAGCGGCCGTTTGCTGTTTCCCAAAAGCCAAATTGCTGCAGGGTCGCAGCAAAGAAATAATCCAAGGCTAAAGGATGGCCCACTGGCGGCAGGTAATCCGCGACGAAATTAAAGGCCCCCGCCGCAGGCAAATCCTTGACAACTTGGGAAACTTTTTCCACCTGGACCTTATTAATGCGCACCCGTGGGTCTAAGGGCACATCTGGCGGTGGATCGTCCAAAAGCAGGGCACTGGCACCAATCGCGCCAATTTTTTCTGCCGCAAGCATGGCCGCCCGTCTGCCCGCCATAACGGGATGCAATCCTAATAGGATATTTGCCAATGCTGAGCCACAAAAACTCTCCCCGGCCCCGGTGGGGTCTTTGACCACAATTTCCCTGGCAGGTATCTGCGTTTGATGGTTTCCCAAAGCAACCAGAGCACCTTTGTCTGCCAAGGTAACAAATAAAATCTGACCTGGGACACCCTGCACCGCTTCTAGTGATCCAAACAGCGCATGCCCTTCTTCTTCGTTCATGAAGAAAATGTCCGCTTCAGCCATCAGCGCATGAGTAAGTTCAGGTTTGGCTTGAATGCTTCCCAGCCAGGTACCCAAGGAGATCATTCTGGCCCCGCGTTGCCTGCATTTTTCAAGGCAGGCCATTTGTACAGCAGAGTCACCCATGGCAGTGATATGAACACCTGCGTATTTGCTAAGATCATCCGGCAGTTGGTCAAAATCCACCTGTTCCTCTGATTCCACATCAGCATTCAGGTAAACCGCTTTATCACCCTGATGAGAGATCTCAAAATGGGGCATATCTTCCAAGGGTATGACGGGGCCTATCCATACCTCCAGCCGGCTGGCAAAATCTCCCATCACATCGGGAATCGTATCTGGACGCGGCCCAAACATGGATACCTTCAGGCCGCTGCGCCAGGCCGCCATCGCCATGTACATCCCTGCGCCGCCCACTGATTGGTGAGTCTGACCTTGAATGTGAATTGTATCCAGTGATGGGCTGCCAACCACCAGTAAATGAGTCATGTTGTTTTCTCCTTTGTGGGCATCGTTTTCTACCTAATGAATAATGTCGAGAACAATCCTCGTCTTCTGTCTGGTTGATTATATCAAATTCTGCTCCAACCCAATGCTTTTTACTTTGGGAAATGTGTCTTGAACTATGATAAAAAATCTTGTAAAATCTAGATAAAGATTAGGCCCCCATCAATTTATTCTGAACTTTGTACCCTTCAGTATTCAACAAAGGGAGCAGGTTATGAACATCATAAAGGTTTCAGCAAACTCCCGCACTTCTGCCGTAGCAGGGGCAATCGCTGGGGTCATGCGCGCGCATCGATTGGTTGAGGTGCAGGCTATCGGTGCAGGTGCTGTTAACCAGTCCATCAAAGCGATCATCCTCGCGAAAGGTTATCTGGCCAACGACGACATTGATATCGTGTGCGTGCCATCATTTGTTGATGTGGAAATTGGTGGTAAAGTTCGCACCGCTGTCCGGATAACCGTCACACCTCGGGGCGAAGAAAGTACGCCTATTGAGGATGCTCAGGACCAGGCAGTATCAGAAACAGAAGCATAAGTTTCTTAAGCGGCGATTGACAATCAAAATTCGCTTTCTTGGCAGCCTTGTTCACGCGTCTGTTTTTCTAAACGTAGGCCCCACTCATTAACCACGGTTTTCTTTAATGTACCGCCTTATGCCAAGCTTCCGCCTCTTACAATCCGATTGGTATTTATAGGTCAAATCGAACTTCTGTTTTCCCCATCAATATATCCCTGACTTTACCCTCAATCAGCGTTAGATGCTGAGGTCTGGCAACATAGTCGAGGTTGTCACAGGGCACCGTCAGAACAGGGCAAAGGTTAAAGTGCTCGGCCCAACGCTCATAAAGCATATTTAATTTTTTTAGGTATTCCGTAGAGATGGTCCGTTCGTAATCTCGCCCACGTTTAGAAATCCGCTCAAAGAGGGTGGGCACAGATGCGCGCAGGTAAATCACCAAATCTGGCGGGGGCAGGAATTCAACCAATACCTGGTAAAGCTCACGGTATGTGCCGTAATCCCTTTCATTGATAGCTCCTTGTAGATAGAGGTTGTGGGCAAATATCTCGGCGTCTTCATAGACGCTGCGGTCCTGAATGACGGACCCTTCTTTACGCATCAATTCTCGATGAATCCGCAGTCGCCTCATCAGGAAATAAACCTGGGAGTGGAATCCCCAGGATGGCATATCATCATAAAAATCTGCCAGGTATGGGTTCTCGGACACAGGTTCGTAAAAAGGCTCCCAGCCCAATTTTTCACTGAGGGTTTTAACCAGCGTTGATTTTCCAACACCAATATTGCCTGCTACGGCGATAAACCTGTCCATTGAAAATTATCCTCCTGGTCCTTAAGTTGACCTCGTTTAACCCATCAGCGCCTGTCAATGGGCAACCGATCATGTGATAATCAATCCGCTTCAACCCTCTGATTCTATTAGATGTGAAGGGATTTGAGAAGAGTCTGGGAAATCAAAACAGAAGGCCGTGACAACCACGATTTCCTTCAACCCATTATCCACAGGTTATTCCAGACTTTATCCCCAATATGCGTTATTTATGTATATAAACTGTGGAAAAACTGCCTGGGCCTGTGGATATCCCTTGGGAATTATCACGGCAATGATCAGGTGCGCCAAACAGTGATAATGACAAAAGATTAAAAAAAGCCGTTTTGATTTGCGAAATAATGAATCAAAAGAGCTGTCCGGTGGGGTAGGCTGGACAGCTCAAAGAATGTGAATGCTTGCAAGACGAGAGAACAATAAAGATCAGGCTTGGACCAAGCGCGGTTTTTTAGCCTTATTCCGCAAGACCATCTTGGTCAATTCTGCCGCAATAGATGGAATCAGCACCAATGGCAGAATTTCCAACCATGGCTCCAGCCCCAGGGGTGTGGTATTAAATATTGGCTGGAGGAAGGGGATATACAGCACTGCAAGAATGAGGACAAAAGAACCCAACACCGCCCAATTCATAACCTTGTTCTTGAATACCCCAATTTTAAAAAGTGGATAGTATTCTGACCGCGAGGTATAAGCGCGGAATAATTCAGACAGGCTGAGGGTGACAAAAGCCATTGTTTGAGCATGCTCGGCATGTTCTGGATCAATGTACCGGCCAATAGCAAATGCGCCCAAAGTCACGGCTGTGATGGCAATCGTTTGTACCAAAATCCCAATTTGCATGCGCTTGTTGATGATTGGCTCCCTCGGTGGACGGGGGGGGCGGCCCATAATATCGGGGTCGCCCGGTTCCGTGCCCAGTGCCAGCGCCGGTGCCCCATCGGTCACCAGATTGAGCCACAGTAGTTGGATCGCCGTCAGCGGTATCGGCCAACCAAACAAGGTGGCTAAAAATATCACCATGATCTCTGCCGCGTTGCAGGAAAGCAGGTAATAAACAAACTTCCGGATATTGCTATAGATCACCCGTCCCTGTTCAACGGCTGAAACAATGCTGGCATAGTTGTCATCTGTGAGCACCATGTCTGCTGCACCCTTGGCCACATCCGTACCCGTAATACCCATTGCCACACCGATGTCTGCCTGTTTAATGGCCGGGGCATCATTCACACCATCGCCTGTCATGGCCACCACTTCTTCATTGGCTCGCAGGGCCTGGACGATGCGCATTTTGTGCTGGGGGCTTACCCGCGCATAAACGTCGGTCTCCCGCACATTTTCAATCATTTCAGCGTCGGTGAGCTTGTTAAGGTCCGCACCTGTCATCACCTGGCGGCCGGGTTGCAGCAGGCCGATCTCTTCGGCTATCGCACGTGCCGTATTAGGGTAATCTCCCGTAATCATGATTGTGCGGATGCCAGCATCCCTGGCGGTGTGCAATGCATCCTTGACCTCAACCCGTGCCGGATCGATCATCCCGATTAAACCAACAAAGACCAGGTCTTTTTCAAGGTCTGCATGAGTGATATCATCCGGCACTTCTGCTATCGTGCGATAGGCCACACCAAGCACCCGCAAAGCATCACCTGTCATGACTTCATTGGCAGATAGGATTTCTTGCCGGCGTGCATCGGTTAATACCTGGTGGCCGTTATCGGCAGTCATAATATGCGAACATAAATCGAGCACAACATCCGGGGCACCTTTGATGTCTACGATATGCCATAGATGTTTATCATTACCTGCTGATAGGGATGGTAGGCCCGTAGCATCATTGGCTTCCACAGCATGGATTGTCAACATCCGTTTGCGTACCGAATCAAAGGGAATCTCCTGTATGCGAGGGTAGGCTTGATTAAGGGCGTTGGCAGATGCACCAGCCTTGAGGGCAGCCACAAGAATAGCGCCTTCGGTCGGGTCACCAATCATCCGGTAGGTTTCCTGGCCTTCGTTTTCTTCAGCTGGTTCAAGTTGGGCGTCGTTGTTCAACGTTCCCAGCCACAGGGCTGTTTTTACCACCGGAAATTCTGCTAAAGCCACCGGTTGACCGTTTATTGAAAATTCACCAGCCGGGGTGTAACCCCTCCCTGAGACGTTGATAAATTTACCATCTCCCCACAGGCGGGTCACGGTCATTTCATTCTGAGTCATGGTGCCTGTCTTGTCAGAGCAAATCACCGTTGCCGATCCCAAAGTCTCAACTGAAGAGAGTTTGCGGATTAGCGCATGACGCCGGACCATCTCTCGCATCCCCAGCGCGAGGCTGATGGTCACAACAGCAGGCAACCCTTCTGGAACAGCGGCAATCGCCAATGACACAGCAATCATGAACAATTCGGTAAAGTGTTCAAGGGCTGCCTGGCTGAGAAAATCAGCTGTGCCGGGTTCAAGGATGAACCGCACCACACCTACTAAGAAAACCAGGCCGCATACGGCCATGGCGCCATACCCCAAAACCTTCCCGAGCTGGTCTAAGCGCTGCTGGAGCGGTGTGCTTTCTGTTTCAACAAGCTGCAGCATTTCAGCAATCATACCGAGCTGGGTGTTCATCCCCGTGTTGATAACCACACCCTTACCGCGACCGTAGGTGACCAGGGTGCCCATAAAAGCAACAGTTTTCCTATCGCCAACAGGAACATCCTCTGCAATGAGAACTTGTGCTTTTTTTTCAACAGAAATCGATTCTCCTGTCAGGGAGGATTCGTCGATCCGCAAGTTAACCGACTCGAGCAAGCGCACATCCGCTGGGATGTAATTGCCAGCTTCCAGAAACACAATATCACCCGGCACCAGTTGTGCGGCCGGCACAGAGATGCGTCGTCCATCACGGAGTACAGAAGCTTCTGGTGCAGCTAACTTCTGCAAAGCCGCCAGGGCAGCTTCAGCCCGGCTTTCCTGGATGATGCCCATGATGGCATTCAGCACCACAATGGCCATGATGGCAACGGCTTCTATGAAATCGCCTAAAAGCGCTGAGATAATCGCGGCCCCCATCAACATATAAATCACGAAATTATTAATTTGAGACCATAACATCTCCCAAAAGGCGGTGGGTGGTGCTTCTTTTAATGCATTTAACCCATACTTTTCCTGGCGCGCCAGCACTTCTTCACTGCTGAGCCCTGCAGCTTCCGGTGTGCCCAATATTGTCAGAACCTCAGCACCAGGGACGGCATGCCACGAGATGTTATCAGGTTGTGTTTTTTCTTTTTCGACAGCGGTATGGTCAACGTTCATAGTGAATTCTCCTGTCAGGGGGTCAACACCCGGATTTATTTTGGCTGATGATGGCACCGATCGACTTGCAATGCTTTCAAAACCTATGGTAGCAGTTGGTCATCAAACTTAATTATTATATTCGAGAAATTGAAATTATCCATCACCCAGGACACCCCACTTCATGAAAAATCATCTCAGGCCAGCCTGATTAAGAAATTTCAAAATACATTCACGAAAAGCCTCAGAAATAGCCGATAACGGGCTAATTGTGAAGGTCATCCTCAAAATGGCTTCTGAACAGGTGTCAGGATGATGTAATCAAACCACAAGTCATCATCTTGTGGCTTGTTAAAAAAGGTTGCCCCGATCGGAGTGGACAACCTTCTGTTTGCCTGGAATGGTAGTCTTGCTTAAGGTTCTGGCCCAATCCTGGTGCCGGACGGCAAGACCGTTCGTTTGGGGATCACCACGACCCCATCTTTTACCGAATAGGAGTCTGTATCCAGTTCTGTTCCTGGAGGGAAGGGCTTGATGGTGACATCCTGGCCCATGCGCACGTTCTTATCAACAATTGCCCCCTCAATATGACAATTTTCGCCAATACCAATGGGGATGCTGCCAGAATCGTCATAATAGTCGGCCCCCATCAATACACTATCCTTGATGTGGCCGCCGGCCTTAATCACACTCCGCAATCCAACCACAGAGTGATTGATTTTTGCCTGGTTAATTCTGCATCCCTCTGCGATCAAGACATTATCCAGCTGGCAGTCTGACAATCTTGAGCCAGGCAGAAATCGGGCATGGGTGTAAATCCGGTACTCGGGGTTATAGATATCCAAACTTGGTTTGGGCATGGTCAGCGCCAGGTTGGCCTCATAAAAAGAACGGATGGTACCAATGTCTCGCCAGTAACCACTAAACTCATAACCATAGACTTTGGCTGTGTTTCTGACACAGTGTGGAATGATATCATACCCAAAATCATCAAAATCTTTACGCTTGGTCTTAAGGGTCAGGATATTTACCAGGGTTTCGATGTTAAAGAGATAGATGCCCATCGAAGCCAGGTGAGGCATATCGGCGTCATCCCGGGTCACGAATTCATCAAGCACGGCATGGTCTGTGGGCTTTTCAGCAAAATCCACAATCTCACCTTTCTGATCTTGCTTGAGCAACCCAAACCGGGATGCGTTGGCACGGCTGACGGGCTGAACTGCCACAGTGACATCCGCATTATTTTCCCAGTGATATTGCGCCATCTCAGCATAATTCATCTTATACAGATGGTCGCCAGCAAGGATGAGGATATATTTCGAACGGGAGGATTGGATTTCAAAGAGCTGCTTTCGGACAGCATCTGCGGTTCCCTGGTACCATTCCATCCGTTCCATGGTCTGCTCTGCAGCCCAAATTTGCACCCAGCCAGTATGGAAGGCATCGAAATTATACGTGCTGGTGATATGTCGGTGCAGTGAAACTGAATTAAACTGAGTGAGCACCGCAATGCGGAAAATATCCGAATTGATGCAATTGCTGATGGGAATATCAATCAGGCGGTACTTGCCAGCGATCGGTACCGCAGGCTTGGATCGCATCATGGTGAGGGGATATAATCGTTTTCCCTGGCCACCCCCTAAAATGACGGCCAGCACATCATTCAAGCTCGGCATCATGACTCCTTTCTTTTTGTGGCTGAGACAAGGTCCACTAGCTTCTATGACACTACCATTATTGTAGTCGATTGTTTGGCAATATAGACAAGCAAAACCACCTCACAGCGTGTCTAAACCGTTTGTTGGCGTATGCGTTCCTGAACGAGATTGAGAATTTCATCAGCCGACTGACGAGTCCCTTCACTATTGGGGCCAAGCATTTGGGCAAGTTCTTCCAAACGATTCCCATCATCAAGAGGGATGACTTCTGTTTGGGTGCGCCCATCCACCATTTCTTTGACGACTTTATAATGCAAATCGCCATAGGCAGCCAGTTGTGGCAGGTGAGTGACGCACATCACCTGGTGCCGGCGGGAGAGATGCCATAATTTTTCACCCACAATCATGCCCACCCTGCCACCAATCCCCTGGTCAATTTCGTCAAAGACCAGCGTTGGGACTTTATCGGCCTTGACCAACACATTCTTTAGAGCTAACATCAAACGGGATGTCTCACCGCCAGAAGCAATTTTCGCCAGCGGTTTGAAGCCTTCACCCGGGTTGGTCTCAATCAGAAATGCCACCTGGTCAAAGCCGTTAGAATCAAAAGCAAGACGACTGCCATCTGGTAATGGCAAGCCGTTGTCATCTGGTCTGTTCCCTATTGAAACCTGGAAACGCGCATTGGCCATACGAAGATCATCCAGTTCAACCTCAACCAGTCGGCTAAGCTCCTGTGCCGCTTTCTGTCGTTCCTGGCTTATGGCCTGGGCTTTCGTGGTGAGCGACTGCAGTAATAAACCTTCCTGTACTTCAAGGTCTTCAATTCGTTCTTCGGCGTGGGTGATTGCATCCAATTCATCTCGAGCTCGCGCTGCAAAGGACAGGATCTCTTCAATCGAGCTGCCATACTTTCGTTTGAGACTGTTGATGAGATCAATTCTTTCTTCAATTCGATCAAGTAAGCGGGGGTTGAATTCTATGGTCTCAACATAATTTTGCAAATCCAGGGCCAGGTCCTGCAAGGAATTCATCCCGGCTAGTGCCCGCTCAAAAATCGATGTGGTGGTTGGATCAATTCGGGATAGGGCCTGGAGGGCTTCCACCGCGCTTCCCAGCAACTCGCTGATGCCCGGGACTTCTGGCGTCCCGGTTTCAATTAACATCAGGGCACTTTGAGCGTATGTTGACAGGCTCTCAGCATTCGCCAGCCGTGTCCGTTCTTGCATTAAGGACTCTTCTTCATCTGCTTGCAGCCTGGCAGCGTCAATTTCCTGAATCTGATAGTTGAGCATGTCGATTTGCCTAGCTGCGTCTTGCTCACTTTGCCGCAAGGCATCAAGGTCTTGGCGCACTAGTTTGAGCTGATTGTACAGATCTCGATATGGTTCCAGGTACAAGTCTACTTCTGCAAAGCTGTCCAATAAACGCAGGTGATTACGAACCCGTAATAGAGACAGATGCTCCGATTGGCCGTGAATGTCAACCAGGTAAGCACCAAGCTCTCGTTGGAGGGTGGCTGTAACAATGCGGCCGTTAATTCGGGCGGTGTTACGACCTTCCTGACGGATTTCGCGTGTAAGAGAAACAAAATCGGGGTCATCGAGCAGGTCTTCTGCCTCAAGCAAAGCATGTACTGGCTCCCTGATCTCTGGTGTCAGTTGAAAGACGGCTTCAACCTGGGCTCGTTCAATACCAGTCCGGATTGTGTTTGTCTCCGCCCGTCCGCCCAAAACAGCTTCCAGGGCATCCAGGATGATGGATTTGCCAGCACCCGTTTCACCGGTGAAGATCACCAGGCCATTCACAAAATCCAGGTGCAGTTCCTGGATAATGGCAAAGTTTGTTATGCGAAGTGATGTTAACATAGTGTGATTCTATCCGGACATCTCAAAGACGGCGATTGCCCGTCAGGCGGTAATAGGCTGAAGGGACTGCCATGGCAAGGTATAAAATTTGATAGCCAAGTGGCAGCAGGCTGAAAAATGAAAAGGTGCCGAATTGTAATCTCAGGAGCAAATTCAACAGGCTGATGATCATCAGGGGCAAGCCACCTAATACCATACCAATCGAAACGAGCCTGAACAAGCGCTTACTGCGACGCTTTTTAGTGACTGCCCTGACGGCTTCAGCGATACCTACACCTGCAGCAGGTGCCAGCAGGAAGGTAAAAAAACCAATCAATGAGGATAAATAACTACCCAGCAGAGAAAGAAGAGCAGCGACGAGGAAACCCAATATAAAGTCCAGTGGTTTACTGGTATCAAAAACCTTCTGCTGCTGGTGTACACAATCCTTACAACGGTAGCCGGTCGGAGTCTGAATGGCCTCTTCTGGTGTGATGGGTGTACCGCATCTATTGCAGCGAAGGGTAACCAGCTGGTCTTTTGAGTTGGACGATGATTCTGGTTTATGACGCATAGTCTGTTTGCTCATTGGTCTTGATACTGATAAGTGGATTGTGTTCCATATAGGCGGTCAGGTTACGATAAAAATAATATGGGCCTTGAAAGCGGACCATCTGAAGTGATTTTTCATGCGCGCTGACATGGACGCAATCACCGCTGGAAAGATGTACCGGTTCCTGGCCATCCACGCTGACCACAGCTTCATGGTCTGTTTGAACCCGAATACACACCAGAGCACCCTCCGAAAGGACAACCGCTCTGTCTACAGACAAATGCGGTGCCACAGGCATCAGTAGAATATTGCGGATTTCCGGTGGAAGGATCGGGCCACCCGCTGCCAGTGCATAGGCAGTGGATCCTGTGGCTGTGGAGGCGATCAAGCCATCAGCGACATAACTGGCAATGGGTATGCCATTCAAGATTGCCTGCACCTGAATTGGGCGGACATATTGTCCCCTGGCAACCACCACATCGTTGATCACATCAAAAACAGCATCCTCTTTGCCTTCGCGTTCACAGCGGGCTTGGATCATCATGCGCTCTTCGTAACGAAAATCACCTGTCAGAAGTTTTGGGAGGACTTTTTGCCAGTCCTCTCGTTTCAATTCGACCAGGAACCCAAAATGGCCGATGTTTATCCCCAGCAATGGGATGTCCACCGGTGCGCACAGGTGCCCAGCTCGCAACATGGTTCCATCCCCTCCCAGGGCTATCAACAGGTCATATGATCTGTCCTGGATGGCCTGGCGAAAACCATCTTCATAGAGTGATCCAGATCGTGATTCAACACCTTTGTGGTTAAGAAACACAGCAACATCCTCAGCGACATCAAGCGCTTCTGGGATATTAGGATGTGCCATCACTGCTATTCTTCGGGGGGGCATCAGTGTTTGTGTCATATGGTGCTAATTATAGCTGTTTTTCAACTAGCTGAAAGGAAAAAATTGATTAAGTGTCTTTTATTCCACCCAAATAAGATCAATGGGGTCATCCGGTGGAAGGCCAGCGAATACTTCCTCGAGGTTTAAACTGGGAAAAGCCAATCGGTACAGGGTTCCTTCTGTTTGAAGGAAGAAAGCACTTGCATCCGGCTGCCAAAAAGCAGTTTCAACGCGCGCTTCAGTTAACGTTTGAAGGGGGTGGTCACTGTTAGCTTGATGAAGCCTTGCCCCAACCTCTGAACCCAGACCGTCTCCATAGGTAATCATCCAATTTCCCTGTGATGATAACCGTACCCCACCTTGATTGGCCAAAAACAAGCCCTCACCTTCGGGATTGAAGGTATACACACCCATTGAGCCAGCAGCGACAAACTTCTCCCCCACATCCCAGGATAAATCCTTCCAATCCCCCGCCCGTTGAAGACTGTAAGTCGTCTGATTGGGCCCTAACAGGTAAACACCCCCGGCCATACCCCTGGGTGTGGCCTTTTCGTAATCCAGCGCAAATGCCAGTGAACGGGATCTGGGATCAAAAACAACCTTATCAAACAAACCATCGAATATGATGTTGATTGTCTGGTCTTCAACATTGACCTGTTTGAGCGTATCTGGGCCCTCTCTGGTCATTGAATAAGCGATGATATGCTGCGCATTGATCCAACCCAAAAAGACCTCACCCAGGCTGTCCGGGTCTGGCAGGTATAGCACGTTTTGGTGATCAAAGCTGGGGACGCGGATCCCCGTAACAATCTCCGATCGCCAACCCGTCTCTGGATGGAAGTTGCCTAGTTCTTGCGAGACAAGCCAATGGCTATTCGGTGACCAGAATGGTGAAGCACTTTGACTGATAAGACCATTTATTCGATCTATACGCTTATTTAATGTATCAAGGACATACAGATCGCTGGACTCATTATCCAGGGCGGCGGTAAAAGCCAGAAACCTGCCATCCGGTGACCAGGCCAAACCATCTGTCTGGGTGACTGCCTGGAGGGTTTCCATCGCACGCCCTCCTTCTTCATTGACAATCTGACGCTGTAACGACAGGGATAGTAACGGCGTGTGTTTAATGGGTTCAGTAGAGGGCAGGTTGACCTGGTACAAGGCCAGCTCATCGGTGTTATATGCGGAACCAGCGCGGAGGATCAACGTACGCCCGTCAGGCGAAAGGCCCCGGGTTAAATCTCCTTTAATAATCGGACCTGGCAGGCTTATCTCAATAATCATGTCAGCGATCACATCAAATACCAGCAAGCCGCTTCTCTCTGGTGCCAGGAAAACCAGCCAGGGCCCTTGTGGCGCAACCACAGCTGGTGGTGTTGGTGTGCGTTCGATTTCTACGGGCGGGACTGTCGTTGGTGTAACAATGATAGCATCTCCAAGTCCAGCCTCTTGAGTCAATTCACTGGCGGTATGCGTCATCGCTCTGGCGATTGCTGTGGGGGTGCCCGACCAGGTGTCAGGTGTCGGTGAGGTCAGCTGGCAGGCGAGACCTACCAGCATTAAGAACAATATCAGATAAACCGATTTAATCTTTGTCTGTCCCCTTTTCATCATGGACATCAATCCTCAAGAATCTCGAGGCTGGACATGGATGCCACCAGTGCTTTGAGTCCCAAACCTTCAAAATACACTTCAACCGTCTCATCACCATATTCCAGGCGGCTATTACGCACCCTGCCTTCGCCATATACAGGGTGTTCGACCCGCATTTCAGGGTGAAAACGCTGCGCCACCGTGTTAGGTGACCGGGTATGTCTCTGTCGCCCTGGAGACCCATAGGTGCGGTCCCATTGATAGGCTTGCATATCAAAAGCCTCACGACGCTCAACCCTGATGGTGAAGTTTCCCTGAACCAATTCAGCAGGGAGTGCTTCGAGGAAGCGGGATGGCTGCATCGTTTCATAACTGCCATAAGGGCTTCGGCGGCGGCAAGCTCTCAGGAGATGTAAACGATCCTGCGCACGTGTCAAACCCACATAGAAAAGACGTCTTTCCTCCGCCATGGCTTCCGGATCATCCCGAGAGCGGCTGTGGGGCAGGTAGTGCTCATCCAGCCCGATGATGAACACTTGTGGAAATTCCAGTCCCTTGGCTGCGTGCAGGGTCATTAACGTGGGTGTGTCCATTGTATCGGGCAGTGTGTCCTGGTCTGCTACCAGGGCCATAGCTTCCAGAAATGCCGCCAACCCACGGTCTTCATATTCAAGCAAAACCTGCCTTAACTCAAGAACATTTCCCCACCGGTCTTGAACAGCGTCACTTTCATCTTTAATATAAGGCTCATAACCGGTATCCAGCATCACCTGGTCCAGCAGAGACGTCAAGGACACTTTATCCAGGTTCTCCCGCCACACAAATAATAATTTGGCAAAAGGTTGTAATCGAGCAGCCGCGCTACCCAGAAATTCCTCGTGTGGAACCCCATCCGCAGTCGCCAGCGCTAACAACACTTCACCGCTGCTCTGACCGGTATCTTGGGCGCGGGCCTGCAGCTTTTGAAGCGTGACCTCGCCGATCCCCCTGGCTGGCAGGTTAATGACCCTTGCCAGGCTGACTTCGTCCTTGGGGTTATAAATCAGCCGCAGGAAGGCAATGGCATCCCTGACTTCACGCCGGCCATAAAAACGCTGGGCACCAACCAGCCGATACCCCATATTGACGCGTCGGAAGGCTTCTTCGAGCTGCCGCGATTGCGCATTGGTGCGATACATGATTGCAAAGTCCGATTCACGGGCCTTCCCCAGTTTGACCTGTTTTGAGATGGCGTCAACCACATAAGCAGCCTCATCCTGGTCATCAACAGCTTCATAGAGCATAATGGCTCTGCCTGTGCCGCGGTCAGAAAAAAGGGCTTTCTCAGTACGGTTGGGGTTCTCAGTGATGACCGCCACCGCAGCATCCAGGATGGTTTGTGTTGAGCGGTAGTTTTGCTCAAGTAGAATTTTCTCTGCTTTTGGAAAGTCTTTCTCGAAACGCTTCACATTACGGTAATCGGCCCCCCGCCAGCGATAAATCGATTGATCTTCATCGCCCACCACAAACAAATTTTGATGAAAAGATGCCAGGTGGAATAAAAGGGTGTATTGCGCCTGGTTGGTATCCTGAAACTCATCTACCAGGATGTATTGAAATCTTTGGGCGTACTTCTGGCACACTTCAGGATTGTTTTCAAGCAGCATGGCCGTGTACAACAACATATCATCAAAGTCCACGGCATTACTGGCTACAAGTAAATCCTGGTAGGACGTGAAGATCTCTTTAATGACTTCATCACGGTAATTAATGATGGGATAATCTTCCGGCCCCAACAAATCGTTTTTTGCTTGACTGATCCGTGAAAGCACCTGCCTGGGGTTGTAATCTTTTTCATTAAGTCGTTTTTCTTTGATTACTCGTTTGACCAGAGACAACTGGTCCTCTGCATCATAGATCACATAATTATGATCGATGGGAAGATGGGCTGCTTCACGGCGTAAAATGCGACCGCAGATTCCATGAAATGTGCCCAGCCAGAGTCCGCTGGCTTTGTCACCCAGCAAACTTTCCACCCGCTTGCCCATCTCCTTGGCAGCCTTATTGGTGAAGGTGACTGCCATGATTTGATAAGCAGGAACACCCAATGCTGCAATCAGGTAAGCGATCCGGAAGGTTAGGACACGGGTTTTGCCAGAGCCAGGACCGGCCAAAACAAGCACAGACCCTGACGGTGCAGCCACCGCCTTTTGTTGTTGAGGGTTGAGTTCTTTTAATAAGTCTGCCATGGTGTCAAGAATTCTACCGTTGCCCCATTAACCCGTCAACGAATTATTTTTGTCTGGCCATCATTGCCAAACTTGGGCTGGGGCATAAGATATTAATATTTATTTTGCTCAGTCAATCGTCTAGGTTAAATGATATTAAACATTGAACCGGATGGTCATGAAATCCCCATCTTGTACGATATATTTCTTGCCTTCCAGGCGCAGTTTGCCTTTGCTGCGGGCTTCTGCCAACCCGCCCAATGCCACCAAGTCTGTCACCGGGATCACCTCTGCCCGGATGAACCCCTTTTCCATATCTGAGTGGATCACACCGGCTGCCACCTGAGCAGTGGTGCCTTGAGGAATGGTCCAGGCACGCACCTCATTCTCTGCTCCTGTAAAAAAGGACACCAACCCCAGAAGTTCATAGGATAAACGAATAAACCTGTTTAGGCTGGGTTCTTCAATGTCATATTCCTCCAGGAACATCTGGGCTTCGTCTGGGGGCAGCTGAGCGATATCCATTTCAAGTTTGCCTGGTATGCAGATAAGGCGTGTATTCTCAAAGGGGATATTGAACTCAATTGGTGTTTGGTCTTCCGATTGGTTGATAACAATCAGTTGCGGTTTCTGTGTTAGGAAACCATAACTGGAAAGCACTTTTTCTTCTTCATCGGAAAAGGTATCCTGACGTAATGGCACGCCGTCGGTGAGTAAAGCCTGTAATTTATTAAACAAGGCAGTCTCCCGCTCGACCAGGCCTTTATCACGTCCAAAGCCGCCCCGCAAGCGTTCATTTTCGAGTCGTTCCAGCTTACGCTCAACCTGGATGAGATCATTCAGGATCAGCTCAGACTCCATGTTCACCAGGTCTCGCTTTGGATCCACCCGCCCAGCAAAGTGAGGCACACTGGGGTTTGTAAAGTGACGGACGACATGGATAAAGCCATCCATCTTTGACAAGGTATTCAACAGAAGCCCCGAAATGCCATTTGTAGATGCACTTCCGCCCAGGCCTGCAATATCCGCATAAGTCACTTTGGCTTGAACCACCTTTTTAGGTTTGAAGATTCCAGCCAGTTGCTCCACCCGGTCATCAGGCACAGCCACCACAGCAGTATGCACAACCGCTTTTTGTCCGCTGATCTCGGTTGGGGTGTCACCGCCTGTCAAGGCGTTAAATAAGGTCGTTTTCCCGGATTGTGGAAACCCGATAATGCCCAGTTCCATGATTTACTCCATCTAAACACAAGCGCTGCCTGGTTTGGCAGCAGGGTGACGCTATTTGTACCCAAGACTTATCATACCCGAGAACAGGAATAATTGGATAGGCTGTCAGCGTCAGCACGCTCTCTAAAGGTTTGATATGCTTGACCTTCCTCGTTCAAACGGTTAAAATATAAGTCACCTGCCGAAGTGGCGGAACTGGCAGACGCGCACGACTCAAACTCGTGTGCCCTCGGGCATGTGGGTTCGATTCCCACCTTCGGCACTCGCCCGATGAAGAAAAGCTCACCCCAACACAGGTGAGCTTTTTCTTCAGTGGGGCCTTGTGTATGGGATAATAATCAAGAACAGACATAAACCAGATATGCTCGGATAAAGTAGCATATAATAAAATGATGGATGCTTTGCCCCTGCAGATTCTTTTATTAGGACCCGTTGACGTCAAATATAAAGATTCCTCACTGAAGATTCAACGGCGGATTGAACGCGCCATCCTGTATTTTTTAGCGGTAGAAAACAAACCTGTCAGCCGAAGCCTGTTAATCGATAAGCTCTGGCCTGACGCTGACCAGACAGACCCGCGCGGCGCTCTGCGTACCGCGCTTTCGCGGCTGAGAAAAAACCTGCCAGATCCTGATCTTCTGATAACCGAGCTGGACCAGGTTTACCTCAAACACGATCAATGCTACGTTGACCTGATACAGTTTGAGGAAGCGTATCAAAACTTACGCCATCATCTGACAACTTTGCCGGAGAACCAGCCGCTACCAACCCATATTGTCAACCACATCACGGAGGCCATCGCGTTATGGCGTGGTGAGACCATCATCCAGGGTGAAAACCTTGATGCTTATGCGGATATTGAAATTTGGCATCAAACACTGAACAGAAAATTGGGACACCAACGAAATTTTCTCATTTTACGCCTGGCCCAGCACCACAGGGCTGCCGGTCAACTGGCTACTGCGCTGGATTATTTCATCCAACTGGGACGGATGGACAGCCTGGATGTGCCCACACATCTTTCGGTTTTGGATATCCTGACAAAACTGGGTCGTTACCAGGAAGCCGTTGATTATTGTGACATGCTTGAAAAAATCTATGAACAGGAATTTGGCGCCCCCCTTCCTGATACCATCCTCAGGCGGTGTCAACACTCTCAAATTCAGGCAGATGCCATAAAGGATCAACCCGAACGGCACTGGCCAGCCCCACAGTATTTACAATTTAAATTCATTAACCGCCAATCCGAAATAAAACAGCTCAGACGGGCATTTTATACTGGAGGTGTTGTCAAAATCCTCGGCGAAATGGGAACGGGCAAGACCCGCCTGGTTCAGGAGTTTTTCCAAAGACAAAAGCCCAGCCCCACCTTGGTAATTGCCCCCTGCCGGGAGATGGAAAAATCACTGCCCTTTTCACCCATTATCCATGGTTTCCGGCATTATGTTGATGAAGATATTTGGGAAAAAATTGACACCGTATGGGCTAATCAGCTTTGCTTGCTGCTCCCAGAGCTGACAGAAATTCGCGACGACTGCCGTGGACCTCAATTGACGGAAGGCTTTTTCATTGGTAAGCAACACCTGCTGGATGCAATCCACCACCTTCTTAGTATGCTTGCCATCCCATCGGGAAGGCTATTATTCTTCCTGGACGATGCTCAATGGGCTGACAAACACACTTTACAACTACTCTCATACCTGATCATGCAAGGGTTTTTTGACACATACGGCCTGCTGATCATTGCTACCCGATCAGAAGAAGATAACGCGAACCTGGATGACATGGTTGACCAGCTATCCAGGTCTCATCCTTTCACAAGAATTGACATTCAAGGGCTGAACCCGGACGAACTTTTAACCCTGGCACAACAGGCATTGAACCGGCCACTCTCTACCACCTTCAGAGATAAATTATATGGAGATACAAATGGGAACCCTTTCATCACCCTGGAAATCATCCGCAATATATTGGAGATGCAAACCGGTATTACCAAACAGGACCTGCCATCACCCCTGCCCCTACCTGAAAGCGTCCATGGACTGATTCGAAAACGCTTGAAGCGGTTGGATAAAAGATTACAACATGTGCTGACCTGTGCAGCGGTGGTCGGAAACACTTTCTCCATGAATTTATTACGAGCCGTTGCTGATTTGAATGATTTGCCAGAACTGTCTGCTGTGGACAGATTAATGGAATTAGGTTTTTTTCAGCCAAGCCAAACTGACTCTGCCGCGTTCGGTTTTCTACAATTTCCAAATGAGAAAATCCGAGAAGTCATTATCAGAGAAGCCGCGCCATCTGAACTTCAATACCTTCATCAGCGCGTAGCCCAGCACCTTTCTCAAACCCCAGAAGCAAAAGAAATCGCATCCATGATAGCCGATCATTATCTCGCCAGTGGTGAAATTCGCAATGCTTTCACTTGGTTTTTGGAAGCTGCTGTCCATGCCTGGACATTGGGTGCTAAAGAAGCGGTGATGACATCCTATCAACAGGCTGAGAAACTTGTCGAGAATTCACCAGCTGGGTTTTTCACAGTCGAAGCGCTTAGTCAGCTTTATCAACGGTGGAGTGAGTTTGCCTATCAATCCAACCAGATGGGGTTACTGGAAAAGATTGGCGCACGACTGCACGATTTAGGCGGACGGGATAACATCCCCCTCTTAATGGGTCTCTCAAAAATGGCCCTGGCGAATGCCAGCTATTTAAAATCTGATATGAGCACCAGCTTGAAACTGATAGGGCAAGCCACTGAATATCTGGAAGTCATTGAAAATCCCCTTCCACTTCTAAAGGCTTTGTTGCAAAAGGGAACCTATCAATGGTGGCAGTCCGATTACGAGACGGTCATCGAAACAGCTAACAGGATGATTGAGCTCAGTAATAAGCATGCCTCATTAGTTGATATCGGTTACGCAAATATTCATGCCTGGTTTATGATCGGGCACGCATATCATGCTCAGGGTGAGGCAAAAAAAGCCCTGCAATACGCACAAGAGATATACAAAGCTCATTTTCACCATCTTGCCCCCTATGACCAGATCCGTTCATATATTTTGTTGGCGTATGCCAGTTTAATTTCTGGAGAGATCGAAAAAAGCCAGGGTATTGCCCTCGAAGCCCTGAAAATCTCCCAGACGTTGGATAATCAATTTGTAGAAATATTATTATTGGAACAACTCAGCAAGGCTGAGCTCATTCAGGGCTTTCTTGATGAGGCCTACAAGCACGCTAATCAGATTCTTGCATTAGCCCAAGACCTTAACAGAAATCATGCCATCGTGACTGGTAACTGCGTCCTGGGTGATATTTTCTTTGCGTTACAAAACCACACTCGCGCGTTACAGTACTACCGGACTGCCCAGAAACACGCAAACATAAAGGCTTCTACACTCCATACACTGGAAAACAATATCCATTTAGCTCGTTTGTTAACCTGGTCTGGACAACTGGAAGAAGCCCGGGAAATCATTCAGTCCACCCGCGAAATTACAGATAGAAAAAGCATGGCGCACTTGCAGGTCTTGGCCTTATTGGTAGAGGGTCTTTGTGATTTAATTGAGAAGGACCTTATTGTTTCAGAAGATAAGTTCCTCAGGGCAATGACCCTCGCCCGCGAAAAAGGGCTGAATTATGAGGCTGCCTGGTGTCTGGCAGGCCTGGCAAGGTTGGAAATGTCCCAGCATCAATTTGACAAAGCTACAAATCACATAAAAACACTGATTGACCAAAGCCAGGCCCATCGATATGTTTGGCTGTCATTATATGGATTGGAATTGCACTGGCAACTGCAAGCGGCTACCAACCAGGACATCATTCCGATCGACTATACTGCCATGCTCAATAATGTCATTGATAAAGTTGCAGATCATACCCAGACCGAACCCCTCAAGCAGGATTTTGAAAACGCACGTCGTCGTTGGGAAAAAGGCCACCATTTTCCCTAATAAATTTGTCAACGTTTTGGTAACGGTAGCATATTATGATTAAGAGTACAAATTTACTTTATGCTCGGGCACATGGTCGAGGGGTTCATGTGCAAGAGAACCGATAATGCTAAGGGAGACCATTTGAGCACTGTCGGTTCTTTTTTATTGTGTCTTTAAAAAAGCTACCGTAACACCTTCGCCGCCCTCTGTCCGGCCACCTCCCTCGGATCGATCGACATGTGGATTGCTCCCAAGGGCCTCTCGCACTGATTCGCGCAAACGCCCGGTGCCTTTGCCATGAATAATGCGTACATAAGGTAACCCAGCCAGGTAAGCTTTTTCAATGTATCGATCCAGTGCATCCAGACCTTCATCCACCCGTTGACCGCGAATGTCAAGTTCAACCCCGGGCGATTCCTGGGTTGTCGGGAGGATGATTTTTCCAGATTTGTCCTTAGAGGGCTTTTGCTTCACCTGCAGTTCAGGTTCACCCCGCCTGGCCAGATCTGAAAGCCGGGCACGGACCCGCAGCATGCCAATCTGGACTTCAACCTCCTCTTCACCAATTGCCGTCACGACACCATCCTGATCAATTGAACGCAAGTGCACCTTCTCACCCAGTCGTAAAGGCCCCTTTGGTTTCCGGGAGGGTTTTGGGG
>PWSY01000114.1 GCA_003563055.1 Anaerolineaceae bacterium | reverse complement strand
ATGATTAGCTCCTTGTTTATTTAAATTTTGTTTGCGGTTTGGAACACTTCTGTTATTTCATTGAGCACTCGCTGTCGTTCTTCAGGATCATCACCCTGGATTGCATTTAATAAGCAGGTGTTCAGATGGCCGTCCAGTATCCTTGCACTGATCTTATTGAGGGCGGACTGAACTGCCTGGATCTGGCGAATTACGTCGATGCAGTATTGATCGTTCTCCAGCATCCGTTGAATGCCCCTGATGTGACCTTCAACAGTTTTCAATCGTTGAATATTTTCTGTGTGTTCGTGTTCCATATCAAACTCCTGGCCCCTCCCCCTGGGGGTGGGTGGTTATAATCATATAAATATTACTATATAACTCCTATTAAGTCAAATGTGGGCCCTTCATCTGATTTTCTAATTATATGGGTATTAGAAAGCGATTTATTAGAAAATTAGCCAGTATAATTGACGCTGACTTTTCTTTGAAAGGCACTTAATGACACAAAAACAACTTGGGTTCGTTTTAATGGTGTTAGCTGCGATATTTTTTGCTTTGACAACTATATTGATGAAATTGGTCCCCGAATTGACACCCATGCTTCCCGGGCATGTGGCTGTTTGGCGGTTTATAATTGCGGCACCATTGTTGTGGTTGGTATATTATTTTTGGCAGTCGCCATCAACCATTGTGCCAAAGCGACCCTGGTGGTTTTTGGGTTTGGGATTGGTGTTTTCGGTAGCAAATTTCAGCGCATTGTTTGCGCTGGATCGCCTTTCGTCATCGATTTATGTCATTATCGTTTATATTTATCCTTCCCTGGTTGTGGTGTATGCATTGGTCAGCGGCAAAGCAGTCCCAAGACTTTATTGGTTTGGTTTACCTATAACGTTTATTGGTTTGGTGTTGATTACCTATGAATTTGGTATGGCTTTTTCGATTGATTTATTCGGGTTTGTTATTACCTTGATCAATGCGATTGCTATGGCAGTCTACATGGTGCTGAGTGAAAAGGTATTTTTTAATGTGCAAGATTGCACTTTGGGGACAAATTGGGTGATGCTTGGGGCTTTAACTACGGGGTTAATCATGATCCCGCTGGTGGGTTTCAGCACACCAGATACACGCATGGGTTGGATTTTATTGATTTCACTGGGAATATTTGGCACTTTGTTTCCAGTATTGCTGCTGAATATTAGCCTGCAGCTCCTGGGTGCAGCCAGGGGGTCAGTGATCATTACCCTCACACCGGTGGTGACAGTCCTGTTTTCTACTTTATTTCTCAGTGAAACCCTGACCATTCAACAATGGGTGGGTGGGTTATTGATTATTCTTGCTATTATTTTGCTGCAGCGAAGTCCTGATCGAAACAGGAACAAAAAAGATAAGGGAGATTATATTGACCCAGTCATCCAGTCTTCCGGAATCCACCACTAGTAACCAATTTCAGATTATTCCCTGTAATCATTGGTTAGTTGATGTCGTTACTGACCCGACTTGTTTTTTGGATAAAAAATATTGATGACAATTGTGAAGTGTGACACGGTTTGTGTTTGGACAAAAATAGTGTTGTTAGTCGGTGCCAACATGACATTATTGGCAGGCGCAAGCCTATCACCTGGAATGCCAGCCATGATGGAAGCATTTAAGGCTGTCCCAGGAGTAGCTTTTTGGGTCTCGATGATCATCACACTGCCTGCTTTTTTTGTTGTGATAGGCGGGCCGGTAACTGGGGCTTTGACTGATAAATATGGCCGAAAACCGGTTCTGGCGGCTTCTCTGCTTCTTTGTGGCGTCAGCGGCACCGCCGGGTATTTTATTCATGCGATGATGCCTTTACTGGTCACCAGGGCTTTGGTTGGTTTGAGTATTGCTGGCGCCACCACAGCCACAAACGCATTGATAGCGGACTATTTTGAAGGTCAGGAAAGGGCAAAATTTATGGGGTACCAGGCCGCAATTGGTGGATTGGGGTTGGTGGTATTTCTGCCGCTGGGAGGATTTTTAGCCGAAATCAACTGGTTTTATGCTTTCCTGACTTATTCCCCCCTCTTGCTGCTGTTCGCGCTGGCAGTATTATTTGTAAAAGAGCCGCAATTGATTTCACACCAGGACATTGCAAGAAAAGATGTTGGGCTGTCACTTAATCTGACCAAAGTTTATATCCTTGGTGCGGCATTTCTGTGTCAATTTGCCTTTATGACCATCCCTGTTTATATTGCATATTTTATGGAGGCTGTATTGGATGCGGGTGGCATGGCAGTGGGGCTTGTGGGTGCAGGATCTGGCATTTTTTCATTTTTAGGGGCAATGTTCTATGAGCGTATCAGCAGGAAAGGCTCTTTTCGGATGATTGCTGTGATAGGATTCTTCGTTTTTGGGCTTGGGTTCCTGATTTTGGGGTTGGCTTCTTCCTGGCCTCCGGTTTTGATCGGGCAATGGGTTCTTGGACTGTGTCTGGGGGTAATATTGGCCAACCTGACAACCTGGTTGTCACATGAATTTTCTCCCCTGGTACGTGGACGAGCAAATGGGTTTTTCGTGACACTGATGTTCTTAGGACAATTTTCGACTACTTTTGTGTATACACCCATTATCAATCTTACGGGTTATCACGTTGCCTATCTTATCAGCGGCGGGATTGTTTTATTAACGGGAGTCGGTGGTCTTTTTATCAGGAAGAAGACTGAAAAAGTGCACAGGGTGTGATTCTGAACAAAGTGGCAGATGAATTATCGTCCCCGGTAGGCTGGTACAGGAAGGACAAGCACTTTGCAGACTCGTTCATCCTGCATCCGGCTGTACAGGCGTGGGTCTAAGGCTTCTGTTTTGTTTGAAGTGGTGATAACAGTTGGCAATTCGGCATTATAGCGATAATTAAAGAGTTGATAGATTTTTTCACGTGCCCAGGGTGTGGCGGATTGCGTGCCCAGATCATCCAGGATCAATAAACGGGAGCGTTTAACCTCCTCAAAACGGCGGTCAAGCGAGACGGTGCTGGTGGGGCTGAAGGTCTCCCTGAGATGATCAAGCAAGTCGGGCACGCTAACCATCAGTGGGGGAAACCCCATGCCTGCCTGATAATTGCCAATAGCGGCGGCCAGGTGAGTCTTTCCGGAACCGTAGGTCCCGGTGAGCAGAAGCCAGCCGCAAGGATGTTCAGCGAAGTCGCGTGTGGCCTCAAATATTTTCTTTAGCTCCCTCAAATCCTCTGCCGGGATTTTTTCATTTTGACGCAGGCTGAAGTTGCCAAAGGTTTGGCGACCGTGTAATGCCAGGGTAGAAAGCTCAGGATGGCCGGTATCATCTGTGGGATTGCGATAATCCGGCGCCAATATCTTTACGATGGTGACCAGATTGGGGTCTTGAAGGCGTGAGCGGATCCGTCCTTCAAAATCATTGATGAGCATGTTCGTGGTCACAACAGTCGGGAGCTGGTTAATATAGCGGTGATTCATGATCTGGAAAATCTTTTCCTGTGCCCAGGCGGTTGCGTTTTGGGTGCCAAAATCATCCAATATGAGCAGGGGAATCTCGCGGATCTCTTCAAACCTTTCTTCAAAGCTCATATCCACACCAGAGTAGGCATAACGCAGCCAATCCAGTAAGTCTGGCACAGTCAGGAACAAGGTGGACACACCTGATTCGATGGCATGATTGGCGATAGCGGCCGAAAGATGTGTTTTGCCACAGCCGTAAGGACCGGTTAACATTAGCCAACCCTGGCGGTTTTCTGCAAAGGTGCGGGCCTGATTGAAGGCGTTTTCAAGCGAATCAGCCTGAAGCTGTCCCAAACCGACCCGGCCTCGTTTTGTGAAATTATCAAAGCTCAGGCCTTTTAAGGCATCCAGGCTGCTCATACGGAATAGTTTTGCTCGGGCTGATTGGGTTATTTCCTCAGTACGGCAGGAACAGGGAAAAATCTTTCCAAAGTCTGGATGGTCAATGGGCAGCTCGCGACGCAGATAACCGATTCCCTCACAAATAGGGCAATTGGGGTCACCTGGCATCCTGGCCTGGCGAATTGGTTGGGCTTGTTTGGTTTGATTACTTGCGTCCAAGCCAGCTTTCTCGGTAGCTGCTCGGATCTTGCGAATCGTCCTGTCGAAATTGCTCATTTTCACGTCCTTTATTTTGCCAACGAGTTAAAATTGCCTGGACATATTTCCAATTTCGTGCGTTGTTTTTTACAGCCATCTGGATGGCATCGTGTATCCAGGAAGCTGGGTAGGCAGCTTCATCCAACTTAAGGATATCTGCGATCATGGGGGTGATCGGGCCAATATTTTCTTCGTATAACTTGAAGATGTTTGGCGTCGCATCCTTCATGTGGATGGGCTTATATTGCTTATTTGAGCCCTGCCAGCGACCATTCTTAATGGCTTCCACGGCTGCCCTGCCCTGAGGTCCATTCAGGAAATAATAGGTTTCTTCCATCCAGGCCAACAACGCTTCCAAGACCACGCCCAGTTCCACCAAGCCTTTCAGTGCTTTTTCCAAAAGATGTTCTCCGCCTGTCATTCGTATGAGGGTGGGGTCTGATTTTAAATCCTCCAACCGGAAATACCGTACCGGATTGTCTTGTTGCTCCAAATGCCAGAACATGTACATCAAGAGTCTGAGCATGATAAGATCATCAATTATTGGCAGGAGTTGCGTGAAAAAAGCCTCTGGCAAACGGATGAGGTTCATGTTGTCTTCACGGAAACCACCAAAAGGCGTGGCGGTGTTAGAAGTCAAATCATTGCTCTCCATCATGATTCGATTTGCTGTCCCCTGGCAGCATTTTCAAACTTGGCCAGCTCGTCGATAAATACCAACCCGATACCGCTATGGGTGGGCCCATTACGATGTTTGGCAACGATCAACTCTGCTTTATTACGTTCTTCCTGGTCTTCACTAAGTGGGTTGCGATGAATAAACATCACGATATCGGCATCCTGCTCCAAAGAACCAGACTCGCGTAGGTCTGAAAGCTGGGGCCTTTTATCTGGACGATGTTCCACCGCTCTTGAAAGTTGTGCGGCTGTCAACACCGGCACATTCAATTCTCGAGCCAATACCTTCAGGTTTCGTGATATGTTAGAGACCTCCTGAACGCGGTTGTCTGTTCGGCTGTCCCCGGTCATTAATTGCAGGTAATCTACAATGATCAGATCAAGCCCAAATTCAAGGTGGAGTCGACGGCATTTTGTGCGGAGTGAAAGCGGCGTGATAGCAGGTGTGTCGTCAAGGAAGATCATGGCCCGATCATAAGAATCGACTGATTGAAAAAAGATATCCCATTCATTGTCATTCAACCGGCCTGTACGCAGTCGCTGGGTATCAATGCGGGTGTCCATGGCGATCATGCGTTGGAGGAGCTGTTCGTTGGACATTTCCATTGAGAACATTGCCACGTGTTTTTTGTGAACCAGGGCAGCGTTGCGCATGGTGCCCAAAAGAAAGCCCGTCTTTCCCATCCCTGGTCGTCCTGCCACGATTAATAAATCAGATTTTTGCAGTCCACCCAGAAGGCTGTCTATATCTATTAAGCCTGTGGGTACACCGTAAATATCGTCAGATCGCTGTTGGAGCTCATCGATGCGATCGTAGTATTCAGCGATGACTTCACGAATTGGTAGAAGATCCCGTTTGATTCTACGTTCACTGACATTAAAGATCGCTTTTTCAGCTTCATCGACGACGGTATCGATGGATTGATCCTGGTGATAAGCCAGGCGAGCGATTTCATTGGCAGCTTCCAGCATGCGTCTGCGGATGGCATTTTGTTCGATAATGCGACCATAGGACTCAGCATGATATGCGTTTGGTGCCTGGTTAATCAGCGAAATCAGATAGGCCTGGCCTCCGACCTCATCAATTTGTCCACGGTTAGATAATATTTCTGTCAGGGTGACCAGGTCAACCGGCTGGCTAACTTCCATCAAATGCTGCACAGCTTCCCAAATCCATCGGTTACGAATAAGAAAAAAATCTTCTGGATTTAAAAACTGTGAGACATCTAAAAAGACATCTTTATTGATCAGCACGGCTCCGAGCAACGCTTCCTCGGCTTCCCGATTGCTGGGTAGGGTTAAGGCTTCGGAGAGGGTGTTTTCGCTGAATTTTATGTCATCACTCATAGCACTCTGAATAGGTTGCGATTGGTTGAAAGGGGTTTATGTCATTATTGTATAAAAAACCGGGGTACAGTTGTAACTGTGACCTCCCGGTAATTATAATCTTTATTAAGTATGGAGGGTATCAATCCTCGTCTTTATCCTCTTCATCTTCATCTGGTTCCTCACCATCAGTATCAAAATTCTTGAGAAAACTTTCAAAGACTTCCAGGTTTTGTTCCTGGTATGCTGGGGCATCTTGCTCTTGGTGTTCTTCAGCATCCAATTCTGTCATATCCTCTTCAGGGACGATGCCAGCTTGGCTCATTACGTCTTCTGAAACCATAATGGGTGCTTGCATGCGGGCAGCCAGGGCTAACGCGTCAGATGGACGACAATCCACCTGCCTTTTTTCACCGTCGATATCGATGATCAGGTTACCGTAAAAAACGTCATCCGAAAGTGAGATGACTTCAACCCGTTCCAGTCGTGCATTCACCGATTGGATCAATATTTTCAACAGATCGTGGGTTTGCGGTCTGGCCACCTGGATATCCTGTAATGCAATGGTGATGGCTTCTGCCTCATAAAGTCCGATCCAGATCGGCAAATAACGTTCTTCGTGGATCTGTTTTAATATCACGATACGTTGCTGGTTGGTCAGGCTGACACGAACGCTATCAATTTCGACCTCGATCATTTTTGGCATAAAACACTCCTGCAGCTCACTTCGTTGATCTGATTCTAACACGGTGCCTATCAGGTTGCAACTAATAAAAAACGCACCCTGGTGTTTTATTTTTTCGTGTATAATGGACATCAACAAGCACGAGAATAACTGCGCACTTGTAGCGCCCTTTTTTCGTCCTTCCTAGCCGGCGCGGTTAAATTGAATAGAGTCCGAGGGATTGTTTTTTGACTCATTTTTTAGAGGTGCTTATCAATTATAAAGTGACATTGTCATTTTGTTTTTACTGCTGAGATTTGAAGGTATACTTGATCATGGCTGATTAAATGATCTCGGGCACTGGAAAGGAAATTCATTGACCCAAGAAGAGGCGCTTGCCGTCCTGATGGTTGAAGGCAGAAGAGGAGAATACGCTTCATTTGGAGAGGAACTTGCTGAAAAAGGTTATCACGTAACCTGCGTACCAAGCGGTAGTGCTGGTATTAAAATTCTTAATCCAAAAACCACCGATATTGTTATTGTGGATGCTGCATCTCTTCGAACAAGTGGTGTCAGAATTTGCCAGTCATTCCGCAGGGCGGATAATAACTTACCGATTATTTTGATCATTGAAAATGATTTATCAATTCCTGAAGATGTTGATGCTAATCTCGTGCTCAGACTTCCTTTTACCATTCAAAAGTTGGTCAACCGTGTGCGGGCTTATCACCCTACTGCAGATAAATATGTGGTCACCGCAGGCCCCATTGAACTGAATACACAAACCCAACTTGTCACCTGTCACGAGCGACAGACCAAGCTGACACCCAGATTGGTTGATATTCTCCAGATGTTAATTGAACATAAAGGGGACATTGTTGAACGCGACCCCCTTTTTTCCAAAGTTTGGGAGACAGAATACACCGGAGATACCCGTACTTTGGACGTGCATATTAGTTGGCTGCGGCAAGCGCTCGAAGAAGACCCGCACCAGCCCAAGCTCATTCGCACAATTCGGGGTGTCGGGTATAAACTGGACATTTAATGGTGGTAAATCTGGCTTTGTGAAAGAAAACGATCAGGGGGTTACATCCTGTTTTCTGCTTTTCCTAAACGCAAACTTGGTCAGGGGTACAGTCTATACAAGCTATACAAGCTGGTTAGATTGAGTAAAATAATAAAGCTATCAGGTTAAACCAAGAAAAAGGATCGCATGGACTCAAGAAAAACAAAAAACATACTGATAAGTTGTGCGCTCATTTTAACGCTGGCCTGTTTTTGCATGGGCGTGCTTGTGGTCAGCGGTGTGGGCGTGTCATGGTTATGGCCGATAAGGTTTCCAAGACAAGACCCTTCCCAAACACGAACAATAATAGTTGATAATGATAATCAAGAACCAGACACTGGTTTGGTGGATGAAGATATTCTGGACAGCGATTTTCCAAGCGAACTGGCTGAGGTGATTTTTCAAATTGAAGCACAGGTACGCCAAATTCGCGGGCTGGATCAGGAAGAGCCGGTTAACCGGACCCTGATCACCGTTGAAGAATTAACGGAGATTGTGGCTGAAGAGTTTTTCGATGATTATACTGATGAAGATGCCCGGAATGATGTCTTAATCCTGTCAACCCTTGGTCTATTGCCGGAGGGTTTTGACCTGAAGGGTTTTTATAATGATCTCTATAGTGAACAAATCTCAGGTTTTTATGACAGTGATACTAAGGAAATTTTTGTTGTGAAAGGGATGACCTTTGGTGGCAGCGAAAAACTCACCTATGCTCATGAATACACCCATGTTCTTCAAGACCAGGTTTTTGATTTTGATGAAGGTCTTGATTATAACGAAGAGTCATGCAATCAGGACGCAGAACGATGCGCAGCGATCAGGGCATTAATTGAGGGAGATGCGACGTTTACCGAAATACTTTGGTTTCAAACATACGCCACCAGAGAGGATTATGATGACCTGATGGATGCTTTTACAAGTTTTGAGAGTCCTGTTCTTGATGCGGCGCCACCTTATATCGCGGCTGACCTGTATTTTCCTTATGATATGGGATACACTTTTGTGGAATATCTATATGATCAGGGTGGATTTGCTGCCGTAGATGATGCTTTTTTAAACCCGCCCCGCTCGACCAAACAGATCCTCAGCCCGGAATTATACCCAGATCATGTTCCCCAGATGGTGACGCTGCCAGATCTGGACGTGGTTTTGGATGATGATTGGTTTTTGTATGATCAGAATATTATGGGTCAATGGTATCTGTATCTTATTCTAAACAAAGCCTATGATGAGACATACCATCTACTTGAGGACTTGGCAATGAGCGCAACTTCCGGGTGGGCAGGGGATGCCTATGCCTTTTATCTTAATGAGGAAACCGATGAGGTCACGTTTGTGTTAGATATTTATTGGGATACGGTGGTTGACGCCGAGACATTTGCCGACGCTTTTAACCAATACGCAAACTTACGCTGGTCTACAACGGATAATGTCATCTTAGAACAACCAACCTGGAAAGGCCCTCAGGGGACAGTTGTCTTCACCCAGGATGGTGATCGAACGATTTGGGTGATGGCTTCGAATGATTTATTGGTTGAATCAATCCTGATGACCATCTGGTAAAATGCCTTCTGGATAGGGGAGGAAACTGATTATCAGATGGTGTTTATGGGCTGGTGCTTTAGAAGGGCCACATCCACCCGATGTTTTGACCCAATCCTTAGTTTGGTCAGCAAGTGTGGTGTATTATTAATTCCGCCGGTGATAAGTCATCAGGTGTACGTCAATATTTGATTTTAAACCGCAACGCCGGCAGTTAAGTTGGTTATAATATATGGTATTAGGAATCCGTATCAACTGTACCGGTATGGTTGATAGGACACCCTGATTATGGATAAAAATATGGAGCAATTCACTTATGGCAGAACAAAATAAGATTCAGGCATATATTCGTAAGTATCCATGGCCGCGCCGTCGGTTTATTCGAGGTTTATTTCGAAGCAGCATCGATTTTTTTGCCAGCATCCTGACCCGCTGGGAAGTTTGGGGTAAAGAAAACATCCCTAAAGAAGGTCCGCTGCTTATTGTAGGAAATCATGCCAGTTTTCTTGACACTGTTGCACCGATCCATAGCACACGCTGGCCATTAGAATTTATAGGTGATTTTCAGATGCCCAACGCGCCGCCTGTGATGCGGTTTTTCCCGAATACATGGCAGACATTAAAAATTGAGCAAGGAACACCTAATTACGAGGCATTACATGCATCGGAGGCAATTTTAGCACAAAATGGTGTCCTGGTTATATTTCCAGAAGGCCATGCGATCCCAGGGCCACTGCGAAGGGCATTGCCAGGGGCGGCGTATATGGCATTGCGAACCGGCGCGCCAATCCTACCTATGGGAACATTTAGCGATAATGAGTGGAAGTTGTTCAACACCATCACCGAAAGGAAGCGAAGGCTGCGAATCTTCACAAAGATAGGAAAGGTTTTTGGCCCGCTTAAATCTCAGAACCCACAACGTCCCAGCCGTGAGGAACTCATCGAAGCCGGCAATATGATCATGACCCAGATTGCCACCCTATTACCTGAAGAGTATCGTGGCCAATATGATCCACAGACCATTTAATAAATACCTTAGAAGGTTGCAAGATGAAAGGCATCCTTTTTTCGGGGTAGAATAGCTCTTCGGGATCAGAAAAATCTAATAGATTTTTGATATGATGCGCTTAAAATTATGTCAAAATGAATTAAAAGGATTTATTAATGCAGTACAGAGATTATTATCAGATATTGGGTGTTGATAAGCGTGCAAGCCAGGATGATATTAAGAAAGCCTACCGCAAACTGGCGCGAAAATTTCACCCGGATGTAAACCCTGATGACCCAAACGCTGAAGAAAAGTTTAAAGATATTAACGAAGCCTACCAGGTGCTTTCGGATGAGGATAAAAGGCATAAGTACGATCGTTTTGGGTCGCAATGGAAACAATACCAGCAAAATGGTGGTCGGGCTGAAGACTTTGACTGGTCGCAGTGGGCAGCACAGGGTCAACGGGGGGGGACACAATATCGCAGTGTGTCACAGGAAGAATTTGAGCAAATGTTTGGCGGCGGACTGGGCGGTTTTTCTGACTTTTTTGAAACGCTGTTTGGCGGTATGGCTGGCGGGAGGACGGCACCGCGCACCACCACTCGTGCACGTCGGCAAGAGCTGCGTCGGGGTCAAGATCTTCAACATCCTGTCGAGATTTCACTTGAAGAGGCATTCAGGGGCACAACCAGGCTATTAACCTTTGAAGATGGCCATAGAATTGAAGCATCTATACCGCCGGGTGTAAAGACAGGGTCAAAAATCCGATTGAGCGGTCAGGGCGCTGATGGCGCACAGGGGCCCGGTGACCTCTTTTTAAAAATTAAGGTGCGTTCGCATCCAAAATTCACGCGAGATGGTGATGATCTTAAAATCTCCCAACCTGTCAATTTCTTCACAGCGCTTCTTGGTGGGGAAGTTACCGTTGTCACAATTGATAAAGAAGTGAAGTTAACCATCCCGCCTGAGACTGACTCGGGCAAGACCTTTCGGTTACAGGGTCTGGGAATGCCAATCTTAAATCAACCCGAAAAACACGGCGACCTGTATGCCACAATCGAAATACAGGTGCCGAAAAACTTAACTGACGATCAAAAAAATAAGTTTAAAGACTTGCAAAAAGCGATTCCTCAGTAATGGTAAGCTCCTCAGGGCTAAGATTGTGGGTAAACTTAAAAAAATGTAACTGTTCAGTCTACAAAGGAATTTGGGGGTCAAACCCCCATCCTTCAGCAGGAGGGTTGTCTGATTCGTTACAAAAATGGATATGGTCTTGCCCAGTCTTTCTTAGATAATTTGGCAGTGAGGAATTTTGACTGCCCGGGAATCAAGTCCGTCCAAGAGTCGAATATGATCAAAAACATTAACATTTTCCCAGACTTTCAAGCACTGACTGACGCGGTTGTTGAGCGGTTTATCACTATAGCTAATCAATCCGTAATGGCACGCAACTTTTTTTTTGCAGCTCTTTCTGGTGGCAGTACGCCCAAACCCATCTACCAGGCGTTGAGTGCCCCAGTGAACCAAGATAGATTGCCCTGGCAGGATATCCACCTATTCTGGGGTGATGAGCGCCACGTACCTCAGGAACATCCTGAGTCTAATTACCGGATGGTTAAAGAGAATTTACTTGATTTTGTGGCTATACCTGAAATAAATATTCACCGGGTGCCCACTGAAATGGACCCCCGCTTGGCAGCTTTTTACTATGAGGAAAAATTAAGGCAATATTTTGAAGGTGCATGGCCGCACTTTGACCTGGTTTTATTAGGAATGGGTAAAGACGGCCATACGGCTTCGCTTTTTCCAAACTCGCCCGGGCTTAATGAGGAACATCGCTGGTTCATTGCTAACAGACTCCCAAATGCGACTGGGTGGCGATTAACATTGACCAAAAATGCCATCAATGCGGCCAGGCATATCCTGATCCTGGTTCAGGGAAGCTCGAAGGCAAACATGCTTTTTGAGGTGCTGTGCGGAGATATCAACCCATATGAAAAGCCAGTTCAAATGATTGCCCCGATGGATGGGCACCTGGATTGGATGGTCGATGACGAAGCAGCCAGTCAACTGCCAGAGGATTATGTGTCAATACAGGCCTGATGGTGTTCCATGCCAGATTGCCTCCTTCAATTTTGGATAATGACAGGGGAATACTTTCAGGCAAATTTAATAAAATGTCCCATTACTGCAATTTAATAGGTTCACTTCTGTATAAGAATTAATATTAGACTTGCTTGACGGATAATATTAGGGGGTGCTATGATTCAAGTATGTATTTGCGAGGCAGTAAGTGGTCAATGAACAAGCGCCGGCGGCGTTCAAACCCATGGTTGATAACTTTTTTGGTTGTCTCAATTGGTTTTTTGATTTATATCAACACCACTGTTATACCAACCATCCCGCCGCCATTTGTGCCAACAGCTACGCCTACTCGTAGTCCTGAATCATTTGCAGAAGAGGCAGAAGCATTTATGGCTGAGGGTAGGGTGGGAATGGCTATGGAGTCCTATGCGGCAGCCATAAAGGCGAACCCCCAGGAGATTGTAAATTATCTCACTTTGGCCAGGCTTCAAATCTATCGGGGTGAGTTCGAATCTGCACGAGAAAATGCTGAAAATGCCTTGCTGTTGGACAAAACAAGGCCAAGTGCCTTCGCATTACTGGCCTGGGCTAAGGGCTATTTGGGTGAATATCTGGAAGCTGAAGCAGATGTCAGGGCTGCCTTGGAACTGGACCCCAATAATGCATTTGCTCATGCGGTCTATGCAGATATCCTTGCCAGGCGTATTGTGAATAATGTCGGTGATATTGATACGGTGGATCGGGCGATTGAGCAGTCGACCCGGGCATTATCTTTGGACCCCCAGTTGCTGGAAGCACGTTGGGCGCGTGGTTTTGTTTTGGAAATTACAGGTAATTATGAAGACGCGATTGAGCAGCTCAATGCTGCAGCTCAGATTAATGACACCATTTCCGAAATTCATATGGCGCTGGGCAGAAATTATTTAGCTATAGAAGAATATGACCAGGCAGTCTTTCAATTTACCAAGGCTTACTCCTTGAATCCAACAGATCCAGAACCGAACTGGTATATCTCACGAGTATATGCACGTATCGGAGAGTTTGCACGGGCGGTTCAATATGCTGAACAGGCGGTGAGCGATGACCCATCCAACCCCAGGCTGCATGGCAATTTGGGATCGATGTTTTTCCGAGATTTGCAATTCAACCGCGCGATCGCTTCACTCGAATTGGCGGTTCGCGGTGGTATGACCGATGAGGGTGTGGTTGTTGAGGGACTGCCGTTAGGTTATTCAATGACGATTATTGAGTTTTACAGCCGATATGGCCTGGCCTTGGCTCGGGTGAACCGATGCAGTGAGGCCGTCCAAATTGCTCAGGCGATGCTCCAAACGGTGCCGGATGATGCGACAGCTGTTTTTAATGCGGAAGAAATGATCAATATTTGCCAGGATTTTCAAGAAAATCCCCCCACCCCGACACCCACCCCTGAGGGTGAACAGGAGAATGGTGAAGAGCCCAATGCTATGTTCATGACAAAGAAGGAAATGACTGGCTAGCTTTGTAAGCTGCCAATAAACATCATGTATTTACAAGGAAAAGACCCCAGGTTTCGAAATACTCGCAAAGATGCTAATCCTTATCGGATTATGATTCTTTTGGTATTGATTGTTTTTTTCTTTACAATCTTAAATGGGATTGCTCGCGGTGAAGTCGAACCGTTATTTTTACCCACACCGACCCCTACACGTTCAGTGGACTCTTATGCGAATGAAGGGCATACGCATTTTGCCGCAGGTAATTTAGAAGCGGCTATTGCTGCCTTTCGGAGGGCTACTGAACTCAACCCGGACGATCCGCAATTATTTGCTGAAATGGCGCGCATCCAGACTTATTCTTCAGCCTTAATGACGACTGATGCAGAGCGCGCCCAACGATTGGATGAAGCTTTGGAGGCCATTGATCGGGCTAAGGAACTTGAGCCGAATAACAGCCTGGTTTTAGCGGTCCGTGCCTTTGTGCTTCAATGGAGCGCAAACCCATTCCTTGTTGACGCTGAAACGGCTGAAGAGTTATTAAACAGGGCCGAGGCCGAAGCTGTGATGGCAATGCAGCTGGATAGTTCCAATGTTCTGGCGTTAACTTATTATGCTGAGGTTCTGGTTGGTCAGAAGCGATGGGTCCAGGCCTATCAATACATTCAACAAGCGGTTGAGCGTGACCCAAACCTGATGGACGCACGCCGTGTGATGGCGTTTACCTATGAAACCCTGGGTAACTACAACCTTGCGATCCAGGAATATCAAAAAGCAATTGAGATCATGCCTAATTACACCTATCTTTATATCGCAGTGGGGCGGGTTTACAGACATCTGCAGTTGTATGACCAGGCGTTAGAAAACTTTACCAAAGCGGCAAATCTTAATCAGCAGTTGGGCATTATTGACCCAATTCCATACCTCGCGATTGCCAACACCTATGCTCAGGATGGCGAATTTTTCGCGGCCGCCTTGAATGTTCAGCAAGCATTGACTTTCACGCCAGCAAACCCGAATGTCTACGGGCAATTGGGCGTGATCTACCACAAGTCACGAAATTACGAGGGTGCTATACCGGCTCTACAATGCGCTATTGATGGCTGCAGCCCTGAAGTGAGCTGTGAAGTTAGAAGATGCAATCCGAATGAAGATCCAATGGTTTCTGTGACAGGCCTACCACTATCTGGTAGCACTGTGGTCCATTATTTTACCTATGGATCGGTTCTGGCTGGCCTGCACAGGCCGGGTGATGATAAATGTGAACGAGCCATGGTGATCTTCTCACAACTGCGTGAACGCTACCCTGAAGAACCCACCATTATGAGCATTGTCCGGGCGGGTGAAGATATTTGTGCCCGTGGGCAACAACAACCGGTTGACGACTCAGGCGCAGAAGCACTGGATGTTGAACTACCCGCCATGGAAGAACAACCGATTGAGGCGCCATCACTAGAGGAATGAAGGGGGAATATAAATCTTTTATAAGAAATGAATAAAAATCCCTTGACGTGATTTTGTTAGAAAGGTATCATTGAAGTGTTAGCACTCTTATGAGTAGAGTGCTAAAATGGTGAAATAATACCAATAAACAAACACTACTAATTTACGGAGGAACGAATGGCAATCTCAATAAAACCTTTGGGCAACCGGCTTGTGGTTCAACCCATCGAGGAAGAAGAAATTACGGCTGGAGGCATCGTTTTGCCTGAAACCGCCAAAGAAAAGCCCCAAAAGGGGACTGTCCTAGCAGTAGGGCCTGGCGAACGAAACGAAAAAGGCGACTATATGCCCCTCGAGGTTGAAGAAGGCGATAAAGTCCTTTTTGCAAAATATTCAGGGACCGAAGTCAAGTATGATGGTAAAAAACTATTGATCATGCGGGAAAGTGATATTCTCGCAAAACTGAACGAGTAATTGATTGGAATCCAAGGAGTAATGAATTATGGCTAAACAACTCGTATTTTCTGACGAAGCCCGGAGAGCGTTGAAATCCGGTATTGATGTCGTCGCAAAAGCTGTCGTAACCACACTCGGCCCGAAAGGCCGCAACGTTGCGATTGATCGAAAATTTGGTTCGCCCACAATCACCCATGACGGTGTGACTGTTGCGAAAGAAATTGAACTGGAAGACCCATTTGAGAATATGGGCGCCCAATTATTGAAAGAAGCAGCCACCAAGACCAATGACATTGCAGGTGATGGCACAACGACATCCACTGTATTAGCCCATGCGATTGTCACAGAAGGTTTGAAGAATCTGGCTGCTGGGGCTAACCCAATGCTATTAAAACGTGGTATCGAAGCTGCTTCAAAAGCTGTTGCTGATGCCATTATTGAACAGGCCATTGACATCACAACCAAGGCAGAAATCGGTAATGTGGCCACAATTTCCGCACAAGACCGCGAAATTGGTACTATGATTGCGGAAGTTATGGATAAAGTTGGTAAAGACGGCGTTATCACCGTAGAAGAATCCCGCGGCCTTGAATTTGAGACCGAATACGTTGAAGGTATGCAGTTTGACCGCGGTTATCTTTCCCCTTACTTCATCACCGATTCTGAAGCAATGCAGGCCGAGATTGAGGAACCTTATGTCCTCGTGCACGACAAGAAAATCTCTGCTGCCAGTGATATTGTTCCCCTTCTGGAAAAACTGGTGCAAGTCGGCAAACGTGAACTGATGATCATCGCTGAGGATATTGACGGCGAAGCTCTAGCAACACTTGTACTCAACAAACTGCGCGGAATGCTCAATGTGCTGGCGATCAAAGCCCCTGGTTTTGGTGATCGGCGCAAAGCAATGCTTCAGGATATTGCCATCCTGACCGGGGCAACAGTTATTTCTGAAGAGACCGGCCGCAAACTGGAAACCGTGACAATTGAAGATCTCGGCCAGGCAGAGAAAATTGTGAGCACCAAAGAAGACACAACCATCGTTGGCGGCAAAGGTGATTCCAGCGCCATCAAAGGACGTATTGAACAGATTCGCGTTGAAATTGATAATACCACCAGCGATTACGATCGTGAGAAATTGCAGGAACGTCTTGCTAAACTCTCCGGTGGTGTGGCGATCATCCGTGTCGGTGCAGCAACAGAGACCGAGCTCAAAGAGAAGAAACATCGTGTTGAAGATGCCCTCTCAGCAACCCGTGCTGCGGTTGAAGAAGGTATCGTTGCGGGCGGTGGTGTGGCGTTGATCAATGCCATTAGCGCACTTGACGATGTGGTGGTAGAAGGTGTTGACGCCCAAATCGGAGTCAAAATCGTTCGGAACTCCCTCGAGATCCCGATGCGAAAAATTGCCGAAAATGCCGGCAAAGACGGCTCAGTTGTTGTTGAGAACGTCCGCCAGGCCCAGGCAAAAGAAGGTAACTTAAAGATCGGTTATGATGTATTAACTGAGCAATATGGTGATATGGTTGAAGGTGGCGTGATTGATCCTGCCAAGGTAACCCGAGGCGCTTTGGAAAATGCGGCTTCAATTGCTGCCATGATCCTGACCACAGAAGCCCTGATCACAGATATTCCTGAGAAAGAGCCCCCAATGCCTGCAGGCCCTCCAGGTGGTGGCATGGGCGGCATGGGCGGTTTCTAACCTCTCTGAGAAGATAAAAAGCAAAATAGATTGGGCTGTCCCAAATGTGAGGGACAGCCCCTTTTTATCTCCAGAACAATATATTCTTATTCGCAACAACTGAGTCTACAAGAGAATTTTGGGAGTCAAACCCCCAACCTTCAGTAGCAGGACTGCCTGAGTAGTTACGCTTATTCAATAAAAAAGGCCGTTTCTGTTAAGATAATGCTTCGCGGTGAATTATTGGTTCGCTCACCCGTAGTGTGCTGGTTTGAATTTTTTCACCGGCTGGTATAATGGTTAGCATGTTATTGTTGCATAAAAACAGTTTCAGGCCGATTTTTTGGCTGTTTATATTGGTGCTTTCTTTATCGGCTTGTTCAAGTGACAACACACCAACAGCGGTGGATACACCTACATTAGAATTACTTGCCCCAACGGAAACGTTTATTCAACCGACGCCAACCCCCACACCTTTGCCAGCGGCAGCGGTTGTGAATGGTGAGCCGATATCATTGGCCTTTTTTCAGAATGAGGTCGATCGTTACCTTCTCGCCCAGGAATCCTTGGGCAAGCCAGTCAACGATGAGGCTCTGGTCCGTGAGATTGTTTTAAACGATCTGATTAACCAGGTATTACTGGGCCAGGCTGCCCAAGAGGCTGGCATAGAGGTGAACGATGCCGATGTACAGGCCAGAATTGATGCTTTAGCAGCGGAGGTTGACCTGGCTGCCTGGATGTCAGAATGGGGCTATTCTGAGGAAGACTTGTTTGAATCCCTTCGGTTGCAATTGTTGGCCAGCCATCAGCGAGACCGCCTGGTGGATTTGGTCCCGGAAATTACTGAACAGGTGGAGCTGCGGCAGGTGCTTGCTTTAACCCAAGCTGGTGCCGAGCGCGCGCTGCTTAGTTTGAACTCTGGCGCTGCCTTTGAACAGGTTGCCAGCGAATATGACCGGCGTAACACAGGCGGATATCTGGGTTGGGTCCCGAGAGGGTATTTATTGTTTCCAGCCATCGAAGAGGTCGTTTTTGATTTGCCAGTGGGTAGTTATTCAACAATCATTGAAACTGAAATTGGCTATCATATCGTCATGGTCGTGTCTCGTGAAGAGCGGGTTTTGACCCATGATGCCCGTTTGACATTGCAACGAAATACGCTGGAAACCTGGCTGGCAGATCAGCGGGAGAGCAGTACGATTGTGTGGTTAATCGACTAATATGAGCAAACAAACACCTTCAAAGCCGCCAAAAATCCACAACCGTTACCGTGCTAAAGGGGATATCCCGAGTATGGCCACGCCACGCAGACCGGAACCCCCAAATAAATCTGGATTTCTAGGTGTGTTTATCCTGGTGGGCATTATGGGTGGTCTGGCCTGGCTGGCGATGTTGATTTTTGGGTGGGGGCCTTATCAGCCAGAAGAACCTGAAAAAATGCCAACGGTCACTGCCACTGAGGATCGTTTGATTGCCCTGATCAGTACGCCCTCGCCTTCACGGACACCAACCGCCAACCCAACGATGACGCTAACCCAGACCAGCACCCCCACCAATACTCAGGTGCCGACAGAAACTCCCACACCCACGTTAGAATTGCGCCCGTTCATTCTGAGCGGGGAACCAGAGGCAATTAATGACGCCATGATCCCGCCTACATTAGGTTGTGATTGGTTGGTGATTGCCGGCCAGGTTTGGGATTTGCAGGACGCGCCGGTGACTGGGTTAACACTGCACCTGTTTGGGGAATTGGATGTGTACATCATTGACCGTTTCACCCTGAGCGGTTTCGCTGAAGCTTACGGGGAATCCGGGTACGAGTTCAGGCTGGAAAATCTGGTTGTGGATAGTGAAGAGTCACTCTTTATTCAATTGGTGGACACCAATGGACTGCCACTGTCGCACCCCTATCCTATTCAAACCTATGCAGATTGTCAGAAAAACCTGATCCTGGTCAATTTTAAACAAGTCCGTTAAATCCATCCGGTGACGATCAGGGCGGTCGCAGTTTAACCCCCAATACCCCTTTTTTTATGATATCTGAGCGGCTGGGAAAAGTAATGGCCCCGGCAGCATAGCGCTCGATCCTTTCTGTCACTGGGAGGTTGTGCAGGGCAGGGTGCCTTTAATGATGGCTGGATTGCCTGGGCTGGATGGCAATGTTTTCGTTACCGGCCAAAAGCCCTGACAATGGTTTAGCAGGGAGTGCCAGCACACGGCTGTTGGCAAAGAACTCAAAGTCGAAGGCTGTTTCATCACCAGCTTTCTTGCCTGGGATAGGCATCAACCGTGCTGTCAGGGGCTTATTCAACCGCAAAGCCAGGGCAGCCAGATCGAGTAATATGGCCTGGATTTCATCAATAGAGGTATTCCCGGGGAGGGGCAGCGTATCCAGGCCTGTCCCGCAGACAGCGGCATAAAGCATCAAGTCAGTGACGCTCAAGACGCCTTCAGCGCCACGTTGCGCCAACGTTGAGTCTTCCAGTAAGGGTAGCATCAAACCGTTGAAGCCTGTGCGTTTGAAATCGGCCCGGTCGAGTGTATCGGTCAGAAACGCGGCTGCGGCCAGGCTGCCGGATAAACCAAAGGCGGGCAGGCCTAATTGTTCCAGTGCATAGCCCAATGAAATCTCGCGGGTTGGGAATGGGGCTGGGGTAAAATCGATCCCCTTGAATTCGACTTTATAGGCACCTGCCAGCTTGTTTGCCTGTTCTTCCAACTTCCTGGCATGAAACTCGACCAGGCCAATTAAGGTTTCACGGGCATTTTCAAGTGACCTGGCATTCTGGAAGGCATTCACCACCAGGTCGGCGGCTTCGAGCGCCAGGCCAAATGCAGGTGCTTTGCCCTGATGGTAAGCTGCGGGGAAGAATGGCGCCCCGGGTGGGACGTTGGCCAGCGCGGCGAAGCGCAGGTTGGCAAAGCCATTGTCTTCAAGCGGCGCGGCGCGATGAATTATTTCTGCACATGCACGAATGGCTGGCAGGCTGACCGCCGATGTGGTTGTGGTCAGGTGTCCGCTGAAAAACATGTTGCCGGTGTTTGCCAGCATGTTTGGAATGGCCTGGTAGCTGTTGAGGTTTTGAGGAACGGCCGGCCCCAGGGAAGCATATTCAAAACCCTCACTGTGTGCCAGCACTTCAATTTGAGCGGCTGCACTATTGAGGTCTTCGCCTTCTAAGTATTCTGAAAATGGTGGCGTTGCCAACCGTAGAGTCTGAACGGGATAGCCTGCCGATTCAAAAACTTGCCTGGCTTGACGGGCAAAAATACCCAGCTTTTGCAAAACAAGTTCGCTGACCGGCCAGCGTGGATGTGCAAAGCATGTGATGGATCGAATGCGCATTATGTCTCCTTGTTATGTCTCCTTGTTATGTCTCCTTGATATGGGGATGTCTCTGTCGTAAAACCTCTGCAATGAGGATTCCGGCGGCGATGGCCGCATTTAACGATTCGGCCCGGCCTCGCATGGGGATTGACAGGCGTTGCGTGGCGAGTTGTTCACCCTGTGGGCTGGCACCAAAGGCTTCACCCCCGATCAGCAAAACACAGTTTAGATGGAAGTTGGCTTCCCACAGGGGCATCGTGCTGGCTGAATCTGCCAAGTAGACGGGTAGACCTTGCACAACGGCCTTAATCTCGTCCCATGTTTTATGGTGGATAGGCAGGTGGAAATGGGCTCCCATGCCAGCCCGGATGACTTTGGGAGCAAAGGCATCTACCGTTCCCGGGCTGAGCAAAATTCCATCCGCACCGGCTGCTTCGGCCGTCCTGAGGAGTGTGCCCATATTCCCCGGGTCACGAATCTGGTCGGCAAGGATTAACAAACTGGGTTCAACGGGCAGGGGCACAGCCTGTCGTCTCAGCACTGCCAGGATCCCCTGGGGCGACTGGGTATCGCTGATTTCAGCCATCAACTGGGGCGATATTTGTGCGATGTCGACACCTGGTTGGGGTTCAATCGACTCGATCAGCGTCTGACCACGCGAGGAAAGTGTCTCATCATAGAGGATAAAATCCACCGGCCAGTGTACGGCAGTGGCTTCCTCAATGAGCCGGACACCCTCTGCAACAAAGGCATTTTCTGTGGCGCGATTTTTTTTGCTGGTATGTAATTTGCGGACGAGCTTGACTTTATTATTGTCGGATGAGGTAATCAGGGGGGACAAATCGGGGCCTTTTCAGGTGGTGTTCCAAAGAATTATGGCTGTTATTAATCCTATCTCAGCCAGGCTTTCCTCCCAATGGCGATGAAGATATTGGTTGGAAGCGATTAATAAATATGGTGGCATTCTGTTAGAATGTCTCCGCCCGGGGTGATCCGTAAAATGCCAAATTGAGGCTTGTAATTATTATAGTGACAGGGATAGGCAGCCCCGGGATTAAAAAGCAATTGTCGACCCACCCATTTTACCGTCTGGTGATGGGTATGGCCAAAAATGATCACATCTGAATCTGGAAAATCTTTGGAGAGATGATCGTAATAGCGGCTGAAGTGATAGCCTTCTCGAATATAATCCCACTTGTCAATCAGGTAGTGCAGCATGGAGCGATGACCATGTGCCAGGGTGATCTGAAGGCCATTGACGGTGAAGGTCTGATGGCGTGGGTTACGCATGAGCAGCATCCAATCGCGGTTGCCCTGGACGATCGTAACCGGTGCAACCTGCTCCAATTGGCGCACTACTTTCCAGCTGGAAGCGTCACCCGCATGCAGAATGCGATCAACCTGGGCGGCCCGTAAACTTTCTAAAAGCGCGGTGGGCAGGTGGGTGGCCCGATCAGGAATGTGGCTATCCGCCATGACCCCGAATGTGATCGGCTTATGATTGGGCTGCATGGGATAATGCTTTCTCGCCTGGGCGAAAGAACACCCAGGTTAAAAATACGGCGACGGTGTAGAAGATGCCTGTGGTAATGAATAATGGTGAAAAGCCAAACCGGGTTTGCACTAGGCCAGAGATAAAAATGCCAATGGTCTGCCCAGTTTGCCACCCAATGCCACGAATGCTGGCAATGGCACCCTGTTCTTCGGGTGGGCTGACAAGCATGGCATAATTTTCCAGCAAGGGTTGTGACATTTGCATGAGGACTGTGCGTAAAAGCAGGCTGACGGCGGCCAGCCACAGGAAGGGTGAGAAACCAAGGATGAACAGGAACAGGATGCTGATCCCCTGGGAGGCAACATTGGGGATGATGCGGCTGCGGGTCACATTGACCAGCCAGGATGAGATCAGCGTGCCAAAGAAGACCAGCATTGAAGATAGGCTGAAAATTAAGCCTAACAGGTCGTCGGCGATGCCGAATTTTGACCGCAAGAACACATTCAGATAAGGGATTAAGATCGCTGCACCGAAGCCAATCAGGATATTGATCAGGGCCATTTGGCGCACAATAGGTCTGGCTGCAATTTTCCGAATCATTGTTTTCGGGGCGATCCGGGTGGTTTGGGGATCTATTTTTCTTTTAGGTTCAGAAATTAAGAATACAGGGATCAGGCTGGTGGTTGCCAGCAAAATCCCGGCGGTGATGACCCATTGGTAGGATGCTGCGCTGCCCTGGGGTAGCCCAACCCATTGTTGTAAAAACCCTGGCATCCGCCCGGCGATGAGGTTGCCGATGGTGGTCGCGATGGTCAGCAAGCCAAAATTTAAGCTGAATGCCAGGGCCTGGTTTTCTCGCTTGCTGTAGGCCATGATGAAGGGCGGTTGGGCTACCCGATAAAGCATAAATCCAGCGCCCTGTACCAACCCAAAGAAAAAGATCAGCCAGGGAATGATCAGGCGGACTTGAAAAAACATACCCATAAACCCCACACTGAGCCCGATCAACATACTTGGGCGACGCCCGATTCGATCCGATAGCAGTCCGAGGGGCAGCCCCAATAATAATGCTGCCAGAGGTGTGGCCGACCGAATCAGGCCGAGCATATCATTGCTGAAACCCAGTGAGAGGATGTACAGGTTAAAGAACAGCTCCCAGACGCTGAAGGCGAACCCGTAAAGCAGCGTAGAAGCTAAGAAGAGCTTGGTATTGCGGTTAAATTTATGTCTCATTATGACCGGTGGCTGTTAGAAAAAAGTCAGCGGCATTGATTTTACCATGAGTAGAGGGGGAGATAAATAAGTGCCCCCCTGAGCCCTGTGTGAGTGGCGGCAGGGGGGCTTGTTCAGACCCGGGTTGCATTGGTGGCAAGCGCTGTTGTTAAAGCGGTTTACGGAATGTGATCCAGGTCTTTTCTTCCTGATAACCCAGGTCCTGGTAGAGCTTGAGGGCACCAAGTGGGTTTTTGGTATCCACACCCAAACCGACAGAGGTCATCCCCAGGGCTTTGTGCATATGCATGCTTTGGACGATTAAAGCTTTGGCGATGCCCCGCCGCCGCCAGGCTTTACGGGTGGAGATGTTCTCAGTCCAGCCGCGTTTTCGGTTGAATTTCTCGTTGTAATCATGGTCGATGTAATTCATCACACTGCTGACTACCTCATCACCGTCCCAGGCTACCTGCCAGAGTTCCGGTTGAAAGTACTTGGATTCCAAATAAGAACGATAATGTTCTTCTTTTGGCTCGGAATAGCCCCAGTGGTCTCGGAAAGCATCGTTGCTGGCGTCCCAGACCTGGCGGGCCTGGTCCTTTCCAACCGGGCGTACTGCTATCCCCTCAGGCAGGTTTGCCTGGGGGATATCCTCCAGGGGGCGTGACATTTCAATAAAATACCGGGCTGGCTGATAGTGCAGCGACTCCAAGAGGTCGTTGAAGGTGGGTTTAAATTCGTTGCTGTAGGTCTGATAGACGTGGGCACGATCTTTAGGATGTTCCTCGGCAATGCGCCTCAGACGAGTTTCACACCACCGGATGATAGCCAGCTCAATGCCCTGATCTCGCCAGTCCGGGACGATGTTCACGAAATGACCGTACACCAGGTCGTTGGGATCTTCTTCCTGCCACCACTCGACCCGCGCGTACGCGATCGGTTCACCGTCGATTTCTGCAAAGACCATGTCTTGATAGGGGTCTGAATTAGTCAGGTGTTTATATTCTCTTCTGAGATTTTCCTCGGTATGGGCTTCATCTTCCTGGTCGGCTGCTGAGGCCGCATCTAGGATTTTGATCATGGCGGGGTAATCTGCCTCGCCTAAAAAATGTCGAAAGATGAGGCCGGTAATGTTTGGTGCGTTTTCTAAAATGATGATATTGTCTTGCATGATTAAAACTCCTTTAAGTCTCTTTACTGGCAGGGTTACAACTGCAGGGCGGGTGATGTACACCCCCGCAAATCAAGGACGCCGGTTGTCGTGGTGGGCACAAACCTCACAGATTTGTGTTTTTCGGGAACAAAGCCAACCACGGTCAGGTCGGTTTCTGATTTGTGACACCCATTGCCCTGCAGGTGGTACACCTGCTGCTATGCACCGCTGGAGTTGTTCACCAGCGCTGGCCCGGTTGGTGTTTGTTAATATGTTTGCGCATCTCTTCTCTTCTCCATGTTTTTATCTTATCGATCACTGGTAGTGTTGCGGTACCAGTATCGGTGGTTAAACTGCTTACTTAGAAAGTGAGCTGTGTTTGCCAGGATGGTGTTCTTTTTCCCTGACAGTTTTTTGGGTTCCTTTGAAGCACTTTGCTGTGCTTTCGAGTTGTCTTGCTCGGTTGATGTGGAGGCTTCACCAATCAATGTGAAGTGGTACATGTCGTTCCTCCTCTTGGGCAGATGCGCTCAGCCATCTGCCAGGGCTGGGGCGGCCGATGGGGCTGCCTGATGGGTTAAACGTAAGATTTCGGCGGCGAGGTGTTCATTGTCTGAAGACCTCTATTGCAACGGGCGGGTGTTAGGCCTGTTTGACCTTGGGACCGCACCCCGCTGCCATCGCATATAGACCATATTCTTCTTATTAAGTTGATCATTTCTCTGCACTCTTTTCTCTGATAGGGTCGAATACCATCAAAAACGCCACGGGCTGGTCTTGATCCCGTGGCGCCGGTTTGGATTCTGGCTGTGTTTGGGGTTGTTTCAACAGGGAAACAAAAAAGCCACGGGGATTTGGAGTTCACCCGTGGCCTGAAGTCCTTTTTAGGTAAGGCTAATTATCACTGGGCGCACTCCGCGAAGGCAAATCACTGCCGACCTGATCGGCGGATTGGCAACGGAAGACCTGGTAAACCAATAGGATATTGCTCATGCGGTCGTGCTCCTTTCTTGTAAAATTCTTCTGATACGCGCCTGCTCAGCAGGCGTTTTCTCAACAAAAGGAGTTTATCATGAAAACTCAGGTTGTGTCAAGGGGGGAAAAGTTTATTTCAGGACTTTTTAAGGAAACCCAGGTAGATGACCAGGATCAGCCCCAGCCCGCTGGCCAGGATGAGCCCCATCCCCACGGTTTTTCCGTCCCCCAGGGTGCGCAGGACGACCGATGGTGGTGCGGTGGGCGTTGGCGTGGGTATGGGCGTGGCGGTTGCATAGGGGGTTTTGGTGGGCGTTGGTGTGAGGGTATTGGGGATGGGTGTGATCGTTGCGGTCGGTGTGGGCGACTGCTCGGGTGCAAAGCGGATGATCAATGCCTGCCCTTCAAAGATGGTGATTCGATCTTCAGGGAAGCCGTTGTTCCGCATAATCTCGCCGGGGGGCACATCATAGGCCTCTGAGATCGTCCACAGGGTTTCGCCATATTTTACGACGTGAATAATGTCGCCTTCTTCATTGGGGGTGCTGGTTGCCATCTGCGGGAACGGTACGGGCGTGTTCTCGGCGGGCTGCCCGGCAACGGCAGTCCCGTCGCTGGTTGGGAGGGGCTGGTTGACCGCGCTGCCCGATGGGATCACATTCAGGGTGTAATACACAACGCCATCCGCGATGGCCACACCCGCGCCCACCCGGCCGCTTGAATAACCGGTCATCGTTCGCCAGTGAATCCAATCGGCCCAAATTTGGTAGATGCAGGTTTGGACAGACATATTATTGCCCACGGCCACATTTTCCTGGATGCCGTGGTCTGAGGGGCTGGAACCATCTGCGCGGGTATGGGTCCACCTGCCCAGCGAGGCCATATAATCGCTGTGGGTTTGGGCAAAGCCCATCAGATAATTGTCAACGGTGTAGGGGGCTAACCCCATACTTTCTCGTAGATTGTTGACCCCATTGACCAGGTCCATGGCTGTGCCCGCCTGGGCCCGGGCAGAAGATGGCAAGAATAAGAGGCCGATCAGTAAGATCAGCCAGGCGATTTTGTGATATTTACAAGCTTCACGCATGATGGCATTATTATAGCGTGTTTGGATAAAAAAGTAACACCTGATACAGACAGCCCGAAAGGCGCGAGGCATAATGGATTGGCGGTTGAAAGGGTGAAATTCAGCCGCTGCGTCCCTGGTCGGTTTGGAATTGTGAGTTCCGGCCGTAAAAATCCTGGTAAAGATGAATGTAACCCCACACAGAGATGATGGAGGCGAAGCCGATCGTGCCCAGCTTGCCGCCTGCACCTGGCAGTAAGGGTGTGGCGAAAATAAATAAAACGCCGGTGAACACACCGGCAACGAGCATTTGCCAGAAGGCGGGGCAGCGGTTTTGGCTGGTCATGCCTGTGAAGCTGGCACAGAATGCTACCACCGCCAGGGTGCTGCCGTGAACCGGAAAAAAGAAAGGCAGCGTCAGCCCGGCCAGCAGCCCCACTGCGCTGGATGCCAGTACGGGGCCATTTTTTAAGCGGCAGTTGAGGAAAAAGGTCAGCGGGGCCGCGATAAATGCGATCAGCATAATTAATATGCCGAGTTCCCCATCGGCGATAGGCGCGAAAAGAAATTGCCGCCCCAGCCCTAAACCGGCGCCGGCCGTACCGATAAAAGCGATGGTGCCCAGCTTGCCCCCAAACCCATTAAATACTTTACTCGTGAGCACATAAACCAGGCCGGCAATGGCGCTGGCCAGAACAACATCGCTGTAGCTGAAGAACAGCCCATCGGAAGACATGCCCACAAAAGAACCGCAAAAAGCCGGTGCCCCGAGGTCGGGGAAGATCATATCTGTAAAAAGCCCGATCAGGCCAGAGGCCACCACTGCGCCCAGGCCGATATCCACCGAAAAATAAAAGGTGATGATGCCGCCCAAAAAAACAGCCAGAAAATTGAAGAGGTGCTTGTGCGCCTTGATGGGTGAGGGGTCCAATTTCCTGAGGCTGATCCCCTGGTAGACCATGGTGGTGAAGGCGCCAATTAACACCAGCATGGCGATGATACCGGTTGCTAAGTGGGTGTTCCAGGCTTCGATGGTTGCCGAGAGCAATAAACCGCCTGTCATCGCGGTCAATAGGACGAAGCCGGTGATGGGTATCCAGAGTCTGACACTTTTCATGGGTTGCTTTTTCT
>PWSY01000245.1 GCA_003563055.1 Anaerolineaceae bacterium | reverse complement strand
GGGCATAAGCCCGGGCAGTAGAAGAGATATCGCCGCGCTTCGCATCCAGGATAACGGGGATACCTTCAGGCACTGCCTTAATCACATTCCGCAATGCCTGCCATCCCTCGGGGCCCAGGATTTCAAAAAAAGCTGCATTGGGCTTGAAAGCCAGCGCATACGGATGGGTCGCTTCAATCAACCGGTAACAAAATTCTTCAGCCGCTCGACCGGTCTTCTCCGGCAGATCTTCCGAGTGCGGGTCGAGACCAATACACAATAAAGAATCGATGTCCTTGGCGCGCTGGTCAAGCTTCTCAAAAAAGGTAGCCATGGGGATCCTCCTGATAACTCACAAAACGATACCTAATTGTAATATGGTTTAACCCAATCAATCCCTACCAGGCAAAAGGAATTATTGTCTTCGGTAAATGAGCTAATCTCTTTTTTATTGGCTCAGGCTTTACCAAGCACCATGGCCAGCAATGCCATCCGGATATATTGACCGTATGCCATCTGGCGAAAATATGCCGCTCGTGGATCTTCATCCACAGCCATATCGATCTCCCAAACACGCGGCAGGGGATGCATGACAATCATTTTTTCCTTGGCGTCGGTCATTGTATCGGTTGTGACCACATAGGCCCCCTTGAGCGCCTCATGATTGACGGGGTCTTCGAAGCGTTCTTTTTGAACCCGGGTCACATAGAGTACATCCGTGTCGGCCAGAACAGGTGAGAGTGATTGGTATGAAGCTTGGCTGATTCCGGTAGCAGCGATTTCATCGAAGAGCTCTGAAGGAAAACTGAGCAGGTCAGGCGAGACATAATTGAGTTTTACGTCATATAGGGTCAACAACCTGGCAAGTGAATGCACCGTGCGTCCATACTTAAGGTCACCCATCAAGGTTACCGTCAACCCATCCACCTGGCCCAACTCCTCATGGATGGTAAACAAATCCAGTAATGCCTGAGTAGGATGTTCGCCAATACCGTCGCCTGCATTGATAATTGGTTTTCGGGCGTATTTGGCTGCCAGCGCTGAGGAGCCAACCTCCGGGTGGCGCAGCACAATTACATCTGCGTAGGCTTCCAGTGTTCGCACTGTATCGGGCAGGGATTCACCCTTGGTCACCGAGGAATAACTGACATTATTAATCGGAATGACACTCCCACCCAGGCGCTCCATTGCGGACGTAAAAGAAGAAGATGTCCTGGTAGAGGGCTCATAGAATAAGCTGGCCAAGATTTTGCCCTTTAGCAGGTCAAAGGAGCCCACCCGGGCAACCATTTCATACATCTCATGGGCAACATCGAAGATGTAATCCAGGTGCTCTCGGTTAAATTGTTTTACCGAGATGATATCCCGACCGTAAAAAGGCGAATCCTGGTGATCACCAAAAGGTAAATGGGGAATTTTGCTGTTAATAGGGGGTATATTTTTCGTCATTTTTATCTCCTGTCATGAAATAATCCAACATCCATCATAAATCCTCAAAATTTGAGGCTCTGCTTTAAACCAAATCCTGTCGGATAAGCCTGCCAGACCCGGGAGGCGCGAGTACCTGGCCATCCTCGAACACTGAAATGCCACGCAGGACTACTTTCAGAATTACACCGCGTGTTTGGAGGCCCTCAAAAGGTGTCCAACCAGCTTTTGAAAACATCATTGCAGCAGTGATACTCGCCGTGGCGTCCAGATCTACTTCAACCCATGTTTCCGGTTGAACCGGAACACCAAATATCCGCCGGGTATTGCTGCTCAGGCGGGGAACAAGGTCATCCAGGCGCAACCGACCCTCAGAGACAGCTGTCAGGAACAAAGGCAGTGCTGTTTCTAATCCGGGGAATCCAGGGGGAGAATCAGTTTGTTTTTTTTCTTCCCAGGTGTGGGGGGCATGGTCCGTGGCAAAACAATCGATCACGTCCAGGTTTTCCCACAATGCATTCACATCCTTTTGTGTTTGCAATCGTGGCCGCCCCTCGCCTCGGCCTCCAGGAAGATCCCCTGCTGTTAGAAAGAGGTGATGGGGTGTGACTTCACAGGTAATTTTCAAGCCTCTTTTTTTTGCTGCTCGAATCAGCAAGATTTCTTCACGCGTTGAGACATGCGCCAAATGCAGTGACCGATCTGTAATGGCCGCCATCAATATAGCAGCTGCTAAGGTGCGCCCCTCTGCATGAACCACCAGGGGTCGGTTTTTAGGCCACCCTTTAAAATGCGCCAGCCAATCTGACATCTCATCCAAACGCAAAGGGCCGTAAGTCTGGTCTAAATAGAGTTTCAAACCAACGCATTTTTCAGCACAAGTCGACACTTCCCTCACGTTATCCAATCCCGCGCCCATATACTGACCATAATCACAGCGGGCTTTTTTTCCAGCCAGTTGATAGGCCTGCCCCAGTGAGGGCTCGTCCACAATAGCTGGGTGCGTATTCGGCATGGCCAGCACCTGGGTAAAGCCTCCTGCCAATGCGGCGGCGCTGCCAGTAGCCCAATCTTCTTTATGTGATGCGCCGGGTTCACGCATGTGCACATGGGGGTCAATAAGTCCGGGTAATCTCACATTGCACCTCCAAACACAAAAAAAAGAGAGCCTCTGAAGGCTCTCAAATAAAGACAAAATCAACGCCACGAGTCGCGTGGCGGGGTGAATTAAATTTGAGCAAAAATGTAATTTTCTTCTCATGTTCAGGAAGTATTTTATGCTTTTTTGTTAATCTGTCAAGAGACCCAACAAGCAGATGCAGTATCATCCAATTAAACACTAAAATTAGTATCGATAGATTTAATCTCACTATTTCAACTATAATACCTTTATGAAACACAAACCTGACTTCGGCTGGTTATTACCCATTGGACATCAACGTATGCCAGGCAAGGCAGAACCCTACTGGCAACACCTGTACCAGGTATTAGGCCTGCTTGAAAGCCAGTTCCATTCTGTCGGGATACCGGATCACCTGATGGAAGCACAAGCTGACATCCCAGAAGCAATGACCGGCTTGAGCTACATGGCAGGGCTCTTTCCCGGTCTTAGTTGGGGCACTGCAGTTCTTTGCCAAAGTTTCCACCACCCAAAGTAAATTATTTCTGCAAGATATTTTTGGATCTTTACCAATATAGCCTTATAATTTTATAAAGTGATCATCATCAATCACAAAGGAGGAACCCATGCATAACCCGCACCATATTCGTGCCCCACGCGGGACCAAACTCAACTGCAAATCCTGGCTGACAGAAGCCGCCTACCGCATGATTCAGAACAACCTCGACCCAGAGGTGGCTGAAAAGCCGGAGGATCTGGTCGTGTATGGCGGTCGCGGGCAGGCCGCGCGCAGTTGGGAAGCCTTCGAGGCCATTCTGACCACTCTAAAAGACCTTGAAGTAGATGAAACCCTGCTGGTCCAATCCGGCAAACCAGTGGCCGTATTCAAGACTCATCCCGATGCCCCTCGCGTGCTGATTGCAAATTCAAACCTCGTCCCTCATTGGGCCACCCAGCAACACTTCGACGAACTGGCTGCCAAAGGCCTGATGATGTATGGACAGATGACAGCCTGTTCCTGGATCTACATCGGTACCCAGGGTATCCTCCAGGGTACCTACGAAACCCTCGGATCCTTGGCCCACCTCAAGGGCTGGCCTTCGCTCAAAGGCAAATTTGTGCTCACGGCTGGCCTGGGCGGGATGGGTGGCGCGCAACCCCTGGCGATCGCATTAAACGAGGGGGTCGGCTTGATCGTGGAGGTGGACCCTGAACGAGCCAAACGCCGCCTTGAAATCGGCTATGTGGATGCCGTGGTGGACACCCTCGAAGAAGCCATGACCCTCGTCGAAGAAGCCATCAACAAGGAAATACCAAAATCTATCGGGCTAATCGGCAATGCGGCTGATATCTACCCCGAACTGGTGATCCGGGGTGTGGTGCCGGATGTGGTCACCGACCAGACCCCTGCCCACGATCTGCACAGTTATATTCCCTCCGGTTTAACGCTGGTAGAAGCTGACACACTACGGGAAAACGATCCAGACGCCTATACGTCACAATCCATGGCTTCCATGGCCAAACATGTCCAGGCTATGCTCGACTTACAGAAAAAAGGCGCTGAAGTTTTCGATTACGGCAATAATTTACGCCAACGTGCTTACGATTACGGCATCCGGGATGCTTTCAACTTTCCTGGGTTTGTGCCCGCATACATTCGACCCCTGTTCTGCGAGGGCAAAGGCCCCTTCCGTTGGGTGGCGCTCTCTGGAAATCCCGAAGACATTTATGAAACCGATCGCGCCGTGATGGAACTATTCCCTGACGACGAACACCTTCACCGCTGGTTGAAAATGGCTCGTGAAAAGGTGCCCTTCCAGGGGCTGCCCGCACGGATCTGCTGGCTGGGGTATGGTGAACGCGCAAGGGCAGGCCTGGCATTCAACAACCTGGTTGCTGAAGGACGAGTCTCAGCGCCGATTGTGATCGGGCGCGATCACCTTGATTCTGGTTCGGTTGCTTCTCCCAACCGGGAAACCGAGAACATGAAGGATGGCACAGATGCCGTCAGCGATTGGCCAATCCTCAACGCCCTAGTGAATGCGGTCAATGGGGCCACATGGGTCTCATTTCATCATGGTGGCGGTGTGGGTATCGGTTATAGCCAGCACGCCGGACAGGTAATTGTGGCAGATGGCAGCAAAGAGGCTGCCAAACGACTTGAGCGTGTCTTGACAGCAGACCCGGGGTTGGGTATCGTGCGCCATGCAGATGCAGGCTATGAGAAAGCAATCCAAACAGCCAGAGCACAGGGCATCCGAATGCCAATGCTGACGGAGGATTGATTTGAAAGGGCGCTTTTTTCGTTTGGTTTTCTTCACAATAACCATCCTGGTTGGGCTGGCAATGGGTATCATTTTAGGCTGGACCATCAGCCCTGTCACGAACAGAAACACTGATCTGACCTCCTTGCACATCGACTATAAAACAGATTATGTCTTAATGATTGCCGAACGACATCACCAGGATGGCAATGTTTCCCTGGCATTGGATCACCTGGGTTATTTAGGAAATATCCCCCCCCTGGTCATACTTGAAAATGTCGTTGACCATGCTGAAAGAATCCACTATGCACCGGAAGATATGCGTTTGATGTATGACCTGGCTGCAGCTATACAAATCAAACTGGATGAATAAGGTTGATTCGAGCGGGAGCTTAAACCATGCTGGAAGACACAAGGGAAATTAAGATAACATCAGAATCAACAGAAAAACGTGGTTCCTGGTACTTGCTAACCGGACTGGTGCTCGGTTTAGCCCTTGGCCTGGTTTATTCATGGCTGATCAACCCGGTTGTCTATGTGAACACCGAGCCTGCCAGTTTAGATCCTCAGTACAAGAACATTTATCGACTGGTAATTGCCCAGGCTTATGCCAGTACAGGCAACATCAGGCGCGCCCAAAACCGGATGGATCTATTAGCAGAAAAAGACCCTGTCATGTCATTGGGTGCACAGGCACAAACAGCGCTTGCTAATAATGAAATTGAAGAAGCCCGGGTTTTAGCGCTGCTCGCTTCCGCTTTGGGTGATACTTCAGTTAATCAAAATGGCATTATCGACATACCCCCACCCTCACCGACTGCTACAGCCACCATCGAGACTGTGCCGACCCAAACCTTGCCGCATCCATCACCAACGCCCTCAGACCCAACACCCATCAATCCATAGGAAAACGGTAAACATTGGTCGTGCGTTGAATAAAACCCATTGACCGATAAAGGGTATTGGCAGCTTTGCGGGTAGGGTTAGAGGTTAAATTAACCTCCCGCAGTCCCAGGCCACGCGCTTTCTCCAGACAGGTTTGCGTGAGGGCTTTGCCTATCCCCTGCTGCCGATAATGCCCATCCACAATCACATCTTCGATCCAGCCATGAATGCCGGTCGGTGTCTGGAAAGTGCCCAGGCAGGCAGCGCCCACAATTTGACTTCCTGGCCCCTGCGCCCTGGCGAGAAAGATAAAAGTAGCAGATGAAGACACCATTGCTGTTAAAGCCTCCCACGTAGGAGGTGAACTGAACGCAGTCAACTGTGGGATCAGACGCTGGAATGCCTCCAACACCTCTTCTGTCACTTCTTTCATCTCGTAGATCATCATCTCAACCTCCGTATGGTTTTTTCTATTATAACATTCACCGATGCCCCTGCCCATCCAAGAAAATTGCCTGTAAATTCAACCCATCCACCACCTGACGGATGATTATAATATGTACACATTTATCATAGAGCGTGGCCTGGCAACCCCCGGTTGCCAGGTATTCTTCGGTGGGTTCCCCGGAAATGAAGCATGGGCAGACCAGCTGGCCTATAACACGCGGCCAATCAATCTCGCTTTGAGACTGATGCGAGCCCAGCATGCGTTTAAGCCCCAAACGAAAAAAGAGATGCTTGCTACACCTCTTTTTCAGAATCATAGATCATCCGTAACTACTCAGGCAACCCTTCTGCTGAAGGTTGGTTTTTTTAGACTGAGTAGTTACGATCATGCCTTATTTAATTAAATGCGCCTCCAGCCGGATGTCAACGGCTGCAAGCGCCTTAGAAACCGGGCAGTTCTGTTTTGCACCCAGGGCATATTTAGCAAATTCATCCATTTCGATATCCTTGACCTTGGCCCTGGTCACCAACCGGATGCCCGAGATCGCAAACCCTGCATCACCTTTTTCCATAGAGACCGTTGCTTTTGTGCTGATCTGATCCACGGCATATCCTGCTTTGCTTAGTTCAGCGCTAAGCGCCATAGAGAAACAGCCGGCATGGGCGGCCGCGATCAATTCTTCCGGGTTAGTGCCTGGTTCATCCTCAAAGCGTGTTTTAAATGAATAATTTCCTGAGAAAGCACCACTACCCAGTTGGAGTTCACCCTTTCCCTGGCTGAGATCCCCCTGCCAGACTGCATCTGCTGTCCTTTTTATCATTTTTACTCCTTTGGTTAAAATTTAAATCTTAATAGGCAAAATCACTATACACCCAGATCATAAGATAAATATAAGCGTATTTTTGTCATATTTCACGATACATAATGGTGAATAACCAATGCCGATGCTGATGAGATAAACATAAATGGAAGGATTATGTGATTATCCCATGCCATGGATGCTAGAACTACTGCTCATTACCCAGACCATGGATCACCATTGATAGGCCGGGACGGTCAACCATCCGTCGTCTTTTTCAAAAGCGTAATATGGCAGCCATAAAAGACCAAATTTCTCAATAAATATATTCTTTTTGAAGGGTGAAACCGGCTCATCTGTGATATCCTCCATGGCCATTTGCCACTTACCATCAACCTGGTTGATTTCTGCTTCATATTCTGACTCCAGGTCCTTGATGGCTTTTTCGGTGTTTTTAAGATCCTGTTGAGCCTTTTCAAGGTCGGCCTTCGCCCTGCTGGTCATCCGCCGGCGGGTAATCGAGGTGGAAAGGGTTCTCCGACGTCCCATCACCAAACCCAGGGCATTTTCGATCCCTTTACCAACTTCTTCCAAACGGCGGTGACCAAGTTCTTGTTCCATTTTAGAAAGACGTGCATCTTCCCGGTCAAATCTCGTTTTTAAGGATTCCATACGCTGTTGGAATTTTCGCTTTATCGCCTGAATATCCGATTCCTTTTTCGCTGCAAGGGCATCCTCAAGCATTTTCCGGAAGTCATCATCCGAAACATCCGGCCCTGCCACCACATCCAGCGCATTATTCAAACGCACTACCATTGCCTGGGTGCGGTAAATCCAATCTTCGTAAGCCTTTTGAATATCAGATAACTGGCGGCTGTTTTCAATCGCAAAGTTATCCAGATTATTAAAGGTGGCCTCGGTCAATGGTGAGTCAGACAAATTGTCCAAATCTATCGGTTCAACACCAAAATTCTCCCAGCGGATTAAGCCCATCCGCTTGAGTTCATCAATCCGAACGGTGTAGACCGCTTCATGGCTGATATTGTATTTTCGGGCAAAGTAAGCCACCCGTGCCTGTCCAAAAATCACCGGACGATACCAGTATTGTGGCTGGGTTGCCCCGGCTGGCAACCTGTCGCCTGCTTCATGGAGCGCATCAGATATGCCCCGGTTAACGGGGAAAAATGATACCGGTACCGAACCGGGCAATTCCGGTACCGTATGCTGTCCAATCGTTTCCTGGGACTCCACCTCTGGTTCCTTATCCAATGACGGCCGTAAAGAAGATACATCATCGATCTTTGCATTTACCAGAGCATTGACCGCTGGGATTTGAGAACGGGTGAGAGGACCAGCGAGGTAATTCATAGCCCACCGAGTATGGAAGACCTGGTGGCCTGACTCATGCACATTATGCAGCAGGAATACACGCTTATCCAATAATGAGATCAATCTGTCAAAAGTTCGACGATCCACCCCCGGGGCCGCACCTTCCAAGCCGTCCAGCAATCGTGCCTTATCGCGCTCGGTCTGCAGCCTGCCTACCATCCAGGTGCCTGCATTGGATAACGCTTTATAATCTAGGTCAACCGGGTTCTGGGTCGCCACAACCAGGCCAACACCAAACGCCCGGGCCTGTTTCAACATACGCAAGATAATATTTTTGCTTGGTGGATTGGAGACCGGCGGCAGGTATCCGGCAATCTCATCAAAATAGACCATCATTCGCAACCCGCTGGAACCTTTTTGCGTCCGCATCCAGGTTTCTATCGCCGTATAAAGCAAGGTGATGAAAAACATGCGTTCCTGATCATTTAAATGGGCCAGGTAAAAAACGCTGTGACGGGGTTTATCAGCAGGCGAATACAACAGGCTGGCGATATCAAGCGGCTGACCCTCCAGCCAGGTTTGGAATGCGGGTGCGGCCAGGAAATTGTTCAGCAGCATGGCCAGATCAAAGCGTTCTCTTTCTGAGTAAAACTTATCCAGAGAGAAAACACCCAGCTTATCAAAAGGCGGTTTTTGCACCTGCTGGATCAGCGTTGCCATATCAAGGTCTTCACCTTTTCGCCAGGCTGCCTCAAAGATGTTCGACAGGAGGATGTGCTCTTTTGACGTCACAGGATCAATATTCCGCACGCCAACCAGGCCCAGGATAGCCGTGACCGTACTCGAAATCTCTTCCCGCAAGATCTCTCTGTT